>JBGTMS010000157.1:0-31959 GCA_041743425.1 Zeaxanthinibacter sp. | reverse complement strand
ATCTTGCTATCGCCAATAATGATATTATTAAAAGCGGGTAGTTGAGACAGCGGATGCGCGGAAGATGAGTACAGACCTACTAATAAAAATACACCCGGCAACACATCCTGACCAGCCCTGATAAAGTTAATACTGAACAGTCCGGTTTACTCCGGAATAACTTTCCAGATGATGCCACTGTCGTCATCATTCACCAATAAACTTCCATCGGGAGCAAACGTTACTCCCACTGGCCGCCCATACACTTCACTTTTTTCCTCATTGGCAATAAAGCCGGTTAAAAAATCTTCAGGGGGTTGCGGACTGCCATTGCTGAAAGGCACGAAAACCACTTTATAGCCAGAAAATTCAGCACGATTCCACGATCCATGCTGGCCGACAAAAGCACCGTTCTTATATTTGGCAGGAAAGACGTCTGAAGTGTTGAATACGAGCCCCAGGGATGCGGTGTGACTTCCCACAGGAACATCAGGAATGATGGTTTTCTCCACAAGATCCATATGAGGTTCCTCTTTCCATCTCGGATCCTCCACCTGCCCGTAATAGCTATAAGGCCAGCCATACCATCCACCCTTCTGAACACTGGTAATATAATCAGGAACCAGTTGGTCTCCAAGTCCGTCCCGCTCATTGACCGCGGTCCAAAGATCTCCTGATACGGGGTTCCAGTCCATGCCTACAGGATTGCGTAGGCCTGAGGCATAAAGAACTTCGCCGCTTCCATCCGGATTTACTTCAAGAATACAAGCTCTTCTGGCCTCCTTCTCCATTCCTTGCTCCCCCACATTACTGGCAGATCCAACGGATATATAAATTTTATTCTGCTCCTTATTAGTTACGATGTTTCGGGTCCAATGGTTGTTATACCCACTGGCAGAAAGCGCCACGATCTTTTCACCTTCTCCCTCCAGTCGGTTCATCCCTTCCTGGTATGGGTATCGATAGAGTCCATCTGTATTGGCTACATAAAAGGAATTATCCAACAGTAACATTCCAAAGTTTTGGTTCAGTCCTTCAGCGAAGATGTGTCGCTCATCCACTTTTCCATCTCTGTCTGTATCCCGAAGCAGTGTGATACGGTTGGCGCTATTTTTGGTATCGGACTCTGCGACGAAAATAGCACCATTGGGCGCAACATACGTCCATCTTGGGTGCTTAAGACTGTCTGCAAATCGGGATACTACAAAGCCTTCAGGGGCCAATGGTGTTTTTCCATCAGGCCAGTCAATGACATCGCTCCTCTTGGTCTTGGATTCCGTCTTGAAAGGCGCATCCAATTGTAGAGGCCCGATTGTGGTTTCCACAGTGGTACCTCCCTCGTTGGAAGCCAACTCCTTTTCCTTACCTGAAAGTTTCTTTTCATTACACGCTAAGGGAAGGAATAAAATTGACAGGAAACAAAAAATATACCTCATTTACTTTGGTCTTAAAATTGTTAATGTATTGCACAACCTGTACGAAGATAATAACAGCCAGCAAGACAACAGGATGATATTCGAGTCATTTTTAATCGGATTACGACTTGTCAACTGGTTCCAATCTTGTAAGGTAAAGGGGTTCATCGCAGAAGTATCATCTATCGTACAGGATACCCGGGCAGGACTTCCCACAAACCGTTTGTCTGTAAAGCGACTTTAATTCTATTTTTCCTCAATTAACTTTTCAATAATAGTTTTTGACCTTTCCTTAATCTTAGCACAGCTTCTACACCGCTATATTTGCGGTGAATTCCAGTTAATCCATTAATAATGAACCCGGTAATCTAATGCAGTGATTGTGGGTTCTTCATTCTTGGTGTAATTAGAATCATCGATTGCCTGCGGGTAACATTACCAGCCATAACCAATTTTCCGCATGAACAGACCAATAAAATACGAGGGTAGGATGGGCATTGAATATGCTACTTATCATGGGAATGCCGCTGCCGCTATCCTGCTTTTGCTAATTTCAGTTGCTACAGGGTTTCAGGCACAGGGGCAAACCCCGAACGACGCCCTTATGATGCCGTCGAGAAACATATGTATTCTTCTGGGTTACGATACGGGTCAATTTGATCAGTACTGGGAAGGGGACAGGCTTAGAACAAACCAAACGATTGCCACGGTTGAAAGAAACGTCATTTTGCCTATGATCGCCGTTGGCATCTTTGATGACCTGAACTTCTTTGTAGGATTGCCCTATGTACAAACAGAATCTTCTGCAAACAACGGGGGTAGGTTGGCTGGGGTAAATGGATTTCAGGACATTGGTGTCGCATTAAAATACAAAGCCCTTGATAAAACCATTGGTGAGGGGCAGCTAAGACTATTAACTTCGGTTGGATATTCGACACCCGTCTCCAATTATTTATCGGACTACATGCCTTATAGTCTGGGTTTTGGTGCTCCGGAATTTGCCTTGAGGGGTATTGCTGAATACAGGTTCAACAAAGGTCTGTACATAAGAGGTATGCTGGCCCATCTCTGGAGGGGGTATGCAGAAGCAGAAAGGGACTATTATTACAATAATGGGAGTTATTACTCGGCTTTTATGGATGTGCCCAATGCCTGGAATTTTGAGGGAATAGTTGGGAACTGGTTCCTGAACAATACGCTGAAATTTGAATTGAACTATGTAGGTCTGAGATCAACCAGCGGAGATAATATAAGGGCCTATAACGCGGCGCAGCCTACAAATAAGGTCAATTTAGACAGGGTGGGTGTTTCAGTGCAATACTATCTCAAGGCTATAAAGGGTCTCGGTCTCGTTGCTTATCACAATAGAACAATAGATGGCCTTAACAGTGCAAAATATAATAATACGGGAGCCGGGCTCACCTACCAGTTTGACTTTTTTAAAGATACACCCGATGACGAAAATGCGCAATAAGAAGGCAAAACTAACCTTAACGGTAACCGCTTTCCTGTTCTTTGTTTCTTGTGAAAAGGATTTACCAAGAAATCTGGAATTTGATGGTTATGCTTTTTCTGATTCCGATGAAAATGGAGGCGACTGGAAACCTGTTTTACTCCAGAGCGGAGCAGAAATTGAGGTTCCCGCCCCGGAGAATGAAACGTCCGAAGCTTACCTCGCAGAACTCTCCGGATTGAAGGAGTCCATGGAACAGATCAATAATGAACAGAGAGAAGCCATTGGATACTGGACCAACAATCCCGTGATCAGATGGAATGAAATTGCCCTCGAACTGATCGCCAAATACAATCTGATTCCCGGTCCCAACGATGATGGCTCTTATACCCTGCCTAATCCTGCGAATCCTGAAGGACCACCAGGATTTCCGTTTGCACACCCGCCCTATGCGAGCAGAGCACTGGCTTATCTTTCCGTTGCCCAGTTTGACGGATTGATATCGGCCTGGCATTATAAGTATTTATATAATCGAAAAGCCCCTTATCTTCAGGACGAATCGATAGATTATGCCTACCAACCAGGCAATATTCCCTCCTATCCCTCTGACGGTGCTGTGGTGGCACGGGTCTCAAGAAGTGTGCTTTCTGCGATGTTTCCGTTAGAAGTCGCATATCTTGAAAAAATGGAAAATGAGCATTTGGAAAGTCTGATCTTATCGGGAGGCAATGTACCGAGTGATGTGACCGCGGGAATGTCTATTGGAACTCAGATTGCGGAAAGAGCACTGACCCGTGCAGGTGGCGATGGCATGAAGAATGCACAGACCCCTAAAGCTGTTTCAGATTCCATAAAGGCCGCCGCCTTTGAAAGGTTTGGCTGGCAATGGGACAATCTGGAAATCCCTGCGCGTCCTGTGGGTCTTACCCCATTGTTTGGAAAAGTACAGATGTGGAATGTTGCAAGTGTGGAAGAGGTACGACCAATTCCGCCTCCTAAATTTGATTCGCCGGAGTACTTGGCAGATGTTGCCATTTTAAAGGACTATGAGGACAATGTTACGGTGGAAAGAAGAAGAATTGCCAATTTTTGGCAGGATGGCCTGGGGACATACACTCCCCCTGGGCACTGGAACAGGTTTGCATCGGATTTTATTGTTGAAAATCATATGAATCCCTTACGTACCGCCAGGACCATGGCCTATATGAACATGGCCATAATGGACGCAGGTATCAGCTGTTGGGATGCCAAATATTATTATCATTATCCCCGGCCTATTCAACAAATTCCTGGTTTTAAGACCATTGCCGGGACACCCAATTTCCCCAGTTACACTTCAGGGCACAGCGTTTTTTCTTCTGCAGCGGCCGAAGTATTGGCCTATGTTTTTCCGCAGAAAGCCGAACTGGTACGTGGGTGGGCCAAAGAAGCGGCTATCTCAAGGGTGTATGGTGGGATCCACTGGACTTTTGATGCCACGATCGGGACCGATCAGGGAAGAAATGTTGCCGCCTATACAATAGCGGTTGCCCAGGCCGACGGATCTGATTGAGAACGGCATCGTGAAGTGAATCAATATTGGGATGTTGACCCGCTGCTGGAAAATGAAGCAATGAAAATGCAAAATATACAAATTCGTCGGCACAAGAAGGCAACCATTCTTGATGGTCAGTCACGTACTTATAACTCCCATCCTTTTATATACTTTGTGGCAATAGTATGACCTGATGGTCGCACCAACAGATTAACCACTCAGGTAAATACTTCTTCACATTAGCTATTACCAATCTCACATAGCGCCATTTTTATGCATCAGGGTCTTTGAAAAGACCTCCAAAGTGCGTAAATTGATCTTACTCACAGTTGGCCTGGGCGAGTGGTAGGCAGCTGCCATCGGCCTAGCCGTAGTTATGTTTTAGTAGGCTTGTTCGGAATTTTTAATTCTTGGGAAGGACGCAATTGTGAGTGCCTATTAATTCTCAAGGTTACATATTAACTCCTGCATAAAACACGAATTTATCCATATGAGAAAAATAAACAGAAAGAAATTCCTGAAGGATTTTGGAATGATTGGAGCGGCTACGGCGATGGCGCCATCCGTACTGGCACATCCCTTTTCGATTACAGGATCCGGACAGGCCAGGAAAACACGCCTGGCCATCACAGGTTGTGGCAGTGTTTCCAACTCTTATTTGCCTATTCTTGCTGCTGCTGCACATGTCGAACTGGTTTCTTGTTGCGATATCAAACCTGAAAGAGCAAAAATGCAGGCTGAGAAATTCAATATCCCGAACCATTATCCTGGTTTGGATGATATGTTAAAAGGTCCTAAGTTCGACTTAATGCTGACGTTGGCGGATATGCAGGTGCATGGGGAATTGAACAGAAAGGCGCTTAATAACGGGGTAAATGTCTGGAGTGAGAAGCCATTGGCCAATACCTATGAGGAGGGTGCCGAACTGGTATCCCTGGCTAAAGAACGCGGGCTTCGAATTTGGGGAGCCCCTGTGGTAGTCGAAAGCCCTCAGTTCGCTTTTATGTCCAAATCAATACAGGAGGGCAAATTGGGTAAAGTCGCTGCCGCTCATGCTCATTATGGTCACGAAGGACCCGATTGGTCTTCATTTTTTTATGAAAAATTAGGAGGCAGCATGCCGGACCTTGCCGTTTACAACATGACAACGATCACTGGCTTACTCGGCCCTGCCGTATCTGTAATTGCCATGCTGAACATCATAACTCCAACCCGAAAAATCCATGAAAAGGGCGAGATTACAGTAAAAGAAGAGGATAATGCCATGGTGCTGCTTGAACATGCGAGTGGGGCATTGTCTCATATTCAATCGGGATTCAACTATTACAATCCCCATGGGCATTCAGGTGAAGGTGAAACAAAAGCCACTGTTTCGATTGTTGGAAACGGTGGTAACATGCATATGATCGGCTATGACTGGGATCCTGTGAGTGTGGAACTAACCTCAAAAAAAGAAGATAATCCCTATGAATTTACGACAGGTATTTTCGCTACCGCAAAAGGGAATTATGAATGGCCAATGGGAGCCTCTCTCGTGGCCAACACACTACTCACGGGAAAGGAACCTCTATTGACGGTTGAGCATTCCCTGCATGTGCTGGAGATTATTGAGGGGGCACGTAAGTCACAGGAAACCGGAAGACGGATTCCGTTAAAATCCTCCTTCACCTGGCCGGTTGTCAGTTGAGTCCGGATGCAATGACAGCAATTAAAAAAAGTCCTCCTTCCCTGTGACAGGGAAAGAGGACAAAGCATTTTGCTGAGGTTTTACTAAGAGCCGATCTTGACTTCTTTTCTAAGATTGCCTTTTTCAAGGCGAACCTTATAGCTTTTTTCCACTTCCTTATTTCGGTAGTAGGAAACAACATAAGTATTACTCGCCATCTTCCAGCCAGGATACATCAAATAAACCCGATTTCGGACGGTGACGGGAAAGGCTATGTCATTGAACCGTTCATAGGAATGAAGCATGTTCCCCTGGTCGTCATAGGTCGCCTGAATTTTGCCTTCGGATTGCCTGAAGGTAATGCGGTATTCCGGCCCTGCACCCTGATAAAATTTTGATCTTTTAAGATCGAATCTCGCTGCCATACTTTCCAGATTCAACACCCGTTCACACGTGGTACCTTCCTTTACCTGATACCAATAATCAGTGTTGATGGGAGATAATGTAATATTCTCCAGTTTAACTACTTCGGTTCCGTCAAATGAATTTTGAGGATACACAAGGTTGGTAAGACCTAAAAAAAACATACCGATCAATAACTTTTTCATGATTTTCAAATTTATAGATTAATAATAGCGTCCCAACTTTCTTTGCACCAGGCAATACATTCGGATAAGGGGGGTATTTGAACGAGTTCATCAAATCTCTGACATGTTTTCACGGGCCCGTAAAATTCATGTTTTGGATTCCGGTACTGAGACCATTATAACCCACAGCTTTTCGTGGTCTTAATGTTTCACTACCTGTCAAAAATATCCTATAAAAAGGCACAAAAAAATACCCTATCATGGGTATTTTTATACTGAAAATCAAATATTTAACTATTAAAAATCGTACTTCTTTTCGAGTGCATACCGAAGCAATTCCCCAGCTCCGTGCAAATTGAGCGCTCGGATCATATTTTTCCGGTGCGTTTCGACGGTGGTTTTGCCAATGAAAAGTATTTCAGCAATTTCCGGGTTTGTTTTACCCTGTGCAATCAATTTTAATATAGCGATCTGTCTGGCTGTAAGCGGGTTGTCTCTGGTGGATTTGATGGGACGATCAAGTTGAATGGCGGCATCATAATATTCCTCCCCTGCCGCCACCAGCCGGATGGCATTTAGTAATTCCTTTAACGAAGAGTTCTTCAGAATATAGCCTTTGGCTCCGGCCAGCAACATTTGTTTTACGGCATCGTCCTGATCGAACATGGTAAAGGCAATCACCCTGGTCTGCGGAAATTTTTTTGAAATGATTCCTGTGGCTTCTATTCCGTCCATAATGGGCATTCTGATATCTGTTACCACAAGCTGGGGTCTTTTTCGTTCTACCAGGTCCAGTAAATCCCTTCCGTTATTGGCATGGCCCACGATACGGATATCATCCTCATATTCAACAAAGTGTTTTATGCCGTCAATGAGTGCATTGTGGTCTTCCGCTATAACGATGGTGATCATGGGATTGGGATATCAATTATTACCGTTGTGCCTTTTTCCTTTACGGATTCTATTGTCAGCTCGCCTTTTAAATTTTCGATCCTTTTCTGAATGGAATAAAGGCCCATTCCTGCCGTCGGTCTGAGCTCTAATACTTCAAATCCTTTACCGTTGTCCTCCACCATAATATTGATGGCATCTTCGTGTTGGGTCAGGTGAATGGTGGCTTCAGTAGCCTGTGCGTGCTTGATAATGTTGGTAATCAATTCCTGGATGATCCTGAACAGGGTAATTTCCAGGGAATTTTCCAACCGCTCATTCATTCTCTGGTCGATTACCGTTATTGCGAGACGATTGGAAAGAGACACCTTCGTCGCAAAATTTTTAACCCCTGGCAGCAGACCTTCCTGGGCATGTACCCCGGCATTGCTCGCATGGGCCATACCACGGACTTTCTGGTAAGCCTCTTCCAGGAGCTCGTCGGTATTTTCCAATTGCAGCTTCTGTTCATTTCCACCAGCGGCACCTTTCATTCTTAAATGCTGAAAACGCATCTTTAAGGTAGCCAGAATACTCCCGAGGTTGTCGTGGAGATCATTGGCGATGCGCCGACGCTCCTTTTCCTGACCTTCGATCATGGCATCGATTCCCAGGAGTTCCTGCTCCTTTAGCAATTTTTCCATTTTTTGAGCCTGGACTTCTTTTTCCTTTTCTACAATTTTCTTTTTGGCACCTATGTTTTTATAGGAGAGATAGCTCAACAATAAGAGGAGGCCGAGGATCGACATCGCGACATAGAACCAAATCCTGTTCTGTTTTAGTTTGTTATTCTCAAGTTCTTTTTGTTGGGTTTGAAGAACAACATTAAGACCATTGATCTCCAAAGTATTTCTTCTGTAATCCAACTTATACTCCGCTTCAGTAGATTTCTTAAAATTAAAATAGGCCGAATCATACTTTTGCAGTCCCGCGTAATAAAGGGCGGAATACCTTGACAGGAATAAATTGGATCGGATGGTATCCGACCTGTCATAATAATCTTTTGCCTGGTTAATAAGATCCAGGGCTCTTTGGTAATTCTTTTGCTGGTATTCGATATCTGAAAGCTTGATTTTTGAAGTGAATCTGATGTTTTGCAGAAATGGGTACGTCCCCGCTGCATCAAAGGCACTTTCAAAGTAGGTCGCTGCAGAATCCATGATTTTCCTCATTTGCAAATTCACGGCTTTCTCATAATAGATCCTTGGAATGAGTCTCGATTCTTTGCTGATCTCCTTTAGGTGAATATCCAGATTTTCCGCCAATTTAAAATAGGCAACTCCGGGTGTCTCCAACGTTTGTGAAAGAAAAATAAGAGAGTATAAGTCGAGGATGACAGTATCCACGGTATCCAATGTTAGCTTTTTATATTCCCTGAGATATATTTGAAATTGCTTACTGTTATGCAGGAATTCAAAATGATAATATTCAAAAATGGCTATTAGGGTTGCCTTGATCAAGGGCGCATCTTTTGTTTCCAAAGCTATTTCATGTGCTGCATAAAAATCTTTAAAGGCATCGGATTTATTTAGTGTGTAATACAGGTGCCGGTACCCCTGTGTCAAATGAAACAACGCTTCTTCAAACCTAGTTTGAGGCGCTATTTTAATATGAGCCACAGGTTGTTGTCCACCATAGAACATCAGGTCGGCCAAATATTGAAGGGCTTCTTTTTCCCGAGGATTTTCCCAATGCTGCAACGTCGATTTCGCTTTCTCATATTGCAATTGTTTGAGGAAAGAGAAATAGGTATCAGTATCTTGGCCAAAAAGTGAGAAGGAAGTTAAATAAACAAGGGAAATAGTAAAATTAATTACTAACCGCATACCACTTGTACGAGTGTTTTTGGACATCTGGGTCCAAGTCCCTGAATAGGAAATCTTTTTTCGATCTTGGCCTCGAGTTCAGATTTTGGGGACTTAATGGGGAATAGCCCGTCCTTAAAATAAAACTCATCGTCAAAAACGCCGTCAGTAATGACATCTTCCTCGTCGTACGAGAAACTCTCTAATTCTCTTTTCACGATAAATTCGTCAGAAGAATCCAATAGGAGAGGTACATTTCCTGGCGGCACAAAAGGAAAATCCTGAAATAAGGGCATCAGTCCCTTTAATTTTATATTGAAGACATACTTTTTTGATCCGCGTCTTTCCTTTTTGAGTTCAATATTTGTAATACCGAGATTAATAATTCCTTTATAATTAATAAGCCGGAATACAATTTTCTTGACAAGGACCCCTGAAGCTTGTTTTTCAACCTCAAACTTGCTGTAAATCCCGAAAAAGGTGCCGTAAACCTGAGATGCAAATACAAATTGGAAATGTTCCTTCCTACTCTCGCTAAGAACCACCGTGGCATAATAGACATCTTTCCTTGCTTTTTCGATATCCGGTAAAATATTCTTTCTTTTCATGGTTAGAGGGTTTAAAGTTGTTGATACTTAAGGTACAAAATATTCAGTTTCATTACTGATATTCAGTAGTTTAAAATTTTATCATTCGTTTTATCCAAAAGTAGGTTTCGACACAAAGGAAGTCCATACCCATTCATGGGTATTTTTGATTTTTTTATATAAGAAGATAAATAGACTTGATATGAGAAAGGCGCTGCCAGGAAGTAAGAGGGTCCCTATCCTATGTGATCCATAAAACTCAGAAGGGGTGCACTGGTTTTAATTCCATCGGGGACGTATCCCCGGCGCGAAAGGGAATTGGAGGGATTGATAGTAGTCAAGCGATTGCCGGGGTTTTTCGACCCCTTCCGGCAAAGGTTGGCGGGAATAAGTCTGAAAATATAACAAACAGGCATCTCGCCACCACTTGGCTTCCTTTAATTGAATCCGGAGCAGCATTTGTACCTCTTTATACTGGGTGTCATTCAGGTAGGGCTTCATATTTTCCCAGGTTCCGATCATATCACTGACCTGATTGACTCCTTCCTGGTATTTTAAAGCAATCCCGTCCCACAGACTGCGACCATTTTTCAGTTTGTAATCCCATGGAAGATGATGGAACCACAACAAGTATTCCTCCGGAATGATTTTCAGATCATTGAAGGTTGCAGCCAATGATTTTGCATATTGTCCGGTGGCATTGCTGCCGGTAGGTGTCCTATTGAAACCTATGCCATTTCTATCTGCCTGATGATAATATACGGGGTTCCAATCAGGCCTTTCCAGATCGTCTACCCATGGCCCGGGACCATAATGATGGCCGGTATCAAAAAGGTGGTGGAGACCAAGAGGATTCATATAATTAACTACTGCCTCCCTTGATGTAAGCAGCAGGGCCTTCATGGGATCCAGAAATTCCTGATGGTTGTTATAGGTAGCCCTCAGCCATTCTTCGGCTATGGTTTCCGAACTCAAATCAGGATCCCATGCCAATCGTCCGAAGCCATACCAGTTGGCCTGTGCAAAGGGATGACCGGTCCAATTCAAATCAGTGCCAATATTGGCTACCCCTGCCATCCCGGTCAGTTCATTTCCATTTAGTTTTCCTTCTATGATATCGGCGACTGTGGCATTGCTGTCTTTTTGAAAGGTGTCAGCATCCAAAACTTCTTCAAACAATTTAGGGAGGAAGACCAAATGGGAGCTGAAGCCCAAATATTCCTGGGTAATCTGAAATTCCATCATCAGCGGGGTTTTCTTCATTGCACCGAACATCGGGTGAAAAGGTTCCCTGGGTTGGAAATCTATCGGGCCATTTTTTACCTGTACCAGTACATTATCCATAAACTGTCCGTCAAAAGGAATAAATTCAGCAAAGGCCTGTTTTGCCCTGTCCGTGTCGTCATGTTCTGAGTACACAAAGGCACGCCAGATGACCTTACCGTCATAGGGTGCCAGTGCTGTGGCCAGCATATTGGCACCGTCCACATGACTCCGACCATAATTCTGTGGACCGGGTTGTCCTTCGGAATTTGCTTTCACCAAAAACCCTCCAAAATCAGGAATTCTCTTATAGATTTCAGCTGTTTTATGCTGCCACCATTTTTTCACTTCGTCATCCAGCGGATCGGCCGTTTTTAGATTTCCTAATTCGATAGGCGCTGAAAAACGGGCAGTCAAATAGACCCTGATCCCGTAGCCTCTGAAGATATTGGCCAGGGCTGCTACCTTATCGAGATATTCGGGTGTGAGGACCCAGGCATTCGCATTGACATTGGTCAGGGAACATGCATTGATGCCAATAGATGCATTGGCCCTGGCATAATCTAAATAACGCTTGTCAATGTATTCAGGTAATTTCTGCCAGTTCCACAATGAAAATCCGGCATATCCGCGTTCCACAGACCGATCCAGATTGTCCCAATGATTCAGCATTCTCAATTGAATCTTTGGGCTGCTCACCTTATGGATGTTTTTAAAATCGAACTGGGTTTGCATAAGATGCAGCAGTCTGAAAGTTCCGTATAAGATCCCTGTTTCCTGCGTAGCGGTAACAACCAGGAGTGGCTTGTTTTTATAGTTGACCGATTTAATCACAAAGCCTTCATGGTTGGTGTTTGCCAGGTCCACTTTCAATTGCTGGTGCAATTCATCAGGCAAATCCCTTGATAATATAAAGGCCAGACCATTATCCGGATGCGGAGCATCTGAGAAATGGGGTGTATTGCCAAGCATTTGCGAAAGGGCTGTGGCAACTTCCTTCCTTGCATTTTGAATGATTTCACCACCGCTGGAAAAGTAAATTGAGTTGCCGAGCCTGGAATAGTCCGCCAGTACCTCTTTGTTTTGTATGGTCCGATATCCCAACCAAAGGGAATAACCTTCCGGAGACTGACTGTTTCCGTGGAGAAGCGGAAGAAAACACAATACGATAAAAAGCCGTATCAATCTCATTCAGACCTTTGCCTTTTTAATTGGAGAGATAATTCGCATTCAATTTACTAACATTGGCTTATTTAATTATAAAATGTCATGGATATCATTTACCGGGCGGGTTTCGAATGATCGACATGATCCTGATAATTAATTTAAATGCCACATCTTGACAGCACCGTACACAACAAAGTATCTCAAATGCAGGGCATTAATAAATTGAAACCTTTGTGAGTACTAACTTACTATTTACCTGGGAATGAATTTTTCGAAACTCTTACCATTAAAGGTATGCATCCCATGCTCCTGTGTACCGATCCACAGGATACCATCATTGTCTTTGTAAATAAAGGCAAGAGGAAGGTTTCTATTTCCATCATGAACCGGGTAATGGACTAGTTCGCCTTCTTTTTTTCGTCATGCTCACTCGCCATTTACAAACCACAAATCGTCATTATTATAGGTTGTCATCGACATGAAATATTGCGTTTCTTTTAAGATATCCGTGATTCCATCTTCTCTTTGATAATTTATAGGTTGCGGTTCTGCACCTTCGGCTTTGTCAGGTAATATGTGGTATTTATACCTGGTATTACAAATCCAAAAGACCCCCTCTTTATCATTGGTTATTGAACGTATGCCAAATGCACCTCCTTGTGGCGTTTCGGTAAGATGTCTTTCATACATCCAGCGAATCTGTTTCCCATCAAATCGATATATACCTAAATCGGCGGTTTCGAACCAAATATTACCCTTGCCGTCTTTATACATTGAGAAAATCCAGTAAGGGTTATAGGAAACATTAGGATTTGATTTATAGAATGCATCTTCCAATGTATTTTTTGGGAATTCCAGAGGATATAATTTGGTTCCGTCAAAGCGATATGGTCCGGATTTCGCCCATCCCATTCTGAACCATAAATCATTCGCGTCTGATTTCCATTCATTTTTTGTCGTCTTATTTTCTTCGACCTGCAAAGTTGAAAATCGCTTTCCATCAAATTGCCATACACCTTCAGGCGTATCAAAATAGAGGTTCCTTTTTCTATCTTCCTGAGTACTTAAAACCGTCTGAATGTTATGGCCATCCTCTGCTGTAAAGAGCAGGAGGGTATGACCATCATATTTATAAACTTTTTTACCCTTGCTTCAAATCATTAATTGTTATTGCTGTCCTGATAAATGAGATTTGCCTTCGCATCAAGTTCAGTTACAAACGCCCAATGGAATATTTTTGGCCCTCTGTTTGCGAAGGTCCGGTTTTAACCTTTCCCAAACAGGACAGCATGGTGCAAATTACAAAGATCAGGTTGGGCCTGATAATGAAGCTATTTAATGTCATGCAGATTATAATTCAGGAAGTCATTTATTAAAAGTACTATAACTGTGGTGTTACTGTTTTAATTTGGAATTCACAAACGACTGGCAAATGATCGCTTAAGCCGATCCATTCTTTGACATCCCCGAATTCAATTCTTAGGAGTTTGTTTTTAAAATGATCACTCCCAAAAACATAATCAATATGATATGGTTTTTGCAAGTCTCGATGAAGAAAAAAGGTCGGCCGGCTCTCTTTACCCTGCACTTCATTCCAATACTTATGATAGAGGCTGTGAATTTCGATGTCATTGAGTCTCTTACTACGTCAGAATGATTCCACCATCTGCTATTTCTGTCCCAGAAAACATTGCTGTTCAAATCACCCAGGATCAGGATTTTCTTCATATGTATTTTGTTGACCTGTAGATATTTCCAAAACTGTCCGATATATCCAAAAGTCGGCGAGTTATTGCTGTGAGTCCAAACGGCCAGTAGTTCAAAATCCTGATCCACCCTGCAGGGCAGAAAGTATTTTACTCTTTGGTCCAAATGATTGTCGGACCAGTGTAGTTTTTGCAACTTAATTTTTTCATTCGCAAAAATGCCAATTCCTTTGTTTTTGTTATCCCCGGTCCACAGGTGGTTTTCAGCCCAATGCCTGTATCCAATATCTTTTGTTTCGATCGGGTTCTCGCATTCCTGGATAACGCATATATCAGCATTAAAATCCAACAAATACGGAAACTTTAATCTTAATGCGCCATTACAATTCCAGGTTAGGATTTTCAACTCAGATAAGTTTTTTAATACGCCTCATAGTTCTAATAGTAGCTTTATGCTTTTGAATTCATATTTATATAAATACCTGACACAATTTTTTTTTAGACCTACTTATGTAAAACGGAATCTATATACTTCTTTCCGAATAATCTTCCATTCGCAATTACCGAATTGATCTTCGTTGTGTTCCTTATGTTTTCAAGTGGATTAGCATCAAGAAGGACCAGATCAGCCAATTTTCCGGCTTCTATGGCACCCAGCGAATCGGACATTTTGAGAAAATCGACTGGAACAATGGTTGCAGATCGCAAAGCATCAAGCGGGGACATTCCCAATTCTACATACAATGAAAGTTCATCGTGAAGGCTGAAACCGGGGAATGCGTAGGGATTATCGGAATCTGTACCTGCCATGATAGGAACTTTTTCATCAATCAATAATCTCATAATTTGTTTTTCAATCAACCAACGATCCTTTTTGTGTTGCCAGTCCAACGCTGTATTTCCCACCAGATCATTTTCAATTACTTCCTGCCAGAATTCCAATGTTTCGTCAGACATATACTTTTTTCTTGGGTCGTTGCGAAAAGCTGAATCATTTGTAAAATATTCCCCTCGGAGCATGGCCAATGTGGGAACGATATGTGTATCGTTCCTTTTTAGTACTCGTGCTATTTTCTTTAATTTTGTCTCAGAAAAGTAATTGAGAACAAGGGCATGATAGTGCGAGTGTAATCTCCTGCGCTCAAGCGTATCGCCCTCCTCAAAAGCCCTGACTGATTGCTGCATCAATATCATGGCCGAATCACTTTTTGAGCAGGCTTCAGTTAAAAAGCCATAGAGATGTTCCATCGAATTCAAACCAGCTTCGGATGCGTCAGTCAACCACACGGTGTGAGGCACATGCCCTGAAAATGGAATTTGAAGCTCTTTGCATTTCTGTGCGATAGCATTAAATACCTCAGGTTCCAAATAGCTGTATACCTTGATAAAATCCACCTTGTCCTTCACCAGCGAATCAACTATCCGGGTAGACTCAAATACAGTTGGTACGGCAATTGCCCGGTCCCAAAAAGGTACTTTACCATCCAGGATATGACCTGGTACAACAAATCGGAAATTAGGAAGATGATCTTTTTGCAATGCCCTGACATTGTCTGCTGTTTTAAGATCACCCCACATCTCACGAAATCCGGTAATTCCATTGGCCCTCAGCAATGGATATTGAGATTTATACCATTCCTTCCGAAGGGTGTGTATATGCATATCCCAAGGTCCGGGAATCAGGTATCTATTTTTTCCGTTTAGGACAGTTTCGCTTCGAATTGAAAAAAGACCATGGTCATGGATGTGGGATAGCGTGTTTCCATTAATAACTACATCTTGCTCCGGAATCACCCTGCCGGAATTCATATCGATAATGTTGACATTCTCAATAAAAATATCACCTGTAAGCGATTGCCGGCAGGAGAAGGCAAACAAAATAAGTATAAGAAAGCATAATGATTTTATCATCTTTAATATTCAACTATATATTTCATAACCGATTTTATGAATTTTAATTCATAAGGTCTTCCCGAATTGACAAAGACTCTTTATTTGTGACTCATATTATTCTTTAACAAACAGGTATAGATGATCAAATTCTTACACAGCCTCCCGGAAGATACTGAGAAATATAGATCAAAGCATCCATCTGACAACTCACAATCATTAAACGATGATTCATCATTAAGATATTTTGTAATTGATTGAATGTCCGATATTTGATCCATTCGACAACCATTAAACACTATAAAAATGACTACGAGCGAAGTTTTTTCCCTGGCCAGCATGACGGCCATGCCCATGTGGGTACTAATGGTTTTCCTGCCCAAATGGAAGGTTACCCGATTCCTGATCGATTTTAAAGTGATCCCGATCGTGCTGTCCATAGTATATGTCGTCTACATTGTTCTCGCTATGCACATTGGCGGTCTCATGGATTTCGGAAGTCTGGCCTCGGTTATGGAATTATTTACCGAAGAAAATGCCGTTTTGGCCGGATGGGTTCACTATCTCGCCTTCGACCTTCTTGTCGGCATGTGGATTTTGGATAAGAACAAAGAATTGGGCATCCATCAGTTATTTATGGCGCCTATTCTGTTCCTGACATTTATGTTCGGCCCCGTTGGTTTTTTAGTATTCATGGCCATCAAAATGGTAAGACCAAGAATATCTCAAAATTAACTTTCACGACAGGCTGATGGTATAGACATCCTCAGAGATGAAATACCTACAACTGATCAAATCAGAACCATATGGAACCTAAGAACAGCTCTGAAGCAAAGACGACAGAGAAAATGCAAAAGCATCCGCTTCATCCTCATGAAAAAGAGGTCAGCATTGGCCTCGATGCTAATATCCTGCCGAACCCATTTGGCAATTTCCGAAGTTTAGTGAACAAAATGCTTGCTACCGTCAGGGAAGGAAGTCCTGTTCAATACTGGATAGCGCTCTTTGTTCTCGCTCTGGGACTTGGTTTTATTTTAGGGCTGTTTATTGATGACCGAACGCTGCTGGGAATCAATATATGGCTAAAACCACTGAAATTCGCAATTTCAATAGGGATCTATCTGCTCACGGTTGGATATCTTATCACCACATATCCGTATTCCGAAAGAAAGAAAAACTTAATTAATCATATAGTTGCCTGGACGCTTTTAGTTGAAATGTGTATTATAGCCTTACAGGCATTTCGGGGTGTTCAGTCTCACTATAACGAAGGGACCGCTTTTGATGCTATCCTCTTCGCGCTGATGGGCCTGCTGATCGGTATCAATGTCCTGATAATGGCTGTTTTTATCATCGATACGATACGTTTGAAACTCAGGACCACAAAAGTAATACAATGGGCCATCCTGCTCGGGTGGCTCATGATATTTTTCGGAAGCTGGGTTGGAGGCCAGATGATCAGTCAGTTAGGGCACAACGTTGGAGTAGTCGATGGGGGAGCAGGATTGCCCCTTGTCAATTGGAGTACAGTTGGCGGCGATTTACGTGTAGCACACTTTTTTGCATTACATGGCTTGCAGCTCATCCCCTTATTCGCTTTCGGGCTTTCCGCGAGATGGGAGATCTCGACCCGAAATCAGCTTATTGCGGTTACGATCTTTGGATTGTTGTTCGCTTCCTGGATTGGCTTTATCTTTTACCAGGCGAAACAGGGTATCCCCTTAATGACAACTTAAATGAATACCGATGCTGGTAAATAAGGCGAAACGACTAAAATATTTAGGGTTCAACGACTTTTGGTTTACTGTTACCGGCATTCTGATCCTTAGTTTTGCAACCGACTATCTCTTTAGTAATTCGTTTTCCAGTTTTCCTTTTTTAGAGGCACTTATTAACTGGGGTGTATCACTTTTCTTTTCTACCTGCGATTGGTTCATAATGAGGGCTATCATGATTTATCTGCGTAGAAAGTATCCCGCATTGAAAGATAGTGTTCAACGTATTGCCCTCTTTTTTGTAGGGATTGTTACCACTGTTTTGGTGATGGACTATGTTGGAATGAATCTGTTGTCTTTAATCTATGATGATATAGGCTATCATTTTATTGCACGGTCGAGGGCCTTGTTATCCATTGTGCTTATCAGTACCATGACAATGGCCATTTATGAGGCCATTTATTTTTATGTAAGGCTTAAAAAATCCGTACGTGAGGAAGAACAGGCAAAACAAGCTATTGTGCAAGCCCAACTGGACGCACTGCGGAATCAGTCCCAGCCGCATTTCTTCTTCAATACCCTCAATACCCTTCGTGATATCATTGATCAAAACTCCAGGGAAGACGCTAAAAAATTCGTGGACCGGTTGTCCGAGATGTATCGTTACTTATTGGAATCAGGCAATAACAATCTCATTTCACTTAAAGCCGAATTGCGTTTTGCGAAGGCGTATATCCACATTCAAACAGAACGGTTTGGTGAAAGTCTCAAAGTGAACTGGCAAATTCCCAACTCGGCATTGGATGCCATGATTGTACCCATGAGCGTACAATTATTGCTGGAGAATGCGATAAAGCATAATATCGTTTCTAAAGCCAATCCGCTGGAAATTTATGTGTTGCTAAAGGATCATTCCCTGATAGTTCAGAATAGGATGCAACCAAAATCCACTCAGTTACCATCAACGAAGGTCGGACTCAGGAACATCGAAAGGCGATATGCCCTGCTGTCCGGGAAATCAATCGAAATAACAAATGACGGCCGCCAATTTACGGTTTCTCTACCCTTATTAGACCCATCAGAACAAGACAATGGCAATAGAAGTACTTATTATTGAAGACGAAAGCAGAGCGGCCAATCAATTGTTGCTCATGTTAAAAGCAACCGATCCTGAATTTCAATCGGTGGGAATCATTGACACTGTTAAAGATGCCGTACAATGGTTTCAAAAACATAACCCACCGGATCTGGTTTTTATGGACATTCAATTGGCGGATGGTTTAAGTTTTGAGATTTTTCAAATGACCCCTGTGGAGGTGCCGATCATTTTTACAACCGCCTTTGATCAATATGCCATTCAAGCTTTTAAGGTGAACAGTATAGATTATCTGTTAAAGCCCATTCAGGTGGAGGATCTGAACCAAGCATTGGAGAAGTACAGGAAATCCAAAAGATCCACTATCCCTGATCCTCGTATCCTGAAACAGCTTTTAGACAGCATACAGATGAGTCCTAAACGGGAAGGCATTCTTGTCAGGGATGGTGGCGGGTACCGGCAAATCAGGACCCCGGAACTGCTGTATTGTTATTCCGAAGAAGGCATTACTTTCGGGATTACTGCCACGGGGCGGTTCATTATTGATGAAACCATGGATGGATTGTTCGAATCTCTGGATCAAAACCAATTCTACAGAATCAACCGTGGACAACTCGTAGCCAAAACATCTATCCGGAAGATAGAATCTTATTTTAACCACAGGGTCAAACTCTCGGTTACCAACCCACGTGATCAGGAATTTATAGTCAGCAGAACGAGGACCGGCGATTTCAAAGAATGGATGAATAAGTAAACGTCGGGGTCAAAATCACAATTCGGTATCGTGTGGTCTATTCTTTACTTTTCGTGAGAAGTGTCCATTTAATGTTCCGATATATAAAAACACCATTTAATTTTAAACTTCTGATTGGAGTTTACTTCTTTTTGGCGTATACAACAGTGAGCCAGCGATATGAAGGTCCTAAAGTCGTACATGCACTTAATTCATTATCAAATGGCCTTCTTACATTTAAAATGATCTTCAGACCATCAGTCTCAAGCTCGGCGGGTAAATTTTGAGCAATATAAATACTATCACTCGTTGCCGATCCTGTTATGGCCTGGATCTGAGATAAACCACTCAAAATCCTTACGGCGTAGATCCTACAGTCCATATTTCGCCCAAGTACTTCAGCCTCAAAGGGATATTCATCGGAATCACCCTCTTTGTCACAAGAACAGATGAGTATACCGGATAAGACCAGAACAGATATCATTTTTATCATAGTAGTCCTTTTCCTTGAGATATAAAGTTCCTTATTAGGTTGCGTAGACTATACTTACGACTACGCTCCGGATCCGTGCGGACATAAATTGAAATTTACAATTTGGCCCATTCTGACAGAAGTGTGTTTTGGGTTTGTGATATACATTTCAGAGGCTAAGAGAAGTAATACTGATAGTACGGTTCCTATCAGTTTAGGCAAGCCCTTTTTTTAAACAATAAGCTGGCAATGCTATTTGTTTTGGTGGTTTTTTTAGACCCCCATTGTGAAGTCATGGAAGCCACTATTTTATATTTGCTACGATTTCAATGGCCATTTTGATTTCGTCAGGGGTATTGAAATAATGAGGAGAAAATCGCACGGCCCAGTCCACTCCTTTTTTTGTAAAGTCGATTAGGGCAGCATTTTTAGGACTTATTGAATAGTACACCTTATGAGATTTTAGTGCTCCCTCTATTTCTGAAAGTTGGATACCATTCAGATAAAAGGTAACGATACTTGATAATTCCGAACCTCTATCCAGGACTTCCACATTTTTAATCTTAGTCAGACCTTCCCTAAGGTGTTCAGCCAAAGTCCGGTTATAGTTTTCAATCTTTACTATCCCGATGTTATTTGCATATGTAACTGCTTCCTTAAGGCCGACTAAGGACACATACGAGAACTCCCAGGTTTCAAAGCGCCTGGCATTCATTTCAATTTCATAAGTGTCAGTTGCTGTCCAATGGGCTCCCCGCATATCAATGAACAAGGGTTCAAGACGCTTTTCAATGACTTTCTCAGAGATGTATAAAAATCCGGTTCCCCTGGGCCCCCTTAAAAACTTTCTGCCCGTTGCGCTTAAAAAGTCACAGTGTAGTTTGGCAACGTCCACCCTGATCTGGCCAACGGACTGGCAGGCATCCAGCAAGTATAATATGTCATATTTATGGCAAAGCTCACCCACCATTTCAGCTTGCTGAACGAGGCCTGAATTGGTAGGGATATGAGTGAGAGCGACCAGTTTGGGATGGAACTTTGTAATCAGCCTTTCAAATTCTGCCATATCCAGGTCTCCATTGGGCAAATTGGAGGACCTCACAGTGGTAACACCAAACCTTTTTTGTAGCGAGATAAACGCTATATGGTTGGAAATGTAATCATCATCGGTCGTTAGAATAACGTCTTTATGTGAAAAGGGAATGGAGGATAGGGCACGGGAAAAGGAATCTGTGGCATTATAGGTAAAGGCAATATTGCCTGGCTTACCGTTAATCAGCCGGGCTGTTTCCACATAAAATTTCTGAATTTCATCAGTCATTATACGGGCCGTTTCATAGCCACCAAATTCTTCCTCTTTTATCATATAGTTTTTCATTGAATCCACAACGATTTTTGGCATCAATGACGCTCCGGCACTGTTCAAAAAAATTTTGTCGGCACAGCCTCTGGTATCTTTTCTTATAGCATCAATATTCATGGAATCGCCTGTTATTAAAACTATTTAACTCAACTGTATTCAAGTGAGAATGGATTTTCAAAGTTGCATTTGGCCTCAGTATTCGATGTGATATTCTCTGTCTTTAATCAGAATTATGGAATTACCGAATGAAATCTATAGGTTGCTAGATTTGAAGGAATTCAGTTTCTTATTTCTATTAGTCGCTTAGTTGCCAAAGCCAGGCGTCGCCAATTTCATGATCCTGAACAATTTCCTTATAAACAAATCCATTCTTCCGTAAAATTTTTGTGGAAGCATTTTCTTCGGGCCTGGTTTTAGCTATGATACCTATTTCCGGATCCGATTTTTTGGCGATTCTTATAAGTTCCCTACATGTAAAAGAAGCAATACCCTGTCCTTCAAAATTTTTAAAGGTACCATAAGCAATTTCCACAATTCCGGCTTTCGGTCTTCCTGTAAAACCCCCGGCGCCAACTACCTGATTGCCTTTAAAAACAAAGTATCCAACCCAGGGCAAATGAAAACCAATTGTCGGATAATAGGCTTTCATGGCCTCTATAATTTGCTGACAATCCGGCGAAGCATACAATTCACTCGTTTCATCCACATCAGCCTTGATTATTTTCAGTTTCATTTTACTATGAGTCCAATTAATTTCTGAACAGCTTTGGGTTATAAGTTGGCAGCTTCATTTACGCAGCGTAACGCCGATGAACACACTTCTTGACAGATTCTCAAAGATCTTTAATTTATTTTTTCCTTTATTGAGTAAGTCATTATCGGTTATTGCTTTTTTGGCTGGCCGCCGGGATATTTAAATTTCGACCTTAATGCTTCGATTTTTTGTAAGGGTGGATTTTCCCACAGAATTTTTTGATTTTCCCGGATGATAACCGGATCAACAATTTCGGTACTTTTTATAAATTCCGCCTCAAATTCCTTTCCCCAAAAATCGAAAGCGTCCTGTATGATTTTCGAATAACCTAGTTCGATAATGTTCCGTGTATAATCACTGACAGGTTCCAATACAAAATCGGGAAGCGCCTTATAGGCAAAGACAGGACCGCCCACCACATTGTAATCATTGATTAATTTTGTCACTTCGAATCTTTCATAACCCAACTCCCACCCATCATAGGTAGGCAGATCCGCTTCCGGGACAAGGTAAAGCACCCCATTGAGAATAGTGCCGGGATCTTCCCTGATATTCAGGTACATCAGATTTTGGGGATAGATGGTATCATTTCTTGTTAAAATATACTCTTTGTAAAAATTGCCATCGGCATTGATAGAGGGTAGGTTGGAAGGCCAGGCAAATGTCCATGATCTTTTGTAGCCTTTGAGGTGAGCCTTTAAATAAGGGCCATCATACTGCTTCTCCAGCAGACCCGATTCAATAAAGTTTCTGGACATCAATGAACCATATCCGAACATGCCAACGTGTCCTTCCGAGATGCTAAAGATTTTTTTGTTCTCCTGACAACTGCCAATTAACAGTAAGAAAATAATTAGGTCAGCCAGGTAAGGAATATGTTTCATGTATTTATTTGATTTAGTGGCTAGCCGTTTTACCGGATGGCTACATTTTAGGACTCCGCTGTGTGGCTTTGCAGTTGTTTGAGACTGGGCTGCCCGTGCTAATAAAGTCAAGCTATGTAAAACAACCATTTAAAAATAAGAATTCTTGCCCGACACCACCAAATTTCCCGGCTCACTAAGGTGAGGATGCAGCTAAGGCCGGATTTTAATCTTTGATAACCTCTGTTTTTATTTTATCCTGAATCACTAATTCAGACAAGTCTCTGATATAATATGGATCTTCTTCTATCACGTCAGGCGTTGTAATCGTAAATGAAAGGGACCTATTCTTCCAACTATACGGAATCTATAGTGTCTACAAATTCATAGAGCGCGGGGATGAAGATCAATTACAAGGGTATCAGCTCAAGATCAGAAGGTTCAGACGGGGCAGTTATTGTTCATGCTCATTACCGGTTACTCTTTCGACTGACATAGTCTATCAATATTTTAAAGAACTCGGCAGGCTGTTCATCTATAATCATATGGCCGCATTTTTCAATAACGTGCATTTCACTGAATTTCAAACTTTCCTTTTGTATATAAAAAGTTGATTCCCCCTGATCATCTTGTCTTCCATAGACAATTAGGGCTTTCGTATTTAGTCTTTTCAATTTCTTTGTAATATCCCATTGGGTCTCCAGAACTTCTCTATCGATTAAGGGGATAGGCTGAAAGTTAAAATTGTAAAATAGAGTCTCTACATTCTTTTTGGAAATTTTGCTATTGTCGTAGTACATTGCCCGAACATGCAGGCTTATAAAATCTTTGAAGGCAATCACTTCTTTAGAAGCGGGACGTACCATTTTCAGTGAATCCAGTTGCTTTTCCGTTTTAGTAGAGAATATTTTTTGAAGCATGGCCATAGAGTCCAGCTCTGATTTGGAACGACGTGTAAATTGATTATCATAAAGGACATTCCAAACTGAATAGGTAGGTGGAGCCGAACTTACCAGAATCAGATCAGAGACAAACTCCGGATACAATGCGGCATAATTCATGGCCAGCAGTCCCCCCCATGACATACCAAAAACACTAATGGACTTGTCGCCGCGATGCTTCCTTAACAGCTCAATATCCTGTGTATAATTGTCTATGGTAATGGTTGAATTATTAATGGGGATATCTCTGGATCTACCTGAACCTCTTTGATGTAGCAAAATGCAGGTATAAAAGGACTGAAGACTATCAATAATCTGCCGATAGGGGTGGTCGGGTGATTCGCCTGGACCCCCGGATAGAATATACAGCGCCGGCCCCTGTCCATATTCTTCGTAATGAAGTATTACGTCGCCATTTTCAAAACTCTTTACATCCTGTCCCGCAGAATTAAAAAAAATGAGAAGCAGTGGAACCAAAGATAAATATACATTCTTCATTACAGTATTATTTTTGGGCAGGGAAGACCTGTACTATTTGTTCAAATGCTTAATCATATGCTTCCAGGGTTGCTCCCGGTATACTATTTTAAAAGCAGGCTTTGATAGGAGTTCAATCAACAATGGAGATAGTTAATTTAGTCCCATTTTCTATGCAATTAGAAATAATGACCATTAATTTATTATATAGTTATGAGCTAAAATTGTTCAGAACGGCTTCAGGCTTCATCAAGTTTGCTTCGAAAATAAACTTCCAATATAAAACGACATCCGAATCATTGAAAAAATAGCTTTTGCGAACTTTATGGTTTCACGTCAATTAATTACTTTTTTGCAATTCGTTTGGTTTGCCTTAATGATGGAATCCAAGCAAAGACGATTTCTATGGTCAATAGAGGGATGATCCAACTTATCCACTCTAAAGTTGTATCCCTTAATTCAGGAGAGGCGATGAAATAAAATAGTTTATCCTGAGGAATATCACCAAGAATTCTTAAGAAAACAAAAACCAAGGCAAGCCCGTAACTGCGAATCATAAAGAGTCGGTGCGCGATAATATTTCCTTTTTTAATGGCTATCCATGCGCAAATTGTCATAAAAAGCCAGAGTGAAAAAAGGAAAATGAGCGGTAGGACGGACCCTTGCAAATCGATTGTAATTCCAAGATAAAGCGCTGTGAGTCCCCCCAGTAATGAACCGGCAATATAGATTTTACCCAGACGCCTGTGTATACTCGTGTGTTTTATCCTAAGCCACGTCCAAAATTGAAATGGACCAAGCAATAGGGGTAATAGGGCAGCTAGAAGATGGGAATAATACCAGATTGGTTTTTCATCTAAATTACCTTCTGAAAGGAATCTGAACTTAATTCCCCTGTATAAATAGTAAGCGCTCAGCAGGATTACCAGTGCCCAAAATGTTCTTCTCAGCAGTATTTTGCCCAAAGTGTTAAATCAAATAAAGCATTGCGTGTTAAACTTCATTTTTTAAAGAGGCAGGCCAAAGCCTGCAACAGAGGTGGTCGTAAGATAGCGAAAATATGACCTGACTTTCAAGATGAATATCAGGCAGATTTTATTTTTTCCTGATCCACTAACTCAGATAGGTCTCTGAGGTAATGTGGATCTTTTTAAGTCGTATCCGGCCTTGCAATCCCAAATGACAAGGAGCTAATCTCTCGTCTATTTACCGAATCTATTGCACTTCTATATTCAAAAATACCTAAAGGGTGATATTTAAGGCATGGTCTGGTCAAGTCATTTCCTTTTCGTCATGGACGATTGGCATTGAACGGAGTCTGTTAAATGTTCGTTCATTCATATATCCAATTCCGTTGGAATCAGGAGCCAACATATTTTCCGGCATATTTGAGCTGATGAAACTTACTTGTCCGATGTAATTTTCGGGGGCCATAATTTTTAAGGTGGGGGAATATATTTGCTTGAAAGAATGCAAAGGCAATAGCGACCACTGCGAAATATATTGTCCAGAATGGTCCATTTTTTGTAATTAATTTTGTCAACAAGGTCAAGATCAGCCCGCCAGGTAAAATAAATCCAATTAGAGGCTTTCAAGAAATAAAACAGGGAAAATCAATCTGCCCGCAGACAGCCAATTGATAAATTAAGGTCACTGCCAGTCCAAGAGAAATAAGACCAAGGAAGATTTTTAATTTTTGCTTCATTAAATTTGTATCCAGGTGAGTGTATTTGTTTACGGGTCTTGCGAGGTCATTCTCATTTTAAGCTAATAGTCATTATTTTATCGGTTGATAGTAAAATAGGACTGCGCCTCCTCTGAATGTTTTTGACTTTAATAGTTTAAACTTAAAACTGTGTTTTACATTTTCTAATAATGGCAAACCCTTACCTGCTATTACCGGATGAATACAGAGTTGAAACTCGTCAATTAAATTAAGGTTCAGGCAGTGAACAATTAAACTCCGGCTAGCCACTAAAATTTCTTTGCCTGCCTGCTGCTTGAGTTCTAAAACTTCTTGTTTGACAGTTCCCTTGGCCAACCTTGCGCTTTCCCATTCAACCTGATTTTGGGTATTGGAAAAAACAATTTTGGGAATAGTGTCCATAGCTTCTGCGAATTCATCCATGGACTTATTCCCACTGGGGTTTTTTACTAAAGCAGGCCAGTAACTCTCCATAAGCCCGTAAGTAATCCTCCCATAGAGAACAGTGCCTGCATTCCTCAGGAGTTGGGTATAATGTTTATGAATTTCCTCATCGGGAATGATCGCCGTATGGTCGCAGTACCCGTCGAGGGTCATATTAATAGCTCCAATTATTTTTCTCATTCTGATGCGTATAAATTAATTGTCCGTATTGCCGGTCGGCTATGGGAATCACTGGACCAACGCCTTAAGGCATTTAATATAATTCATTATCCATTAAGATGCCGTTCAGGCCATGGTTTGCCTTTTCCGGTTTCACAAAATAACTTGAGACTTTTAAGAAATTGACCCCAGGTATAACTGCATTCAGCAAACATTAGGGTATATGATTTCCAGTTGTCATGATTAAAAATCAATAAGGTGGCAGCATCGTTCGTTTGTTGTTCTATTTGCCCCTGTATTTCAGGATAGTTATTTATTAGGTTTTCTTTAGTTACGGGGATGAGTTTGAACGTAATGTTGGTCCCTATCCATTCGTCAGTCCCTTCTGTACAATGCCATTTAATAAGCTCAAAAGGTGTGAGCTCCGTAATTTTCATTTCCTTATAATAGGTGGGACCAAAATGAAAGCGGGCAAAACTGTTCAACTGTGCATTTATGGTGGCTTTGGGAGTCCACCATCCGGATATTCCTTTCTCACTGGCTAGTGCATCGAACACCTTGTCATGTGCTGCACAAATAAGTACTGCCTGATGAATATTTGGCATAATAAGTTTTTTTTAATATTTAAATGATAATCAAATTAACGCAAGTGATTTCGTGTATGAAAGTCGACTGCAGAATGTTCATTGCCTTTGCTTTAGGTGCAATTCAAATTTCTGCTTCTTATTTAATATTTTGATTTCTTAAAAATTCATATCTGATTCAAATTTATTTATCCAAATGTCTAATCATATCCTGCCAGCGTTGTTCTTGGTGTAATATTTTAAAAGCAGGCTGTCCATGCAGTTCCAATTTGGATACATCTCCTCTGAGGTATAAGAGGTATAAAAAATCCAAAGCGATACTTTTATACTTTTCATCCTTATTCAATACACCAATCTTTGAAAACAGAATGGCCGCCTCCAAATTATCTGCCTTGTCCATACCTCCGGAAAAAGTGGAGGCCGCGTTGTAGTAATCATACGTTTTTTGGAATTGCCTGGTTGAATAAAAATATTTCGCACTATCTATCAACTGATGAACATTTTCATGCTCCGCAGCCTCATTCTTTCTGGACTGGCCGGTGGTTGGTTTCCGGTATTTAAAGCCATAGGTAAGGGCATAAGTGCTCATTGGTTGCATTCCTATAACTTTTCGACGGGAATCAACCATGTTCTCCTCGGCAATAGGTCTGAAGCCGGAAGCTTTTCCATTACCGGTCCACACCACCTGTGTTCCATATAATTGCTTGTAATTGAGATTACATTTCACACGGTCATACAGGAAAGCATAATTTTCTATAGTAAGTTCTACAGTTCCCTTTAATTTTTCCATAGCATGCAACACTGTTTGCTGAAACTTTACATCATGATCAGCATGCTGAACGATAAGCCATAAATTATTTTGACCATCTTTTCCGATTTGTGATTTTTTTAGCCATCCATATTGCGCAATAATTTCTTTGGCCCTGTTCAGATTATTGAGATCAGATTGGCTGATTTGTTGTCCAATTAATGCCAGCACGCTGTCATTGCTTGATTGGACTCTTCGGTATCGCAACTGCTGATCTTTAAGAGTCATTAAATTGATTTCCTTCCTTAAACCAGGCAACACTAAAGTTTTACCATATTGCTGTTCTTTGATTTTGGCATTCCGTTCCGTTGCTTTCCATTCATCAGGATGTGTGTGTCGGAGGAAATCAAAATAGGGGTCAAACGAAAGCCAGTCAGCTTCTGTCCAACCGGAATCCAAAGCCGTCTGCAAATAATGAAATGCCTTGTTAGCGTTTTTATCCAATGAATAAACAGCTGCAGCTTTATAGGAAGTCAATGCGTCAGGTTTTTGGATTTTAAATGCCTGTTCATAAAATTCAATGGCGTTTTTATAATTTTCCTGCAAATGCATCAGGCTGGCCCTGGCAATTAAAGTTTGATATAAATTATCCTGCTGTGCCCCTGCAATATAGAAGCAAAGAAGGCAACAAAAGAAAACAGGGAAGGGTCTCATATTAATTACGCTTCTTAAAAAGATGTACAAACGACATGGAATTGAATAGTACCGGCACAAAGAATGCCATCAGGGTTGGTTGCTCTCCGCAGGAACATTTTGCTTTCGATTTCAATTTTTAAAAGGCACTACAAGTTTATAGGGGGCATAAAGTGCGCCCGAATTGTTATACATAATGATACAAATAGAACGGTTGTCAAATATTTGTCCCAGCACCATCATATTGCATTATCACCGTATCCGGTTTTAATTTTTCTATGTATGAATCTTATATCATGGTGCTCACGGGTCAGGAGTTCATTGGGTAAAATCTGATAGAACCATATTTTTTGTGGTCCGAGTCAAATTAATCGGACTACCCCTAGTTTAATATGCTTCCGTTTACAACGGCGTTCACTGGGCTTACTTTTGTACATTTAGGAGTCGTCCCCTTAACTCTTTTGTAATCGATTTAACAAATTGAGCTTTATTTTGCCTGGCTTCTTTTATTCTTGCTTTTATTTCTGCAGGAATTGAAAAGTATTTTTCTGACCAAAAATAAATTTCCAGCAATATAGGCAATAGGTCAATTCCTTTTTGGGTCAGGGTATATAGTACTTTTGCTTTACTGTCGGGATGCTCCAATTTTTCCACAATGCCATATTCTTCAAGCCCCTTCAGTCGAGACGCCAATATATTAGTGGCGATTTTTTCTTCGGATTTCAAGAAATCACCATAGGTATTCTTATTGAAAAATATCAAATCTCTGATTATTAATAAAGACCACTTATCGCCAAATAGATCTAGCGTAGAACTAATTGGACATTCTGACCTGTTTTTATTTTTTTTCATTTACTTATAAATTTCTTTTGAAAACACTTGCAAATTAAAAGTAGTACGTATATTTGCACTTGTAAAATGCAAGCAAAAATAAAGAGATGGAATTAAATGACAAAATAATTCTGATAACTGGCGGAGGTTCAGGTATTGGGTTAGAAGCAGTAAAACAATTTTTAGCTAACGGCTCCAAGGTTATCATTACTGGAAGGAACCAAACAAAATTGGACGCAGCGAAGAAACTTCATCCCTCGATAATAGCTATTAACAGTGATGTTACAAATGAGGAGGACGCAACTTCATTATTGAAAGAAATCCAACGACTTGGAGGGATAGACATTTTATATAATAATGCAGGTGTGATAAGTAAACCCCGAAACCTGGGGATTGTCAGCGAAGCACATTTTGAAACGGCTGAATATGAAATGAGTGTTAACTACCTGGGTGTGATACGTATGAATAATTTGTTTGTGGAAATGCTTAAGTCGAGAAAAGAGAGCGCCATTATCAATACGGCTTCCATCCTAAGCTATGTACCTCTGAATCTAACGCCAACTTATTCTGCATCAAAAGCTGCAGTTCGATTTTATACTGGTTCTCTGCGAAATCATTTGCAGATTTCAAAAAGTCATGTCAAAGTTTTTGAACTTTCTCCTCCACTGGTTGCAACTGCCATGGCTGATGGCGTAAATGCAAAAACAATTACTTCTGAAAAATTAGTAAACGGATGAATCGGTGGCTTAAAAAGCAACACCTACAAAATTCGTGTTGGGGATACAAAATCTATTTATTTTTTAAACAGATTTTTGCCAAAAATTGCCTGGAACTTAATTAATAGAAATTCAAATGCAGAACAACTGCAAAAATAAGATATCAAGATCAGCCCAACCGGGATCTATGGTAATGAATGGTGAGAACTAATAGCCCTCGCCAAGAACCCAGAATATAATTTTGCTTTTATCTTTTTCAAAATAAATGCAAATCTTATCCCGTTAATAACCTGGAGGGTGTTTTTATAGGATGGTTTCCTTTAGACCAGGTATTTGGCATCTCAGTTACTAGGGCAATTGTTGTTGCTATTACCGAACGGAGAATTTTGAAAATGCCTTTTTAATCTATAGAGCGGACGTGTTACTGATCATTGTAAAACCTCGCTGATTTGAACAACTGGTTGAATATTGGTATAGTTCTGGATGTCAGCTCTTATTTGCGCTGCGTTTGGTCCGAAAGTATTTTGAAAGGCCGAAAGCTTGTCGAAATACAAATACCCGATGGCCAGAAAAGGGACAGCTGCATCCGGTGCTCCGGCAGCAACGCCTTTATCAATTTCAAGCAGCTTTAAAGAGTCACCCATTAAACTTGCAATCATGGGCATATGCTTTGTGGCATAGTACTCCATATCAAACTCTTTCCCTTCACCATTCGGATAGAGAATCATCACTTTGATCATTCCCTTTTTGGATTTGGGAATATCGTTTGATTTTGTCAATTGGAAACTGGTCAGGAGAGCAAAGGCTCCAAGCATTGCGAGGATAATTTTGATTTTCATGATGTTGGCATTTGAAGGTTTGTAAAAGATTACTATTTTCCTGTATGATTGTCCGGAAAGGCTCCCGGCCACATCAAGGCCGGCATTTTTAGCCTTTCACCTGATTCCAGGTACAAAATGCAACCTTGCATAAAACTTTGTTCCAAATTTTGTAACCGGTATTGGTATATAACCCATGGCAACGGGTTATTCTCCTTAACAATTTTTACCCCCTTCAAACATGGTCTTATTATCATTCATGTATTTTAAGGTCGATTTACTTAGTTTTTCCAGGATATCAAGGTTTAGGTCGGCTAACTTCTTGAAATAGATACAAGCTTTGCCGATTTTATATTTTCCCAGTTTGTCCAGCAGTTTTTGGTTATCATTACCCTGGGCTATGACATATAATGAAAATTCGGCTTTACGTGGTGAGAAACCCAGTAGAGGGGCATCGCCTTCATGCCCGCTGGCATATTTATAATGGTATTTCCCAAAACCAATAATGGTTGGTCCCCACATTTTAGGTGCAAATCCGGACCACTTTGTCATTAATTCGATGAGTTCAAAACTATCAGCCTTTTTTAAGTCGTTGTCAACGTATGAATTTACGAAATCCCTTACGTTCACCTCGGTTTCAGTAGTCTTGTTTTTTGCTGCCATAATGAAGTCTCAATTATATTGTTTGTCTTGATTTACAGCCGTATTGTATTGATTTCGGCCTTGAATTATGACCAAATTTTCAGGCAATGAAGTTAAGTCATTGCCCTTATGGCTTTTCGTGGTTAGGCGAATTTAAGGCTGATTCATGGCCTGACTGAAGTTGTAGCGGGCCTATTTCAATTTCGTCTTCATGAATGATATG
>JBGTMS010000156.1:0-13689 GCA_041743425.1 Zeaxanthinibacter sp. | reverse complement strand
AAGCCCTTTTTGATTCGGATGTCTTTGGACATATAAAGTAGACCTTAATTTGTAAAATACGCCTCAAAAGTAGTACTTAATAAAAAGTTTTCATAATTATTAACCAGAAATTTGGGCATTACAACGTCAGGAATTTAAGGGCTGGGCTTTTTGTTTACCTTTGCCGGAAAATCATTGCAAATATGCGCCTGATCCTTCAACAGATTCTATATCTGCTGCTTGCTTTCCCACTCCAGGGACAGGTGCAGGAGGAGATCGATCCTCCTCCAAATATCAGGACGGTCATCTTTAAGGGTCCTACAGAGGATCAGTTTCCGATCGTACAGTCCGGGGAGCCTATTACACTTGAATTTGACGATATAACAGCAAGGGAACAGGATTACTATTATAAGATTGTGCATTGTGATTATGACTGGACGCCATCTGATCTTTTAAAATCGCAATATCTTGATGGACTGGATAATCTTCGCATTGTCGATTACGAAAACAGCTACAACACCCTGCAACCCTATTCCAATTACCGCCTCACTATCCCCAATGAGAACCTGGGTCTTAAGGTAAGCGGTAATTATGTGCTTGAGGTCTATAACAATAGCTACGAACTTCAGTTTTCCAGGCGTTTTATCATTTACAACGACCTGGTCAAGATAGGGGCCTATGTGAAAAGGTCACGGGATTTCGAATTCCTGAATGAAAAACAGGTAGTGCAGTTTACAATACTGACAGCCGACTTTCCCCTTGTCAATCCAAAGAAGGAAGTCAAAATTGCCATCCTCCAGAATTATCACTGGCCTACGGCCATTTATAATGTTCCGCCGCAATTCACCCTGGGGAATGAATTGGTTTATAAATACGATGAAGAGACCGGTTTTTTTGGCGGGAATGAATATCTCAACTTTGATACAAAGGATCTGAGGGCACCCAGTGCTTCCATTTCACATATCGAATTTGAAGAACTTTATCACACCTACCTTTTTGCTGATCGCTGGTGGAATGAACAGGCTTATACCTACTATCCGGACATCAACGGAGATTTTGTGATCAGAACACTGCAAGGGGACGATGTATCCAGGGAAGCAGAATATACAGAAGTACATTTCAGCCTTCCCTACACTGAAACCATTGGTTTGGATGAGGTCTATGTTTTCGGTAAATTCAACAATTACGCGCTTGATGCCGGGAACAGAATGAATTTTAATTCTGAAACAGGGAATCTTGAGACGGTCATACGGATGAAGCAGGGATTCTATAATTACAAATATGTCGTCAGGAAGGAAGACGGACTTATTGAACTAAACACGATATCCGGCAACTTTCATTTTACGGAGAACAACTATATTATCCTTGTGTATTACAGAAATTTTGGAGACGTATATGATAGCGTTATCGGAATTGGCACAGCGAATTCAAGGGAGATTACGAACTGAAAATGTATTTCAGCAACGGCAGCAGGGCGCCGGAAGGCACACAACCGGCTGTGGACTGCTCAATAACCCCCGTCAGCTGCAGTAATGTCGCGGAAAGACAGCTCACACTTCGCACACCGGGGGATCAAATGTCTGAATTGCGGACACCCTCTGGATATAAGTGACCGGTTCTGCCCTGAATGTTCACAGCCAAACAGTACTAAGAAACTTAGCCTCAGGAATTATATTGGGGAGTTTTTTGCCAATCTGATCAATTATGACTCCAAACTTCTCAAAACCTTATCCACACTTCTTTTAAGACCGGGAGCAATCACTCAGGACTATATCCGTGGAAAAAGGGTGGTCTATACCAATCCCTTCCGCTTCCTGCTCATAATAGGATTTATTTATTTTCTGATTGTGAATCTGCTGGGGGATTTCAATGCTCCCGGCTCCCCGGTTTTAATCCAGGCTGGGCCCTTGTCAAAGACAGGGATCAACCTGGTTTATACCTCCAGTGAAAAAGAGAAGGATAGTTTATTCGCATCCGGCATTATGAAATCCAGGACGGCAGGAGAGACATCCGGAACCCATGGTGATCAGGTTGCTTACTTTCACTCCCTTGACACGCTCAGGATATTCAACCGTTACCTTGCTAAAATTGATTTTTTTACCGAGAGAATGACCGGGGATTCTATTGCAGATTTCGAGCTGCTGAAGAAAAAATATCAAATCCGTAGCGATTTTGAAAATAGGATGAACTTCAGAATAGCCGGAAGTTTATTGAAAATTATCAATCAGCCTGGCGTATTTCTGAGCAGCCTTGTATCACGACTACCTCTTGCCACTTTTTTCTTCTTACCATTATTCGCCGTCTTCCTGACAATGGCGTACATCAGGAAAAAATATACGTATACCGATAATCTTATCTTTAGTTTTCACAATCAGTCCTTATTGTTTATCTTGCTCATAATTAGTTTTTTAATTGATTTTATCTTCACGGTAGAAAGTGCCGGAATTTTTTTGTTAATATTTGCCGGCTATTTATATAAATCTTTACGAAATTATTATCAGGAAAGAAGGTTTAAAACAATCTTAAAATTTCTCTTTCTTAACACAATTTTTTTTATTTTAGCAGGCATCGGATCATTGCTGCTGATATTGGGCAGCATAGTCACCTATTAAAATGGCACCATGATTACTCAAGTTACCAAGGGCATTAAAATATCGGTGGATACTAGTTTTGAAGGCACCTTCTTCAAAAACTATAAAATGCATTTTGCCTTTGGGTATACAATTACCATAGAAAACCAGAGCAAGGATTCCGTCCAACTGACATCAAGACATTGGGAAATATATGATTCCCTGAATGATTTTGAAGTGCTGGATGGAGAAGGGGTTATCGGCAAGAAGCCGGTGATCAAACCCGGTGAGTCACATACCTACAGTTCCGGCTGCCTTCTTGCGTCCCCTATCGGGGCTATGAAGGGGCATTACAACATGGTTAATTTCGCCTCGACAGAAAAATTTCGGGTATATGTACCCACCTTCAAATTCAGTGCGCCTTTTGCCCTGAATTGAAAAATCCAGGTATATCGTTTCCTTACCGGCTTTGGGATTCAATTTTAGTAACCGAAAGTCGATACCCAATCCCTCAGGAATATTTTCTCCGTCTCAATCTCCCGCTTAGCGCTCTCTCTTTTTGGTTTTCAAAGGTTAGAATATCCTGTGACTCCCAATCCCTGCATAGGGATTCCGGCCTTAGTGACTTTTCGCGGTTCCAGCGACATTTAGTACCTTTGCGGCTATTCCAGCAAAAAGAGCAGAAATGGGAAATGGATTTTTTCAGGTTCCGGCGGCCGTCAATGAACCGATTAAAAGTTACGCTCCGGGCAGTCCGGAGAAGAAGGAAGTGCTTGCACAATATTCCGCTTATTACAAGGGGAAGGTTGAAGTACCTCTCTATATCGGAAGCGAGCAGATAAAAACCGGAAAGAAGAAACCCATCTCACCTCCGCATGATCATCAGCACGTGGTTGGCCACTATCATCTGGCAGAAAAAAGCCATGTAAATACCGCCATCAGGGTAGCCCTGAAAGCGAGGACGGCATGGGCTGCACTCCCTTGGGAACACAGGGCCGCGATCTTTCTAAAGGCAGCTGATCTTCTCGCCGGTCCTTACCGATCGCGTATCAACGCCGCTACCATGATTGCGCAGTCAAAAACCATCCACCAGGCTGAAATAGATGCTGCCTGCGAACTAATCGACTTTCTGAGATTCAATGTCGAATTCATGTCGAGGATCTATGAAGATCAACCGGAATCTTCCGAAGGCTTGTGGAATCGTATAGAGTACCGGCCTCTGGAAGGATTTGTTTATGCCATTACCCCATTCAACTTTACGGCGATCGCAGGGAATCTTCCGGCCAGCGCTGCCATGATGGGCAATGTGGTGATATGGAAGCCCAGTGACAGTCAGATTTTCTCTGCCAAAGTCATTGTCGATGTTTTTAAGGAAGCCGGATTACCGGATGGGGTGATCAATGTACTGTACGGAGACCCGGTCATGATCACAGAAAATCTTCTGGCCAGTCCGGATTTTGCAGGCGTTCATTTTACCGGATCCACTGACGTCTTCAGAAGCCTGTGGAAGCAAATCGGAGACCATATAAGCACGTACCGGACCTATCCAAGGATCGTTGGTGAAACGGGAGGGAAGGACTTTATTATCGCACATCCTTCTGCCAAGCCGGAACAGGTCGCGACCGCTATTTCCCGGGGAGCCTTTGAATTTCAGGGACAGAAATGCAGTGCTGCATCCAGAGTTTATCTGCCGGAATCGACCTCAAAAAAGATTCTCGACCTTGTCAGGAAAGATCTCAAGTCCTTCAAGCCTCCGGGATCTCCAGAGGACTTCAGGAATTTTATTACGGCTGTCATCCATGAGGGATCCTTTGACAAACTTGCCAAATTTATAGATCAGGCCAAAAAAGATAAAGATGCCAAAGTAATTGCCGGAGGAACATATGATAAATCAAAGGGCTATTTTATTGCTCCTACGGTAATTCTTACCACAGACCCTAAGTACCCTACTATGGAAACGGAGTTGTTCGGGCCCGTGGTCACCGTATATGTATATAAGGACAAGGATTGGTCCAAAACTTTGAAATTAGTGGATACTACTTCAATATACGCACTTACCGGGGCAGTGCTTGCAACCGACCGTTATGCCATAGATGAGGCTACCACGGCGTTGCAGAATGCAGCAGGGAACTTCTATATTAATGACAAACCCACGGGAGCCGTGGTAGGACAACAACCCTTTGGAGGCGCAAGGGCTTCAGGCACCAATGATAAGGCCGGATCTGCGCAGAATCTGCTTCGCTGGGTTTCCCCCCGGCTTATTAAAGAGACTTTTGTCACCCCAGAGGACTATCGCTATCCCTTTCTGGGGAAGTGAACCCCTTATAAAGTTCTGGAATTAAGGGAAGTTTCAGTCGAATTCCCTTGCGATACTGCCATATCCCGTAGGAGCCTCCTGGCATCTGCCTGGGGTTACTTTCCTATCTCCTGAAAATAGTTGGCCCTCTCTTCACAATAGAATTGTTTTTGCTGCGTTGACTTAATGCGTGACGGAGCATAAAATGCCCTTACAGAGCGGGAGAGCTTTACTCGCCGCAAGGACGCTAACAAACTTTAACGGGATAAATTTCATAGACTGATACTATTAATGTAAATTTAACGTTAAGTAATTGTAAATTCATAGTAAAAATCTAAATCATGTCAGGTCCCATGGAAAAAACATCGCTTAAGAAAGAAAATCGGCTTTCCTATAAAAGTGTGGAGCGCTACGTGAGAAGGTATGCAGAAAATTGCAGATATTCCTTTCACAAAATGCTTAGTCTGTAATCAATTGTTTGACCTTCCAGGAAGGTAAACCACTTTTTTAGTTTCAAAAAAAGATTCTTCGAAAAAATCGCTCAGTTGAGAAATCCTCGCGGCAGGGAATTCTTTGAGTTCTTCAGAAAGATCTCCCCCTTTCAGATAGAAAATCCCATTCTTCACTGAATGACAGGATTTTTTTTTAATTCTGTCTTTTACCCAATAGACAAATGTCGGCATTGCAGCCACAGCCCGGCTAATAACAAAGTCGAATCGGGCGTCCATTTCTTCCACCCGGCATTGTACCGCCCTGCTGTTCCCCAGTTGCAAACCGCTGATGACCTCATTTACCACCTTAATTTTTTTACCGATGGCATCTACCAGGGTAAACCTGGTTTCAGGGTATAGGATAGCGAGGGGCACTCCCGGAAATCCGCCTCCTGTGCCCACGTCCAATATGCTTGAACCCGGTAAGAAAGATATGATTTTTGCGATCCCCAGCGAATGAAGTACATGCCGGAGATACAATTCTTCAATATCCTTCCTGGATACCAAATTTACTTTGGCATTCCAATCCTTATATAATTCGGCCATTAATTCGAACTGCCCCCGTTGCTGCAGGGATAAATTGGGAAAATATTTAAAAATAATGTCAGCTTGCATGCGTACCTTTGTCTTTTGTTCAAAAATACTACTTTAGACAGGTAGTGTGATACGTAAATAATTTACGTTATTTAAAGACCCCCAGAAAACATTCGAATATATGGAGACCTCCGTCATTAAATTTTCAAGAAGAGATTCTGCCCAATTTTTCAGGACGCTCAACAAGCGTGTCAATGATTATTTTCGCGAGAACAAGTTGAAAAAGACCGGCAACTGGAAATTGTATTTGAAAACTGCTATCATGTTCACGGTTTTTCTTGCTCCATACTTTCTGATCCTCACCCTTAACCTCCCCAATTGGGCGAACTTTTTACTCTCTGTGATCATGGGAGTGGGGATGGCAGGTGTTGGGATGAATGTGATGCACGATGGCAATCACGGGTCGTATTCCAACAGAAAATGGGTGAACAAACTTATGGGAGGGACTATCTATATTCTGGCTGGAAATGTTTATAACTGGCAGGTTCAACACAACGTTTTGCATCATACCTATACCAATATTCACAATCATGATGAAGACCTGGAAGCCGGCAGGATCCTGCGTTTTTCAAAACACGCCAAATGGCATAAGTTTCACAAATTCCAGCACTATTACTCTTTATTACTTTACGGGCTGTTAACCTTCAATTGGGCCATTACTACCGATTTTATGCAGATGTACCGCTATACCAAGCGCAAGCTATCCTATGGTAAATTGCCCAAACCCTTTCTTAACTGGAGTGTGCTTGTGGCCACAAAGATGATTTACATGACCATCTGGATTCTCTTGCCGATGTTGTTGCTCGATATCGCATGGTGGAAAATCCTGCTCGGATTCTTTATTATGCACTATGTCGCCGGCGTCATCCTGAGTATGGTATTCCAGCTCGCGCATGTGGTTGATGAAGCGGATACACCTCTTCCCGAGAAAGATGGGACAATGGAAAATACCTGGGCCATTCATCAGCTGGCCACCACCGTCAATTTTGGGACAAAAAACAGGGTGGTTAATTGGTTTACAGGAGGGTTAAATCACCAGGTTGAACACCATATTTTTCCCAATATCAGCCACATCCATTACACAAAAATCTCTAAAATTGTGAAACAAACGGCAAATGAATTTAATTTGCCCTACAATGAATATAAAACTACAAGAAAAGCGATAATTTCGCACTTTAAACATTTGAAAGAACTGGGTAAAAAGCCGGTACTTCAATACCAATAACCATAGCTTTAATGAAACATCATCTGTCCGATAGAATCAATGAAATGTCTGTGTCGGCCACTCTTGCCATGGCCGCAAAAGCCAGAGAATTACGCCTTGAAGGCAAGGATATTATAGGGCTGAGTCTTGGAGAACCCGACTTTAATATTCCTGATTTCGTTAAGGATGCAGCCAAACAGGCCATAGATGAGAATTACAGCAGTTACTCCCCGGTGGATGGTTATGCGGATCTGAAAAAGGCCGTATCCCATAAGTTTAAGCGGGATAATAATCTGGAATATAATCTCAATCAGATTGTGGTTTCTACGGGAGCCAAACAGTCACTGGCCAATATAGCGATGGTCATGCTCAACAAGGGGGATGAGGTAATTCTTCCTGCCCCTTACTGGGTAAGTTACAGTGACATCGTAAAACTTGCCGAAGGCATTCCGGTAGAGGTGCCGACCGGAATTGATACGGATTTTAAAATGACCCCGGAACAGCTGGAAAAGGCGATCACCCCGCAGACCAAGATGCTGTGGTTCAGTTCTCCATGCAATCCAAGTGGTTCTGTCTATAATTTAAAGGAACTTGAGGCCCTTGCTGTAGTATTGAGAAACCATCCTGGAATATTTGTGGTTTCTGATGAAATTTACGAGCATATCAATTTTGTGGGCGGCCATGTGAGTATCGCAGGTATTGAAGGGATGTATGAGAGGACCATTACCGTCAACGGTGTTTCCAAAGCGTTCGCAATGACCGGTTGGCGTATCGGTTATATCGGAGCGGCAGAATGGATAGCCAAGGCATGTACAAAATTTCAGGGGCAGATCACCAGCGGGGCAAATGCGATTGCTCAGAGAGCCACCATCTCAGCCCTGGAGGCACCCGTGAGTAAGATCCAATACATGATCGATGAATTTCATAAAAGGAGGGATCTTATTTTGGAGCTGTTGGGGGAAATTCCCGGATTTAAACTCAATATCCCCGGGGGGGCATTTTATGTCTTTCCGGATATCTCAGATTATTTTGGAAGAACCTTACAGGGGAGTACTATTAAAAATGCCGCAGATTTCTCTATGTATCTTCTGGAACATGCCAACGTGGCTACTGTTTCCGGCGATTCATTTGGGAACGCCGATTGCATTCGGATCTCCTACGCGGCTTCAGAAAAGGATTTGCGGGAAGCGGTGTCACGTATTAAGGCATCTGTCCAGATAGCCGTTTTCTGACTTTGAAGAAAATACCGGACCCCATTTAAATCTTTCGCCAGAAATAGGGATTTAACAAGATGAGTACTGTAAAGAGTTCCAGCCTTCCGGCCAGCATCAGGAAGCCACACCACCATTTACCTGTATCCGGAAGTCCATTGTAGTTATTGAGTGGCCCCAAACTTCCCAGAGCGGGACCTACATTACCAAGAGAAGAAGCTGAGCCTCCGATTGCCGAAACAAAATCGAGACCCAGAAAGCTGAGGACCAACGCGCCCAGAATAAAAAGCAGCATGTAAAGTACGAAGAAACCTATGATGTTGTAAACAATCTGTTCCCCTACAGTTTTATTGTTAAGGCGGGCCGGTATGATGGCATTTGGATGCAGGCTGCGTTTAAACTCCAGCAGTCCGTTCTTAATAATCAGGATATGTCGCATTACCTTTATACCACCCGCCGTCGATCCTGCAGAGCCCCCACAGAACATCAATCCGAAAAAACAGACAGTGAGAAAGGGCGTCCAGGCCGTAAAATCGGCTGATACAAAACCCGTAGTGGTAATTATGGAGATCACCTGAAACAGCGCATGCCGGAAAGCGCTCTCTGCTGCTCCTCCCACCATGGGATGATACTCAGTCAAGGGAACATTTGCACGGAAATAAATAACCACGGCGGTCACACAGGTACTTATCAGGATGAGCAAGGCATACATCCGGAGCTCTTCATCCCTGATCACTTTCTGAATCTTACCCTTCAGCATAAAATAGCTCAACACAAAATTGGAACCGGCAAGAAACATGAAAAAGATCACTATATACTGAATCAGGGGTTGATCATTCCAATAGGCCAGACTTGCATTTTTGGTAGAAAAACCACCTGTGGAAAGGGTTGCCATGGCATGGTTGATGGCATCAAAAAAAGACATCCCGGCCAGATGGAGCAGGATGGTCTCCGCAAGAGTGTATCCGAAGTAGATCAACCAAAGGCGCTTTGCGGTATCGGTGATCCTGGGATGCAATTTATCCCCGCTGGGGCCAGGCGCCTCAGCAGCAAAAAGCTGCATGCCTCCAATCCCCAGAAGCGGCAGAATGGCAATGGCAAGGACGATAATCCCCATCCCCCCAATCCAATGTGTCAGGCTACGCCAGAAAAGGATACCTTCCGGCAAGGCCTCTATATCCTGGACTATGGAAGCCCCGGTCGTGGTATATCCGGAAACGGTTTCAAAAAAAGCATTCGTAATGCCGGGAATGGCAGCGCTAAAAACAAAAGGAAGCATACCCGAAGCCGACATCACAAGCCACCCGAAAGTTACAATGATATATCCTTCCTTCCTGTTAAGCACCTTACGGTGTCCCCTGGTATAATACATACCGAGAACTCCGGTAAAGATCGTGATGATAGCAGCCAGCGTGATCTCCAGGGTAACGCCGTCATCATAAATACCACTGACAAGAGCAGAGAGTAGCATAAATGAGCCATTGCAAAGGAGCAAAAGACCCATGAGATGAAGAATGATCTTAAAATTAAATCCCATGATTACAGGAATAACTTTTCAATCCTGGAAATAGAACTGGGCAGGCAGCAAACCACTACCCGGTCACCATGGACAATCTTAAAATTACCAAGGGCGATGATCCCCGCCCCTTCTCTGATTACACCGCCAATAATGGCCGTCCTGGGGAAATCCAGGTCCTTGATCATTTGTCCGTTGACCCTGGAGGTCGGCTTTACAATAAATTCAAGAATCTCCGCATTGAGATTATTGAGACGGGTAAGAGCGACCACTTCCCCACGGCGCACATACCTGAATATATTATTGGCCGCGAGTAGTTTTTTGTTAATGAGGGTATCTATGCCAATGGATTGAGACAATTGAAAATAATCCATATTTTCAACCATTGCGATGGTCTTCTTGATATTTTTGGACTTGGCGACGAGACAAGACATGATATTTGTTTCGGAATTACCAGTCACCGCGATAAACGCGTCCATCGCCTCCAGACTTTCTTCCTCCAGTAATTCAACATTGCGACAATCTCCGTTAATTACCAATACATTCGGCATGGCATCCGCAATTTCGAAAGCCTTGTTTTTATCCTTTTCAACCAGTTTGACATTAAAATCGTCTTCACTGAGGTCCCGGGCAGTTTTGTACCCTACCTTACTACCGCCCAGGATCATGACATTGCGGATCTCTTCTTTCTTCTTACCGGTTAATTTATAGAGTTCGTCCACCCCTTTCCGGTCAGTAATGAAATAGACCTGATCCTCTTCCTTAAAAACGGTATCTCCCCTGGGAATCAGAGTGAATTGAGTACCTCTTCGCTGCATGGCAATTGGCATGAAATGTAATTCCGGAAAGATTTTGGCTGCCTCCTTTACACTTTTCCCAACAAATGGGGCAGTTTTGGGAAGGGAAACCCCTACCATGATCAACAGGCCCTGTTCAAATTCATAGGTATCGTTAAAAGCCGACTGATTGAGTAAAAGTCGGATCTCAGCTGCCGCCAATTCTTCAGGAGAGATGAGTTCATCTATGCCGAGTTCAAAAAATTTCACCTTCTCCTTATTCTCTATGAATTCTGTGTTGGAAATTCTCGCAATGGTCCTTTTACAACCGAGTTGCTTGGCAATAATACAGAGCGTAATATTGGTGGTTTCACTTGAAGTTACCCCTATGACCAGATCAGAATCCTCCACCTGAGCGTCCATCAGAACGGCAATAGAAGTAGCGTCGCCCTTCAAAACCCTAATATCCAGATGACTGTCTGCATAAGCCAGACTCTCCTTATTGGAATCAATTAAGGTGATGTCCTGAGATTCGTAGGATAAAAGTTTGGCCAAATGAAAACCTACTTCCCCGGCACCCGCAATTAAAATTTTCATTAATGGATGATCTTACTATTCATTCTCAAATCTGATTTTGAGGTAACTATGCCCAAGAGTTTCGGTGCTTTTGCAGCTTATCGCGTAAGGGTATGCATAGATTGCGAGGTCAAAATTACGGAAATTTCTCGTGTGCGGTCCTTTTTTTAATGGAACTATTTGTACCTGCACACGGCTGTTTCCCGACTCAAAATAGGTGTTTTATGCTATCTTTGCCGCATGTCTGAAAATTTGACGCCTTACAAGGATTCCCAGTTGAACAAGAAGGAGCAGGTTACCAAAATGTTTGACAACATCGCTGAAAAGTACGATCACCTCAACCGCATAATTTCTATGGGTGCGGATATAAGGTGGCGCAATCGGGTGGTGGATATCCTAAGCAAGAGGGCTCCGGCCAACATCCTTGATATAGCCACCGGTACCGGCGACCTGGCAATCCGACTTGTGGCAACAGGGGCCGCTAAAATCACAGGGCTCGACATTTCGCCAGGAATGCTCGCCATTGGACGTCAAAAAGTGGCTGAGCTTAAGCTCGAAGGAAAAGTCGAAATGATAGCCGGAGACAGTGAAAATCTTAAGTTCAATGATGCCTCTTTCGAAGCAGTTACGGTTGCCTTCGGAGTACGGAATTTTGGTGATCTCCAGAAAGGACTGTCGGAAATCTATCGTGTATTAAGACCCGGGGGCACGCTTGTTATACTGGAAACCTCCGTACCCACCCGCACCCCTATTAAGCAGGGATACCGCTTTTATACAAAATATATATTGCCCGCTGTTGGCAGATACTTATCTAAAGACAAGGAGGCCTATTCCTACCTCAGTGAATCAGCTGCTGTTTTTCCTCACGGGCAAAATTTCAACAATATTTTAGGGAAAATCGGGTTTATAGCTATGGAGAACAAACCCCAGACCTTTGGGGTAGCTTCTATTTATGTGGCTACAAAATAAACGAATGAGAAAAAGTATCTATGTGCTGGCGGGTATGCTATTACTCATCACTACCCCTGCTGGCGCCCAGTTTAATGAGAGTCCCATTATCAATCTTGAAAACGTGGACAAGGCACTTCTGAACTGGGGTTACTTTCTAGGGTTCAACCAATATGATTTTAAATTTAATTACCGCAATGATCTCGATGATGTACTGGTAAGCAAATCTCTTGGATTCAACGTAGGTCTGATTGGAGAAATGCGCGTCAATGAATTCCTGGACCTGAGATTCGAGCCCGGACTTTTCTACACGCAGCGTACATTGGGCTTCCCTGGATTCACTATGGAAAGTGAAGCCATTCGTGAAGTAAAATCTACCTATATCAATTTTCCATTACTTCTAAAAGTCGGCACCCGCAGGTTTGGTAATTGGAAGCCTTTTATTATAGGAGGGGCTTCCGCATCTTTGAACCTGGGAAGCAATGAGGATGCGCTGGATGATAATAGCAGCGGCACTTTTCGGATGAAACACAGTGTGTATAACTACGAAATGGGATTTGGAATTGAATTTTATACCGAATATTTTAAGTTTTCCCCTTCCATCCGCGGGGTATTTGCCATTACGGATGAACTAGTACCCGATGCTGATCCAAATAGTCTCTGGACCGGCAATCTTGAAGCGATCCGTACCCGAGGTATCTTTGTCAATTTCACATTTGAGTAACCTCTTCTGCCTTATTGCCCTGGAATATAAACACCGGTAAACGGATGCTCCGCAAAAACTAATTCCTGCGCAATTCATGCAATAAAATTGCAGTTGCAGTAGCCACATTGAGACTCTCCGTAACCTCCTCTCCATACCGGGGAATCGAAATCCGTTCGTGAAGAATTCTGGAGATCGCTTCAGAAATCCCCGAACCTTCACTACCCATGACCAGTACACCGGCCTGAGGCAGATGTACCTTCGTGACGTTGGATCCTGTCATAAAAGCGCCATAAAGCGGTAGCCCTGATGAAGTCAGGACCGAGTTGAGTTCAGTGTAAATCACATGCACCCTGGCCAGGGACCCCATGGACGCCTGTACGACCTTGGGATTGTAGCAATCCACACAATCCGGAGAACAAATGACCTGATCAATCCCAAACCAGTCGCAGAGGCGTATGATGGTCCCAAGATTGCCGGGATCCCGTATCCCGTCCAGCGCCAGGGTCCAATGGTCAAATACCGGCTGGCGCTGTTCGGGAATATGAAAAATACCAATTACTTTATTAGGGGTTTTGAGGTAGCTTAATTTTTTAAGCTCCGATTCCGTAATCAGTGTGACAGGCGCCTCCTGAATATCAAGCAACTCAGGGTTGGTTGCGTAGAGCCCCTCAGTGCTGAACCGGGAATTCAAAAACTCCCGGACCGTCTTTGTACCCTCGGCTGTGAACATACCGTGGAGGTCGCGATACTTTTTAAGTTGCAGGCTTTTTATAAACTTTATTTGACTTTTAACAACCATTCAAATAATGTATTTTTGGCGTA
>JBGTMS010000155.1:0-20687 GCA_041743425.1 Zeaxanthinibacter sp. | reverse complement strand
TAAACCATTTTTTCTATTGAAATTAATTTTTAAAAAACAATTAGAAAGCATAAAGAAGCTAAAAACGACAAAAAAGCTATCAACCTTCATCGCTTGGCTGAAATTCAATGATTTGCAAATCGTCTTCATTTTCACTGTTTTCATTGTATTCGTGTGTAATAAACTCATTGTAGATGCAGCAGAGGGTAAGACCTATTCCGACATTCAGCTGATCCCAAGGAATAGGGTGGGTCTTATACTTGGCACCTCAAGCAGATTGGTTGCAGGTGGCAACAATCCCTATTATACAAACAGGATATCAGCTACTATTGCTCTCTTTAAGGCTGGCAAAATTGATTTTGTCCTTGTTAGTGGCGATAATGGCAGCCCGTATTACAATGAACCCAATACGATCAGAAAAGATCTTATCAAGGGAGGCATTCCCCAAGAAAAGATTTTTCTCGATTTTGCCGGATTCCGCACCCTCGATTCCGTAAGAAGGGCGCAATACGTTTTTGGCCTGGACAGTGTCACTGTCATTTCACAGAAATTTCATAATGAACGGGCCATCTACCTCGCCGAAGAAAAAGGCATGACAGCCATAGGCTTCAATGCCATGGATATCTCAGGCACCCGTGGTTTTAAAGTCCAGTTCCGTGAATATTTCGCCAGAATCAAAATGTTTATGGATCTGGCTTTTAATACCCAACCCAGATTTTATGGGGAACAAATAAAAATTCAATAATTTATCATTTACTTTCTATTGCGGCTCACCCTCTTAAAGTAGCCGGAAGGTCAATAGATGAAAAAATGTAATTTAGTGATCACTTGATGACTGTCTATGTCTGCATTTCGCAATCTGCTTAAAAATCTTGGGCCAGGGCTGTTATTTGCCAGTATGGCCATCGGGACTTCTCATCTTGTATTATCTACCAAGGCGGGCGCGCAGTTTGGGTGGATCATGGTAATACCCATTGTTTTAGCCAATGTGCTTAAATATCCCTTTTTTGAATTCGGGATCAGGTACACCAATGTTACCGGAAAAAGTCTTATTGAAGGTTATCTTAACAGGGGCCGCGGCTATTTATGGCTCTATGCTCTTATTACTTTGGTAACAACCTTTACCATCCTGGCGGCGCTTTATGTGGTTACCGCCGGACTTTTCATCAATCTTTTCAATATAAGCCATACCAAAGTCAGTACGGTGGCCCTTGGCTTGTTTACCTTTATTTGTGCCATCCTGATACTGGGCAGGTATAAATTTCTGGAAATTTCCCTCAAATTCGTTGTGTCCATCTTATTTATTGCGCTGCTGGTCACTACCTTCCTTGTCATTTATAAAGGACAGGTTGCCCCATTGGCCGGATTTGAAAGGCCGGCCATATTTAATGAGGCCGGAGTGCTTTTTCTGATCGGACTCATTGGTTGGATGCCCACGGCGGTTGAAGCCAGTAGTTGGTTGAGTCTTTGGAGCCTGGAAAAATATAAGACCTCAGAAAAACCCGCACTCAGGGAAGCACTTCAGGAATTCAATTCTGGATATTTTTTCACAGCACTTCTTGCTATCTTTTTTCTTGTTATAGGATGGCTGACCCTCTACGGGACCAATACCCTTCTCAGCGGAGAAGCGGTGGCTTTTGCAAATCAGGTGGTACAGTTATTTACTACACATATAGGGAACTGGGCTTATATCTTTATAGCCGTATCCGCGTTTGCGACTATGTTCAGTACCTGTATTACTGCGCATGATGCCATAGCGAGAGTGAGTATTGACATTCTCGGGCTGCTTTCGCGGAAGAAGAAGACCTATCATAGCCGATGGCCCTATGGGTTTGCCATCATCCTCCTGGCGATTGTCAACTACCTGGTGCTATCCGCCTTCAGTGCCAATATGGGATATCTTGTCGCACTTGCCACCTTTATCTCGTTCGTTCTGGCGCCGGTAGTGGGATTCATGAATCTGAAGAATGTGATGAGCCCTGATCTGCCAGCGAAATATCATCCTAAACCGGCACTACAGCTATTGACCTATGCGGGAATTGTATTTCTATCCCTTTTTGCCGCCTATTACTGCTATATACTTCTCTTTGACTGAGATCATAATCCAAAAAAACAGGAATATCTTAGTTTTCAGTCTATGTTACTTCCTTAAGAACAGACTACAATGAGTCGTCTATGATCTCCCGCACTATTTCAGGGTTTAAGAGTGTGCTTATATCCCCAAGATTGGTCGTATCCTTGGAGGCGATCTTACGAAGGATCCGACGCATGATCTTCCCGCTTCTCGTTTTGGGAAGACCCGGGACGAACTGGATTTTATCCAACTTAGCGATGGGGCCTATCTGTTCTGAAATTTGCTGATTGATCTCTTTTTTCAGATTGTCCCTATCCCTCCCGATACCGGACTCCTTAAGAATGACAAAGCCGTAAAGTGCATTACCTTTAATGTCATGTGGAAACCCGACAATAGCTGATTCTGCCACCGCCGGATGTTCATTGATGGCATCTTCTATCGGGGCTGTTCCCAGATTGTGGCCTGAAACAATGATGACGTCGTCCACACGGCCGGTTATCCGATAATACCCCACAGCATCCCGAAGCGCGCCGTCACCGGTAAAATAATAATCTTTATACGTCTTAAAGTAGGTGTCCCGGTACCTCTTATGATCTCCCCAAATGGTGCGGGCGATGGAAGGCCACGGAAATTTGATACAAAGCCTGCCACTCACCCGATTGCCCAATATCTCATGGCCATTTTCGTCCATTAATGCCGGCTGTATTCCAATGAACGGAAGGGTAGCATAGGTTGGGGTGGTTGGAGTCACAAAAGGTATGGGCGAGATCATGACCCCACCTGTCTCTGTCTGCCACCAGGTATCGACAATCGGGCTATTTCCTTTGCCAATATTATTGTTGTACCAATGCCAGGCTTCCTCATTGATAGGCTCCCCAACGGTCCCGAGAATTTTAAGAGAAGAGAGGTCGTGGTTCTCGACAAAAGTAAGCCCCTCCTTTGCCAGTGCACGGATAGCAGTAGGCGCGGTATAAAACTGCGTTATTTTGTGTTTATCAATCACTTCCCAGAAGCGACCATGATCAGGATATGAAGGAATCCCTTCAAAAATCACGGAGGTGGCCCCGTTAATCAGCGGGCCGTATACAATATATGAATGTCCCGTGATCCAGCCAATATCCGCAGTACACCAGTAAATATCCTTCTCCCCGTATTGAAACGTATTTTTGAAGGTATAGGCCACGTAGACCATATAACCCCCGATGGTATGCACCATTCCTTTCGGTTTCCCCGTAGACCCGGAAGTATATAAGATGAAGAGCGGGTCCTCGGCATCCATGATTTCCGGCGGGCAATCTCCGGCTGCCTTATCAAGTAGTGGCTGCAACCACTCATCTTTCCCATCTTTCATATTTACACTGACTCCGGTACGTTTGACGACCAGAACCGATGCCACCCCCTTGCAGTCCTTTACGGCTTCATCTACAATTACTTTCAGATCAATGGACTTCGCGCCTCTGAATGACCCATCAGCCGTGATCACCAGTTTACAATCACAATCATTTATTCTGGTCGATAAGGCGTTGGATGAGAAGCCGGCAAATACAACCGAATGAATAGCTCCTATCCGAGCGCAGGCCAGCACGGCAACGGCTAATTCCGGGATCATCGGAAGGTAGATACACACCCTGTCACCTTTTCCAATACCTTTCGACTTCAGCACATTGGCCATTCGACAAACTTTCTCATAAAGTTGCCTGTAAGTAATATGCTGTGCTGCCTCGGCAGGGTCATTAGGCTCAAAGAGCAGTGCTATTTTATCACCCCTCGCCGTGAGATGACGGTCCAGGCAATTCTCTGTTATGTTGAGCCTGGCCCCTTCAAACCATTTTATTTCAGGTTTCCTGAAATCCCAACTGAGGACTTTGTCCCACTTCCTTCTCCACAAAAAATGTTCTTCGGCAATTTCTTCCCAAAATCCTTCCGGATCTCTTACCGATTTACGGTAAACCTGGAAATACTCCTCGAGATGTTTGATATGATAGTTGCTCATACTGCGGTATGCTTTTAACCTCCTGAATTCTCATGAGAACGGCCATCCAATAGACCTTAACTGCTATTTTTTCTATCAACTCCCCAGCAGTCAATAAAAATAATGGGCGTCAATGCCGGGTCGGTCCTCCCGCACCACCAGGGACGCGTATGTGCTCGACGATTTCCTGGACGACCTCCGGGGGATCTGGTGTGAACCGCGAAACTATGATGGCTACTATAAAGTTAAGCAACATGGCTACAGTTCCAAAACCTTCAGGGGAAATTCCAAACCACCAGTCCATTTCCTGACCGCCGCCAAACATATTGAATTTAAATTTCAACATATAGAATAACATAAAGATGATCCCGCTAATCATACCTGCTATGGCCCCTTCCTTGTTCATTTTCTTATAAAATATTCCCAAAATAATTGCGGGAAAGAACGAAGCTGCTGCCAGTCCAAAGGCCAGAGCAACAGTGGCTGCTACAAAATCAGGTGGATTGATGCCGAAATATCCTGCCACGCACACGGCAATGACCGCTGCAGACCTGGCGGCAAGAAGTTCTCCTTTATCAGAAATATCCGGTTTTAATTGCTTTTTAATCAGATCATGAGAGATAGATGTAGATATAACCAGCAGCAATCCGGCGGCGGTAGAAAGTGCAGCAGCCAGACCTCCCGCGGCAACCAGAGCAATTACCCAGTTAGGGAGGGCCGCAATTTCCGGATTTGCCAGGACCATAATATCCGCATCAACAGTCAGTTCGTTTCTACTTTTATCAGCCACATATTGTATCCTGCCGTCCGAGTTGCGGTCCTCAAATTGTATCAATCCGGTTTTCTCCCACTTTGAGAACCATGCCGGCATCTCGCTGTAGTTTTTATCGCTGACAGTTTCAATCAGATTGGTTCGTGCGAAAACCGCAATGGCTGGCGCGGTTGTATAAAGTACTGAAATAAACAACAATGCATACCCCGCCGATATTCGTGCATCTCTTACTTTTGGAACGGTGAAAAACCGCACTATGACGTGGGGTAGTCCCGCGGTTCCCACCATTAAGGCCAGGGTGATACAGAAAATATCAATCATTGGCTTTGCACCGTCCGTGTAACGTACAAAGCCGAGATCTGCAGAGAGTCCGTCAAGCTTGTCGAGGAGCGAAATTCCCTCTCCTATTACATTGCTTCCCATACCCAGTTGAGGTATAGGGTTGCCGGTCATCTGAATGGATATGAAAATAGCCGGCACCATAAAGGCAAAGATGAGTACACAATACTGAGCGACCTGAGTATAGGTAATCCCTTTCATACCTCCCAGCACAGCATAAAACAATACTATGATCATTCCGATGATCACTCCTGTATTAATAGGTACTTCCAAAAATCTCGAGAAGACCAGCCCTACGCCTCTCATTTGTCCTGCCACATAAGTAAAGGAAACCAGTAGAGCACAGATCACTGCCACCGTCCGGGCGACATTGGAGTAATATCTGTCCCCAATAAAGTCGGGGACGGTAAACTTTCCGAATTTTCGAAGATAGGGTGCAAGTAAAAGCGCCAGGAGTACATAACCGCCGGTCCATCCCATAAGATAAACAGAGCCGTCATAACCACTGAAGGAGATGAGTCCGGCCATTCCCAAAAATGATGCTGCCGACATCCAGTCGGCCGCTGTTGCAAGGCCATTTGCGATAGGGGAAACTCCGCCTCCCGCTACGTAGAATTCGCTGGTTGTGCCGGCACGTGACCAGATGGCTATTCCAATATATAGTGCAAAAGTAAGTCCTACAATGATATAGGTCCATGTTTGTACGTCCATAGAATCTCAGCGGTTAGGTGGGCTCATACTATTCGTTATAACCATATTTCCTGTCCAACCGGTTCATCAATCGCACATAAATAAAGATGAGCACGACAAATACATAGATTGCACCCTGTTGCGCGAACCAAAACCCGAGTTTGAAACCGCCAAGTGGGATCGTGTCCAGAGCATCTTTTAAAAGAATGCCAAAGCCGTAGGAAACTAAGAACCAAATGCCCAGCAGAATGAAAACATATTGGAGGTTCTTTCTCCAGTAGGATTTGGCCGGAGCACTATGACCCATAGAATTTACATTTCCTTAAAGATACATATTCTGAAGAGCCTGTGCGCCGGGGAGAGAAAAAAGTTTGCGGGAAGGAAGCATCGGATGATGTTTGTGAAATACTTCCGATGGTGCCATACATCATTAGGAGCATGTCGGTAGCCGGAGGAATTTAAGACTGAATTAATAGCGGATATTATGGGTAAAGCAGATTATAATTTAATACCACGATCCATTGCCGTTCATTCTGTTTGTGCAAAATTTCCAGACAATATACCCCATCCCTGCAATTGTTTGTTATTTTGTCTTCGCCATAGCCAATTGAATACAAAATACTGGTGGATGGCACCCCTTTGTCAAGGAGATATTCCTTCATGGCATCCGACCTTCTCTGTGATAATTTAAAGTTGGCCGCACCCCCTCCCCGGCTGTCTGTATGCGATTCAATCCGGAGCTGAATTTGTGGAAATTTCTGAACGGCCTCAACGACTTTGTCTAGCTCCTTGGCCATTTCTTCAGTAATGGTATATTCAGCCGGCTCAAAGAAAAATTTGTTCATCTTAATTACCATCTGATCTTCCCGCTCCTGAACAATGTCGTCAATGTCTGCCAGTTGAATATTGAGCATATTGCTTTTCTGCATCTCACGCAATGCAGTGGTATCCATAGGCCGGTCATAAAAGGAATAACGGTCTTTAGAGACCTGAAGGCGGACGAAATCCCTCCAGGGTATTTCTGCCCAGTAATCTCCATCTTCGTTGGTATATACTTCCTTAAGGACTTTATTTTCCCGGTCCAGCAGTTTTACGGAGGCTTTTGGAACGGCTTCCGTTGAATTTTCACGAAGGATTTCTCCTCTGAGGACGATGGTTTTCAATCCTGGTTTTTTATCTACAATAAAGCCATATATATCATCACTGCCCTTACCCCCCTGGCGATTGGACGAAAAATAACCAATAAGTCCTTCCTTAATATTATCCCTGATGATAAAACCAAAATCATCCTCTGCGGAATTAATGACTTTCCCAAGATTGATGGGGATACTGAAAAAGTCCTCCTCTCCTATCTGCGATTTGTAAATATCCATTCCCCCCAGTCCATAAAAAATGTCCGAGGAAAAATAAAAACTATCCTCGAAAATAAAAGGTGCAATCTCATTACCCGGAGTATTGATTCGCGGCCCCAGATTGACAGGCGAGGACATAATCAGCCCGTTGTTTGTATTGACATAATAAATATCGGTTCCTCCCAGGCTATCTTCAAAATTGGCCGCAAAATATAAGCGGCTACTTTTGGAATCATAAAAGGGATAGTAAAAAGAAGTTCCGAGGTCTCTGAGCAAATACCGAAAGTTTCCGCTTGCGTCTGAGATTCCAAGGGCGAGGGCATTTTTCCCATTCTGATCAAACGTGAGTTTGCCATTGTCAGAATTGGAAAGGATGTAGAAAGTCTCATTCAGTTCCATGGAATAGAAAGGGGTGGCTTCATGAAACTGAGAATCCGGAATACCCGAAAAGGGATTTGGATTGGAGATTTGTCCCCCCAGTCCCACCTTGCCAATATAAATATCCAGAAACCCCTCCCCTGAAGGAGCGTAAGTTTTTTGCTTTCCCTGTATCCGGCCACTGGAGAAAAGGAACTTATCCCCATAAAAAGCCGGGGCAAAGTCAGATTGGGGGCTGTTGGCATGTATGTTAAAAAGTTTGAAGTCCATTTCCTCGCTGTACTTGGAAGAAAGCAACTCAAAATTAAAATCAGTGTTCTCCAGGAGTTGAGGGGACAGAACATCCGAACGGGTAGCCAAGAATGCTTTCGCCCGTTCAAGACCTGAGGTTTTTACCATGGCCTGAAGCATTTTGTTGAAATGGTGATCAGACATGGTGGAATCTGCCTTATAGACTTCAAGATACTTTTGAGATGCCTGTTTATAATTTCCTATTTTGAGGAAGGAATCCGCAAGGTTTAATTGCTGTTTATTGGTCAGGGGGCCCTCATTCAGTTCTTTATAATATTCACTTATGGCGTCCTCGTAGGCATATTCGAAAAAGAGGACATCCGCTCTGGACATTTCTTCCTGAGCCTGGGCAAGCTGAGTTCCCAGAAGTAAAAAAAGTACAGTGATATATTTTAGATTCATAACCGTAGCCCTTTAAAAGAAACGAGGTGTGTCAATCTGCTTTGGTTTTCCTTTACGACTCTTTGTGCCATCATCATCAGTATCTCCACCTTTCCCTATATAAAATTTCAGGATCAATTCATGAGATCCGGCATTGAATGCGCCAAGGCCATTCGTATTGTAATCATACGAATATCCTATAAAGGTATTACTTGAGATCTGAAATCCCGCAAGACCACTGATAGCATTGCTGCTTCTGTAAGAGGCTCCAACGGTAAAAACATCATTGATCAGGAAGTTTGCAGAACCATTCACCGTGACCGGCGCTCCCTGGATATAATTTACCAGAAAGGCTGGTTTCAGCTTAAGACCGTCTGAGATATCAAAGACGTAGCCTCCGATGAAATTAAATTGCATCTTATCCTCAACTATGGTAGCGACATCCTCGTTATAGATTCCATCCGTAAGGAAATTCGGGACGGAGGTTCCCAGATACCAGTCTTCCCGATACAAAAAGAGGCCGGCTCCCACAATCGGATAAAATTTCTTAATGGTTTCACGATCCAGGATAGGCTCTCCCGGATTTTCAAAGGTCCCTTTCGAAAAATCAACATTGAGGAAGGATCCACCCGCATTGATACCAAACGACAGGAAGGTATCATCTGTCACATTCAGTTTAAAGGAATAGGCCCCTGTGGCAAACGTATTCGTTACGGGTCCGAGCTGATCACTGATCGCGTTAAAACCGACACCATTTTTTTCATTGGCCAACGGCACGTTGGCACCAAATCGGATGGTGCGGGGAGCTCCCGGGATATCAATCCATTGAGCCCGATAGAGTCCGGATACGTCCGGAGTTTCGACCGTGCCGACATAAGCCGGGTTGAAACTACCGATATTGTACATATACTGGGTATACTGCGGCTCCTGCTGGGCCATCAACCCAATTCCCCTAAACAAGAACAGGCCAAGGAAAGCGATTTTAGTTAATAACCTACTTGTCTTACAAGTCATTCTGTCGATCATCTTATGAGCTGAATCCAGCCTTTTCTAATTTCCGAGCCATCGCCCAGGTCTAAAATATAGTAGTAGGTTCCATCAGGCGCCAGCTCATTCTTGTATCTCCCGTCCCAAACAATATCTTCGGCCATATTCGCAGTTTCAAGCATAAGGTTCCCATATCTGTTAAATATTCTGAGGGACGTATTGCTGAAGGTGCCGATATCCTTGATCTTCAGGAAATCATTGGTTCCGTCCGCGTTCGGTGAAAACTGGTTAAAGACAAAACCCGGATCGGCCTGTGTCGGGATACTCACCCGGATCTCAACAGAAGCCTCATTGTTTTCCGGAACTCCGTCACCGGGACTGGACCGTCTCAGGGAAGCAGTATTGATATAGGTCCCTTCCCTGGGCACGAAAACTGTAATAGTTAGTAGTGCCTCCTGACCCACTTCGAGTCGCGGAATTTCCCAAATACCGTCATTCGGATCGTATTCCCCCATATCCGCACTGTGATTGAGATAGACAAAACCACGTTCGGAACCGGTGGGGAGGGCTTCAAGAACCTCGATCTGCGATACAGGATCAGACACCGAATTGTTAATGACTTTTATAGTAAACACCACCTGGTCCCCAACTAAGGGTCTTGTACTTAAAGCGGTTTTTTCTATTACCAGATCGACGCCTTCCGGAAGATCTATATTCAGAGTTATCGTTGCGCTGTCATTGGTGGCATTGTTATCTTCCGGAAAAGAGTCAAGCAACTCAGCCGTATTGCTATAGGTTCCTCCTTCCACCACCTCGGCGGTAATGTCAAGGGTTGCCACCTGCTGAGGCGTCAGCTCCCCGACCACCCATTCCCCGGTTTCCGGATCATAGGTGCCAATTGAAGGTTCATCCGAAATATAGGCAAAGCCTGTTTCCAGCAGTTCTCCTATCAAAACGTTCAGCACCCTTCGATCTGTGGTATTGGTAACCGTTATGGTAAATACGACCTCATCTCCCAATATGGCCAATTCATTGTCCACCTCCTTAGTCACTTCCAGATCAATTGGTTCGGGTGCGCAGTCCGGTGTCAGATTGGGGTCACAGGGATCAAATGGGTCGGAACCGTTGGCTACTTCCTCCCCATCCGTAATTCCATCCATATCCGAATCGCACAACATGTTTGCATTATCAGGGATGCAGGCATTCGTATTTCCCGGATCCTGCTGATCATTCACCCCGTCATTGTCAGTGTCAATATCATCAGAATCGAGAGCATCAATGATTCCGTCACTATCTTCATCGAGTGCATTTGCCGGATCAGGACCGACCTCGGTTCCGTCATCGATTCCGTCATCATCTGAATCCACATCATTGGGGTCCGTTCCAAGAGAGGCCTCGTTACCGTCAAAAATTCCATCGCCGTCTGTGTCCACGTCACAATCATTGACAGAGATAGTCACCGTCGATGATACATTCTGACATGGAGCCTGAGCGCCAGTGGTTGTGAAGGTAAATACATAATTGCCATCCGCTCTGTTTACAAAATTCACCACATTCCCGGAACCTAGGGTCAGGTTACCGGAAGGATCTCCTGTAATTGTCCATATTCCTGTATCCTCCCCGTCCAGGCGGTCGTCCAGGTCGACCGTAGTCGGTCCATTTTCCAATACACTACAGGAAGAAGCGTTGGACGCGGTTCCTGCCGAAGGTTGCGGCACGACAGTAGCGATGACAGCCACTCTTTGGGAAGTACATCCGTTGGCCGTGGCTACGACATAGAAGGTAGTGGTTGCCGCTACGGTCGGGGAATAATTTGCAAGTCCTGATAGTACCTGCGTGCTGGTCTGAGTTGCAAACCAGTTAAAATTGGGGGAGCCACTGCCTCCCGGAATGGTTCCGGAAGCGGATAAACTAACCTGTCCGGGACCGCAACGTGTGGCCGGAGTGGTTGAGCTCACAATAGGTGTATTATTTACCGCTAAAGTAATCTGAAGCGTAGGACTGGCACAGGTATTGGCAGCATCATAGAAAAATCCATAATAAGTGCCAGGTGTTGGACTGGCGACCTGGGAAGCGCTTCTGTGACCACTAACGACCAAGGGATCAGGGTTAATGCTCCAGGTAAGAACGGAGCCGGCAGGAGCTGTACTATTCGTATAGTTGTTCAGGCTCTGACCCACCCCATCACAAAATGTAGCGGGTACCGTAGTGTCTCTGACAGGTGCAAGATTGCCTGCAAGGCAGGGATCACAGTCGATTACCGTTATGGTTACTGAAGACGACTTATTGGTACAGGGAGCTACGGCAGTATCTGTAGTAAATGTAAAAACATAGTTTCCCAATTCAAGGTCCTCAAAATCTACTTCGTTGTTATTTTCAATGTCTATATCATCATCCGGACCGGATATAAATTCCCACTCTCCGTCAGAAACGGTGCCCGATAGAAGATCATCCAAATCTATCTGGGTCTCGCCGAAATCCTCATCTGAACAGGCATTGGCATTGGCAGGCGTGCCGGCTGAGGGCGAAGTACTGAAAGTGATGCTTCTTCCGGCCGTGGGTGGACTTGTACAGTCATTTACCGCATCATAGAAAAAGGCGTAATAAGTATCCGAAACAGAAACGAGGCTGCCATTCGCCTCCGGCACCCAGTCGCCTGTATTTGAGGGATTGCTGTTGGTACTCCATCTCAGCACGCTGCCCGGGGGTGCAGATCCGGTAAAATAGGAATTGAGCGCAATGCTGGCAATATCGCAGAAACCGTTAGGATTGGCATTGAGTGTCGGGGCCAATGTTCCGGCAGCACAATCGTTGGCAGCTATAATGATGGTGGCCTGGTTGGGAGATCCGATGGAAAACAGGGCCGGATTGTCCGTACCTGTAAGGGTAAGGATTACAGTCTCTTCACCTTCAAAAACTGAGTCAGCCAGTGGGATCACATCCAACACCCGGTTCACCTGGTTCTGGTCATTCGTAAAATTGAGCGTTACCGCCCCGGAAAGTGTATAATCCGGCTGTCCTGACGACGGATTACCTGCAGTACCGGAGAGGGTATAGGATAAGGTCACTACAGAATTGGTCCCGTTTGGATTGCTAAGGTCAATGCTATAACTTCCCGGGTCAAGTCCTTCCTCATCAGCCTCACTGTCAAACGGGGGTTCCGTAAGGTTGAGGGAGATCACCCCGTTATCATTGTCTCCAATGAGCGCGGTGGCCTGGTCCTGCGGCCCGATTTCGCCATCAGACGTCGATTCGAGGGTTACGGTAATGCTTTCAGACCCTTCAACAAAATTATCATCAACAATACCTGAGATAGGAATAAATGCCTCCGAAGTAAAGATCCCGATGGCAACTGTTCCACTGAGTGATGCGTAATCCCCGTCCGGGGTGGCTATACCTGTTATGTTATAGGTGATGATAGCGGTAGGATAAAGGCCGGGGGTTCTGAAAACCCTGAAGCTGCCTCCCTGTGATCCGGATTCGGTCGGATTATCCTGTACCGCAACACTGATCGTTTGTCCCTGAAGGGTCATGGAGCAGCATAAAAAAACCAGTAAAAATATACATTTAGCAATAAAAGGACTATGGTTCCGGATAGCCCCGTACTTTATTTTCATTTTCATAGACTGCCTTTAGAATCAACTTCAAAATCAATTCATTTCATGTGTTAGGCCAGCTTATTAAGGGTCTCAATATTACTAAAAAATCAGCCATAACCCCAATTATACGGGTTAAATATCCCTTTATTAGATGAAATGCAACTTTACATTTACGTAATAACAGCTGAGGTAGTTTCCGCCTGTGCGTCAATTTTTCGAACAAGCCCCTGAAGGACCTTGCCAGGAGGTAATTCTGAAAACAGGCTGGCACCGTCACTGATCATTTGACGGATACTCTGCGTCCATTTGACCGGTGCCGTGAGCTGTAAGATCAGATTTTCACGGATTTCGACCGCCGAAGTGACTGCTGTGGTTGCCACATTCTGATAAATAGGACAGACGGCTTCCGAAAATGGAGTGTCCTTAATGGCAGAAGCCAGCTCGTCCCTGGCCGGCTGCATGAGTGGAGAATGGAATGCCCCACCTACAGGGAGAACCAGCGCCCGTCGGGCTCCCGCGGCCTTCAATTTCTCGCAGGCTTTATTCACTGCTGCGATCTCCCCGGAAATCACCAGCTGGCCGGGACAATTATAATTAGCCGGAACCACCACCCCATCGGTTTCTTCACAAATGCGTTCCACTACTTCATCGTCCAGCCCAAGTACTGCGGCCATAGTCCCGGGCCGGGAATCACAGGCTGCCTGCATGGCCATGGCTCTTTTGTAAACCAATTTTAAACCATCTTCAAAAGTCAATACCCCGTTCAGGACAAGAGCTGAAAATTCTCCCAGCGAATGCCCTGCAACCATATCAGGAACAAAGGAGGATCCAAGCATCTTTGCAGTGATCACCGAATGCAAAAAAATAGCAGGTTGGGTTACCCGGGTTTCCTGCAGGCTTTCCAGACTGCCTTCAAACATACTATCAGTAATGTGAAAATTCAGCACATCATTTGCTTTTTCAAATAATTGCTGCGCTTCCGGAAATTGTTCATAGAGTTCCAGACCCATCCCCTTAAACTGGGCTCCCTGACCTGGAAAAATAAATGCCTTCATACCCCTTTATTCTTAATTCGGCAAAAATAGGCAATTAAACCAAATTTCATTTTAATTGCCTCCGGCTTGCTCCCTGCACCTTATAGAACGGCATCCTTCGCTGCCAAACGCTCCTGTTTCAGGTTTCGTCCTTGAACCAGCCGGAATACATAACATAATTATTAGCAATCCGCTCAATTTCTCCACTGCGCAATTCTTCGGTGATATCCTTTACTCTGCGTGCAGGTACTCCTGCATATATGGACCCTTCCAGCAGCCTGCTGCCTGTAGTTACAACTGCTCCCGCGGCAATGATACAATGACTTTCAACAACACACTGATCCATAACAATACTCCCCATCCCCACCAGCACATTATCGTGAATCGTACATCCATGAACAATCGCATTGTGCCCTATAGAAACATTGTTTCCTATGATGGTCGGCGACTTCTGAAAAGTGCCATGGATAACTGCCCCATCCTGCACATTTACCTTGTTGCCCATTATTATGTAATTGACATCACCTCTTACTACCGCATTGAACCAGATACTGCACTGATCCCCCATGACGACCTCTCCTACGATAGTTGCATTTTCAGCGATGTAACAATCCTTTCCAAACCTTGGGCTATGCCCATTAACATCTTTGATCATATAGCTGTTTTTAATTTCACTTTGCCGGCTTCTCCTTTCGGCAGGAAGAATCTTACGACTTCCGGGTGATTCCGACAGGGATTCCCTATATTTCAATTGCCTTTATCCGTAAAAGCGAAGGAGCTGCCGTTTCCCCGATGCCGAAACCACTAATTCTTTCCCATTGGAAATCACTACGCTCCCCCCCTTCCCTTTCCGGTACCGCACTACTTCATTTACATTGACCAGATAGGACTTATGGATTCTCGCGAATGGAAAGGCAGCTAAGGCTTCTTCAAAATATTTCAATGTCTTGCTTGCCAGGATCCGACCACTGTTTAGGTAAAGCTCCGTATAATTGTCATCTGCTTTACAATAGAGGATCTCGGAAACATTGAGCACCCTAAACCCGTCCTGCTCAGGGAGGGTAATTTTGCCTTCAACTCCAGGAAACTTTGGAACCAATACCCTATCATCCAGAGCGTGCTCCTTTTCCTTTATTTCCCTTACATAAGCTACCGCCTTTACCAGCTCATCAATATTGAGAGGTTTCATTAAATAATAGGCAGCATGGGAATTAAGGGCGTCCAGGGCATAATGATTGTATGCAGTTACAAAAATGGTCTCAAAAGAACGATCAGGAACTTGTTCCAGAAGATCAAAGGCGTTGCCAAAAGGCATTTCGACATCCAGAAAAACAATATCAGGATCAGAGGATCGAATTAATTGCAGCCCTTGGGCAATGGAGGATGCCTCGCCTGTAACTTCAACATCGGTGCAATATTTTGCAAGATAGGTTTTTAGAATTTCCCTGCTATTTTCCTCGTCTTCTACAAGGATTACCTTTAATTTCATCAGTTTCTCCTCAATTTTAATATAACCTCCGTACCCGAGTGATCCGGCAACAGGTCCTTTACAGAAACTTCAACACGGTCTTTGTACATCTCATTCAGGATTTGTAAGCGCCTGCTGATATTACCCATCGCCTTAGAAGTTTGTTTTTTCTGATGTACGGTTTTTAATTCCGCGGACTTTTTGCGGCCGATACCGTCATCTGTTATTCTGATTTCAATCAATTCGCTGTTGACCTGCCGCATGAGTACACGCAAAAACCCTTTCGTCTCACGGTAACGCAATCCATGCCAAATGGCATTCTCAATATAAGGCTGCAGGAGCATTGGAGGTATCTGAAAAAACTCCGTATCAATGCGTTCATCTATATTCACTTCGTAATCAAATTTTTCAGGAAAACGGCTATGCTCCAATCTGGTGTAGAGTTGTACCAATTCCAATTCCTTTGAAAGAGGAATAAAGTCTTCTTCCGAATTTTCAAGTACGGCTCGCATAAGGGTAGAAAATTCGCTAAGATAGCGGTTGGCACTTCTTTCATCATTTCGGGCGATGTAATTATTCACGGAATTAAGGGCATTGAAGATGAAATGCGGATTCATCTGAGAGCGAAGTGATTTCAATGCAAGCAAATTATTCGCCAATTTTTGTTGTTGGTTACTGCGATAAAAAAAGAAGGCGCCAATTCCGGTCAGAAGTATCCCGGCCAAGAGGGAATAAATAAGCCATTGTTGCCTTTTATTTGTTTCCTGAACCAGACGCTGTTCCGTCAATGCCAGGTCATATCTGCTTTGGGAAAGTTCCCTTTGTTGTTCCAAACCGGAGATTCGGCTTTGTTTGGCCGCTATCTCCCGGTTAAGCCTGGCTGAGCGGGAAATTTCCTGCTCCTTACGAAGATATAGCGTGTCGACCAGCGCTACATATCGCTGGTAGGTTTCGAAGGCCTTTGTGAAATCGCCCTGCTGCTCGTAGACCTCAGATAATTTTCGTGTTGCGTCCTTACCTACAATCAGGTCATTTCTTGTTCCCGCTTCATTTATGCTTTGCTTCAGATATGGGATAGCCTCCTGGTATTTATCCTGGGCGATATAAGCATTCGCTATTTTATAATTGATCTGTTGCGAAGTGATGGAGTCCTTTTCCGGCACAGCACCGCTCACCACGGAAGCTGACTCCGGAAGTGTTTTCAGGGTCTGCAGGCTTTTTTTCCTCAGTGCTATTTCATCGTCATATCGGTTGGTACTATTGAAGAAATCTGCCACCTTTTCCTTTTCCTGTACTGACCTCGCCGGTGCTTCCTCACTGGCCTGTTCCAGGGAATTTCTATAAAAAGACGTCGCTTCACCTGGCCTGTTATCACCGGCATACACATCCGCTATTTTCGAATTGAGGTCCGGAAGTTTCGGTGTAATCTCATGTTTTATGGCAATGGCAAGGCCTTCCTCATAGTATTTCACGGCCTTATCCATTCTCCCAAGTCCTTTATTGGCGTCACCCAGGCTCTCATAGACCTCTATTTGCCGGAAGGGGATACTGCTGTCTGTAACCAACAGTGGTTCCAAAATTTCTTCAGCCTCAGGATAATTACCATTGAGGATATAGGTTTTTCCCAGTAACAGTACTGTTCTATCCGTAGAATTCGCTCTTAGTGCATCCTGAAAACTGGTGATTGCCAAATCATATTGCTTGTGAAACTGATAGACTTCCCCTAAAAACGACAGGGATTCCGCAAGTGCCGACTTGTTTCCTTTGCTCCCCAGTTCGTTGATGGATTGTGCCACGAACTCAAGACTCTTTCCAATGTCCCGCTTCAGATAGACCCGCGCAGAATCGAGGTGTCTGTTATGAAGGTTGATCCGCTCGCCTGCGGATTTATTTTCTGCAAGTGAACCCTCTCCCTTGTTTTCAATTACCCGGACATGCACTTCCTGAGTACCTGTGACCTGATGCCTGAGCGTTTCAATTTCCGGGCTTTCGAAGGTAAGTATATCCCCCGGGCTCGCCGTAATGGTAAATTCTCCCAACGCATTGGTAACAGAATGAGAACCTCGGGAAGTGCTGATGGCAATACCCGCCATGGGTTTATTTTGACGCATCTCCGCCACCGTTCCCTTTACCTTGGGTCCAGTGTTGGTTTGTCTGGTCTGTGCATGCATGGAGACGCCCATGTGCAAAAAGACATAAACTAAGATCCACAAGTAGCGCATACCACGGATTAGAGACTGTAAACTTAGTCGATTTCAGCGGTTATTGGAAATCGCGAAAGCCTTGATCCTCCGATAAAAATGATGGAATATCATGGGTCACTAAGGCAGGAATATGCTTCACTCATCCAGGTGTTCTGTTCCCTCATTGTACCTTTTTTGGAAAAAAGTTCTGGTCTAGATTTAACCTTATAAAAATTTGATGAGATAGGGTAAAATGCCTTTCTCAATGTGTGGTAATTTAAAAAAAGATGACATGAAAAAAATGAAAAGAGCTCTTGGGGCCGGGATGATGGCGTTAATTATGGCAGCTGTTTCAGCGGCAGGTCTGGCAGATCGGCATTTATTAAATACGTCAGTTCTGGTGAAGGAAATGCCCACCTCCAAAACATCAGGTAATATGGTGAAGATCGCGCTGTTGCTCGACACTAGCAATAGCATGGACGGGTTGATTAATCAGGCAAAGGCCCAACTGTGGGACATTGTCAACAAGTTCAGCTATGCCAGATGCGGGAATTCACAACGGCCTGAACTTCAGATTGCTCTCTACCAATATGGCAATGACGGGTTGGCTGCCGGGGAAGGATATATCCAACAGGTCCTGGGGTTTAGTAATGACCTTGACGAAATCTCTCAGAAATTGTTTTCTCTGAGTACAAATGGTGGAGAAGAATTTTGTGGCGAGGTGATTCAAACTTCTCTGAATCAGTTGGACTGGGGTAATAATCCGGATCATCTCAAACTCATATTTATTGCGGGCAATGAACCTTTTACTCAAGGGAAGTTCAACTATCGGGACGCGGTAAAGCGGGCCACTGCAAAGGATATTGTTGTGAATACTATCTTCTGCGGGAATTATGAAGAAGGTATTGCGACAGATTGGAAAACAGGCGCTGTGCTGACGGGAGGAGAATATGTGGCTATCGATCATAACCAGGCACTGGTTCAGATAGAAACACCTTATGACAAAACGATCATGGTTTTGAACAAGAAGTTAAATGCCACCTATGTCCCTTACGGTAGCCATGGTGAGGCGAAGACCGACATGCAGTCTGAACAGGATGTAAATGCCATGGAATTGCACCAAGGGGTGGCAATTAAACGGGCTGTAAGTAAAAGTTCACGCTTGTACAGCAATGCCTCTTGGGATCTTTTGGATGCCTCGTCTGAGGCCGGATTTGATATTGACGAGATACCACGCGGTCAACTCCCGCAATCACTTCGCACCAAATCAAAAGACGAGGTCATGAAGTATATCGATCAAAAGAAGAACGAACGACTTAAGGTGCAAAATGATATCCGGGAAACAAATGCGCTACGCGAGAAGTTCCTTGCCGATTCCGATAAGAATACTTCCGGAGAGCTGAAAGATGCGTTGCTTGACGCTATCAGGAGACAGGCTGCCAAAAAGAATTACAGCTGGGAATAGACAGGCAGAAGTGAGAACAGGGGATGGATCAGTGGTATTTGGGACAGGCCCTAAATGTCTGGTAAAATGTAAGATCAATAATTTGCTGCAGGGCAAAAACAGTCATACCTGTTCTCACGTTCCGGTCCGAAATCGAGCCCGAGAGTGATCTGGTGAAAACCCCCGTTATCAAGCCGGATATCACCTGACTGATAGGAATAATTATAGGATATCAGGAATCTGTTGATATTTACCCCGACAATAGGGGTAAATAGTTGCAGCCGCTGTTCGCCGAAGGTGCCATTCGTTTGAAACTGTGCTCCGTCAAAGCTCCTTCTATAGGAAAGTCCGCCCCACAGGGTTCCAAAACTGACATCTTTGTAAACTTTGACATTAATATCTGCCGTTTTTTCCCGGGTGAATTCCGTTAACTGAAGTAAGAAAGAGGGTTCTACCCGCCATTCACTACGGCCAAAAATATACCCCGCGGAAAAAAGATACCTTCGAAGATTATCGAATTCAATTGCCGTATACAGGTCTCTTCCGCTACCCAAACCATTCAGTATAGCGATATGGGCGTAAAATTCCATCAGGCTGTAAGACATTCCAAAATCTACATTGAAATACCCGACACTGTTTTTTGTTCCGGTTATAATCGGATCAGGAATAACGGAAACGAACTCCGTTTCGTCAAGACTACTCTGTAAAAAGCCGGCGCTCAGGCCGAAAGACAGTTGGTTAAGGAGCCTGATATCCTCTCCGAGCCTGAGATGATGAGCGTAGGTCAGTTTGCCCCCGGTCTGAGAGTGATAGCCATTGGCATCATTAAAAATAATGACCCCCAATCCACTGTTTGACTCCGGTACCCGGAAATGTGCATTTATAGTCTGTAGGCTCGGGGCCTCATCCACATTAAACCATTGTTTTCTTGCGGTAAGTCGTATTTTTCCCCCTTCACCTATTCCGGCCATGGACGGATATACCAGGTAGTAGTTGTCTGCCAGGTAGTCAAAGTAAACAGGAATTCCCTCCTGGCCCCTTGATACATTCCAGAAAACCAGGAATGAAATAAAAATCAACAGTTTTTTTTGTATCAAATACCTGGGAATTTTATTGCGCACTTCTATTCAAATATAGAGTATAACGGATGAAAGACAACATTATTATATGAGGCGTAACCAGGAAAATGGTTGTATTTTTGTATAAAACAGCCCCGATGAAAGAGTTCGTAATTACAGTATCAAAAACAAATAATCCGTCCATTTTAAAGTTTGAAACGAACCACATTCTGACCAGCGGAACCAGCCATGAATACCATAATATTGATGAAGCAAAAGATTCCCCTCTGGCCCGACAGCTTTTTTACCTGCCTTTTATAAAGACTGTCTTTATTTCTGCAAATTTTATTGCCCTTGAGCGATTTGATATTGTGGAATGGGCTGACATCAAAGATGAAATGGCACAACAACTTGTAGAATACCTCAATTCCGGAGAACCCGTTGTTGAATTGCAGCCAGAAGAAAATAAAACGGCGGTCACTCTGTACGCTGAAGTAACTCCAAATCCTGCGGTTATTAAATTTGTTGCGAACAGATTGCTGGTCCCGGCAGCCTTCGAGTTTAAAGACAGGGAAGAAGCGAGTCATTCCGGCCTTGCCGGCTTTTTATTTGAATTACCTTATGTAAAAGAGGTTTTTATAGATGAAAATTATGTTTCGGTCTCAAAACATGTGGATGCCGACTGG
>JBGTMS010000154.1:0-32786 GCA_041743425.1 Zeaxanthinibacter sp. | reverse complement strand
CGGACTCAAGATCAGATCCGGGGAAGTGTATCTGTTCAGGTTGTCCGGGGCAGAGCCTACAAGGATGGCGGCACCGGCATTCAGTCCTATAAAAAGATCCTGAGTGGTGGGGTTTCTGAATCCAGTTTGATACGAAGCCCGGAGATTGTGTTGTTTGGCCTCATCCACCGCGTAAACCAGAGATACTCTTGGCGAGAAAAACCCATCAAAAAACTCCGATTTGTCGAATCGGACGGAGCCTGTAAATTTAAGCCGGTCTTCCATTAATTTCCTTTGTACCTGCAGGTAAGCGCCATATTCATTGTAATCTATCGGACCATCATTGTCGGTGTAAATAGTTCCCTCTGAATTCAGTGAATATTCTCTCCAGGAACCTCCGATCATAATATCGGCGATTGCCGATGTCAGGTGCGCAAAATTATAATTTGCATCAACGTGGTAAATCTTGGAATTATCACTGAATTTGGAGCCTGTGGTCAGGTCGCCATCCGAAGTGATGCGGTTCAGGGCGTTGTTAAATTCGGTCGAACCTGGGGCATATCTGCCGGTATCCGCGGCCTGTCTGGCGATCGCATGTCCGTCCGCTTCGGAGACAGCAGGGTTGAGGAACCTTGCACCAAGATAGGCACCTGCATATTCAGTGAACCACTGACGATCCGCTTTCCAAGCCCTGTTGATATTGATGGCGGTAAACCTCGTATCATAGGAGTTGCCTGCTTTTTCTGAGGTGGTATATCCCCTGACAAAAAAATTGTTGTTACGTATTTCCAGCTTATGCTGTTGCATAAAGAAATCTTTGATAGCATATCTGTTGGCACCCTGGTAGATGGTATTTCCTCTTCCAAGTTTGGAATTCCAGACAATTTCAAAATCATTTGCCCAAGGCTTGAAGTGGAGGGCAAAATCTGCTTTCAGGCTCTCCGCATCATAGTCCAACAAATCCCGTTCTTCGTAACCTGTTCTCGATATCCTGGCCGACCCGAAATTTGTGGCTACAGGTATCGGCAGATTTTCAGCGGCGATCTGATCAAAATCAAGGGTCGTAGCTACTTCATCTCCATAAATATTCAAGCCATTATATGCCGGATCCATTCTGGTAAAGCCCGGGTTGGAGAAGTCGGAATAATCTGTTGCGAACCACTCTGTTCCTTTTAAGAAGGACACTGAGGCCTTGGCGGCAAAGTGCTCACTAAAGGCGTACGCAGCCCTGATACCTACATCGGCAAAGGTATTATCACCCGCGTTGGTGCTGGAGGTAATCCCGGTTTTCCCGTAAAAACTAATCCCCGTATGGTCAAAGGGATTTTTACTGGTCATAAACATGATACCGTTAAATGCGTTGGCCCCATAAAGTGCCGAAGAGGCTCCGGGCAGAAGTTCCACAGTACTGACATCCAGTTCTGACATCCCCAGCAGGTTTCCGAGCGGGAAGTTAAGGGCGGGCGATGAGTTATCCATCCCATCTACCAACTGCATGAATCGATTGTTCGCAAAAGTGGCAAAACCACGGGTATTGACAGATTTAAACGTAAGACTGCTGGTGTTTAAATCAATTCCCTTCATGTTTTCCAAGGCATCGTAAAAGGTCGGTGCGGCAGAGGCTTGTATGGTTTTGATGTCCATCCTTTCTACAGTCACCGGAGACTCAAAAATCCTTTCCGGAGTCCGCGATGCTGAGATTACGATTTCATCCAGTAGTGTCTGTGTCTCCTGAAGTACTATGGATAAAATCTGGTCGGCTGAGGTTACCTCTTCTGTAGCTTCGGCAAAACCGATACTGGTTATGCGTAGTTGAAAGGGCATCGGCTCCGTAGTCTCCAAGGTAAAATTTCCATCAAAATCTGTGGTCGTTCCAATAGTCTTGCCTATGATAATGATATTGGCGCCAAGCACTGGACTCCCGTTTTCATCAGTTACATTCCCTTTGATTACTGTTTGTGCAAAAGCTCCCATTCCGCACAATAGAAAAGACAACAAGAGTGTTATTCTCATTCTTATTTTGAATTAAGTTAGGTACCAAGTCAATAGCAAGATACCGATTTTTTAAATCGAAATTCAAAAAATGAAAAAATTATGCATGCATAGTAAAATGCCTGCAACTCCCGTCCGGGCTTTGCATCCGAGCGGCCCCGGAATGTCAAAGGGCAACCATTTAAATGATTGCCCTTTGACGTTAATTAAACAATAGATATTTATTCTACCGTAACCGATTTGGCAAGATTTCTTGGCTGATCCACATTGCAGCCCCTCATGACGGCTATATGATAAGACAGAAGTTGGAGCGGGATTGTTGTAAGCAAAGGGGTGAGACTCTCCATGGTCTCGGGCACCTCAATGACGTGGTCTGCCAGCTCCCGTACCTGACTATCCCCTTCTGTGACAATCGCAATAATTTTACCTTTTCTGGATTTTATCTCCTGAATATTGCTCACTACTTTCTCATAGTGACCTCTTTTGGTCGCAATTACAATGACCGGCATTTGTTCGTCAATTAAAGCGATAGGTCCGTGCTTCATCTCTGCCGCAGGATAACCTTCGGCGTGTATATAACTTATTTCCTTCAGTTTTAGAGCTCCTTCAAGTGCTACAGGAAAGTTGTAACCTCTACCCAGATAAAGACAATTTTCGGAATGCTTATATGCTTCTGCCACAATCTCAACCAAGGGATTGGATGCCAGGGCCAATTGAACTTTAGCTGGAATATTCTCAAGTTCCGTCAGGTACTCATGAAATACTGATTCTGAAATTTCTCCTTTTTCCTTTGCCAGTTTAAGGGCCAGAAGGGTGAGAATGGTTATCTGAGTGGTAAATGCTTTTGTGGACGCCACCCCTATTTCAGGCCCGGCATGCGTGTAGGCTCCGGCGTGGGTCTCTCTGGCTATGGATGATCCCACGACATTGCAAACTCCAAATACAAAGGCACCCATGTCTTTTGCCAGCTTGATGGCCGCGAGGGTGTCCGCTGTTTCTCCGGATTGTGAAATGGCAATAACCACATCTTTATTAGTGATCACAGGGTTCCTGTAACGGAACTCTGAGGCATATTCAACTTCCACTGGGATTCGGGCCAGATCTTCAAATATGTATTCTGCAACAAGACCGGCATGCCATGAGGTACCACAGGCGATAATAACAATCCTGTTGGCATTCATAAATTTTCCAAGATTCTCATCTACTCCGGCCATTTTCACAATACCCTGATTGACTCTGAGTCTTCCGCGGTAGGTATCCTTGATCGCCCTTGGTTGTTCAAAAATCTCCTTAAGCATAAAGTGTTCGTAGCCCCCCTTTTCTATCTCTTCCAGATTCATTTGAAGCTCCTGAACCATCGGATACGCAATGGTATCATCTTTGATCTTACGCAATTTCAGTTCCTTACCCAGTCGCAGGATCGCCATTTCCTCATCTTCAAGGTAAACGGCATTTTGAGTATATTCTATAAAGGGAGTAGCATCTGAAGCAATAAAAAATTCGTTTTCTCCTATCCCGATTGCCAGTGGACTTCCCAGTTTTGCTACAACAATTTCATTGGGTTTCTTTTTGTCAAACACTGCTATGGCATAGGCCCCCACAACCTGATTCAAGGCGATCTGCACCGCCTTCCCAAGTTTCACGCCCTCTTTCTTCTGGATTTCTTCGATAAGATTGACAAGTACCTCGGTATCAGTATCGGAGTCAAAATGATATCCCCTCTTGGTGAGCTCCTGTTTAATGGATTCATAATTTTCTATGATGCCATTGTGAATGATCACCAAATCTCCGGAATTGGAGTAATGCGGATGAGAATTAACATCATTTGGCACCCCATGGGTAGCCCAGCGGGTATGTCCAATCCCAAGACTGCCATTTAATGGAATGGTTTTTTCAGCCTTTTTCTGAAGTACTTCAACTTTGCCCTTGGTCTTGGCAAGATTGATCACCTTACCATCATACAGAGCAATACCTGCGCTGTCATACCCGCGGTATTCCAGCCTTTGTAAGCCCTTCATAATTATCGGGTATGCTTCCCGGTAGCCTATATATCCTACAATGCCGCACATATACAATATAATTATTTGCTGAATGCAATAGGGCAGACAAAAATCCAGCCCCTCTCTGAAAGATCAAAACTATAACGAAATTTTTATTTAAGTGGTATGTGTGGGTAATCTATTAATTGGTCTCTGTATAGAAAATTTCCAGCTTGAGTCGTTTATTATCACTGGCAGGCACATTGCTGCCGTAAAGTACGGTTCCTAACGGACTTATGTTGGAGCTGACAGGCAGTTCCTTTTCTACCGCCCCCGAAAGCAGTGTATTACTTGCTCGGGTCAGCCTTATGTCAGGAGTGAGGGTGAGACCGAGCGTGGCATTTGCAGAATCCCGAACTATCATATTATTTATATAATCAGTAATCCCGACTGAGTAGGCAACCCCTTTCCCGTCAGATTTTTCGATGAATCCACCATAATTAAGATACAGCCCAAAAGCGTTCTCGGCTACAGAAAACTCCGTGTCCTGATTATATAATGGTTGATTGGTTTCTGCATTATAAAGGTAAAGCCTTGGAGGCTCAATTTCCTGACCTGCATTATCCAGGGTTTCTCTGTCGACGTAGAACACCAGGTTGGCCTCATTGATGATCCAGTTCTTAGACTTAATTTCGTTAATGATATCCTCCCCGTTTTGCTCATCAAATAGACGGATCTCGGCAAACGAACCTACCCCTCCCTTAAGATAGATTCTCTCGGCGTTCTCACCCGTATCGATATTATTACTCAGCTCAGGAGGGAAGTTTTCGTTGATAAAGGTGTTAACGGCATTGCCGGCAATGGCAGTATTCCCTCCTCCGGTAATCAAATTTAGGGTATAGGTCCCATCCTCTTTCACCACTTCTCCGTCTTCTGACCTGTCAAATTCATAATTCATACTGATCGTCGCGTCTGTAAGATCGAGAAGGAGCATGATATCTTCAGTGATAGGGGTCACGCTAAGGTGGATCCCCCTGAAAAACTCATTAAAATTAGTAATACTCAGCAATTCGGGCTTTCCTTCCTTATCAAGAAGATTCGTCTGAAAAAATTCGGGATCCAGAGTCACGCTAATGCCGGGTTCAACAATTTGAGGATTTTCCAGAGATTCATCCTCTTCAGTATCTGGATCATCCTCGCTAAGGATAAGCGTTTGCTCATCCGAAATGGTAACATCGCCTTCAAACAAAACATCTGAAACAAAGGCTGGTGAGAATTCCTGGGATGAATAATATTCCTGAGATTCCTGAAAGTTGGCATCCGGATCCAGATCTCGCAAAAAGTAGGTAGACCGCTCCACCTTCAGTCTAAAGGGGACATCTCTGTTGCCATAGATACTGTCCAGGTCCCTCTTAACGGGATAACGGTTGGCAGGGGTGTCTTCGTCAACATCATCCTTTTCACCATCCCCGTCAGTATCTTCATTGAGTGGGTTGGTGCCAAGGCGTCTTTCGTCACTATCCGTAAGGCCGTCACCGTCACTGTCACTGTTGCTATCGTCCGGATCGGCATCAAAATCGTTGGCCACGCCGTCCAGATCTCGATCTGCATTCGAATTTCTCAAATAGGGGATGTACAGGATGACCTCTTTCAGTGTCTCATTTTCCTCAATGGTTGCCGCAATATTATCCGAAGCGGAGTTATCCTCCGTTATTTGAGAATAATTACCAAAGGCCGGGTTGGCAGCGCTGGGGCCCCCCGAAGCCTGAAACCGGACCTGCGTGGTAATGCTTGCTTTTGTCCTTCCATATACGGGGTCATCAAATACTCCTAGTTGGTATAAGGGTAATTTATTCGCTTGTACAGCTTCCACTTTTTTATTGTAGGCAAAAACTTCATAGGAAGCCCTGCCCGTGGTAAAAGGTTCGCCTCCTACCACAGTATCCCCGATGGTTGTTAAGTCCTGTTCGCAGGAGATGCCCCCCAATAATAATAAACATATTAATACACCGGTTAACAGTGGCGACTTCAATAATTTCATGCGGATTAATTTAAGACTTCAGCATTGTAAAATTGGGCATATGCATCCTCAAATTCTTGGATAGAAACGTAAGGTAATACAGGTTTTTGAAGACTGATGATGTAATCCTGCAAATCTTTTGGGATGTCTTCTGCGGCTAAAATTACCGCATCGGAAAAATCTACGGCAACTTTTAACAAATTATTATAGCTGGGCGTGGTAAGGTGTTCAATTTTGGATTCGCTGATCCCATCAAAGGCAATTTTCTTCTTCATATCCATATCCAGATTGCCCTCAAAACTCTTGCCATAAATGGAAGTGACAATCTTGCTGTCTGCGAAAAGTGGCTCATCTATGTAATACGACCTGAGGTAAAGCGGGAGGAGCGACGCCATCCAACCCTGAACATGGATGATATCCGGAGACCAGTTCAGTTTTTTAACAGTTTCAACGACCCCCTTTGCAAAAAAAATGGCCCTTTCATCATTATCCGGAAAAAGTATGCCATTTTCATCAGCGAAGGTGGCCTTCCGCTTAAAATATTCGTCATTATCGATAAAATATACCTGAATACGCTCCCGGGGTATCGATGCCACTTTAATAATGAGAGGCATGTCCATATCATTGATAACCAGGTTCATACCGGACAGTCGTATTACCTCATGAAGCTGATGCCGGCGTTCATTGATATTCCCATATCGGGGCATAAATATCCGGATCTGGCCTCCATTGCTGTTGACCATCCTGGGGGCTTCGTAAGACATTAATGAAACTTCATTTTCTGGGAGGTAGGGCACTAACTCTGAAGATACAAACAATATCTTTTTACCATTCATACAGGTACTTTTTGTTTAATCGGGCAACGTAGGTGCAAAATTACGAAAATTATGTAGAATAGCCGTAATTATAGTAAGTTTGCTCGCTTTTAAGATAGCTTATGAAGGTAATTCAATCGATTGAGCACCTGAAAAGACAATTGGCGCAAACTCCCCGTACAGATGGCAAAATTGGCCTCGTGCCAACCATGGGAGCTCTGCATCCGGGCCATCTGGTATTGGTGCAGCGTGCACTGCAGGAGAACCATATCGTTGTAGTGTCAATTTTTGTGAATCCTACGCAGTTCAATAATAAAGAAGATCTGGAAAAGTATCCAAAAACTCTGGAGGCCGATACCGATCTGCTAAGCTCAATTTCACATGAGCTCGTAGTTTTTGCTCCTACGGTCAGTGAAATGTATTCAGGGAAAGTGTCGTCCGGATCATATGACTTTGACGGTTTGGATGAACCGATGGAAGGAATGTACAGGAAAGGACATTTTGAAGGGGTGGCCACCATTGTAGAAAAGTTTTTTACCCTGATCTCCCCAAACACAGCCTATTTTGGTGAGAAGGATTTTCAGCAATTACAAATCATAAAGAAACTGGTTGCTAACCTGAACTTACCAATAGAGGTCATTGCCTGCCCAATCGTTCGTGAAAAAAATAATCTGGCCATGAGTTCAAGAAATGCGAGATTGTCCGATTCTGTTCGCAGTCAGGCTGGATTCATCTATGGTACTTTGCAAAAGGCCAGGGAAAAATTTCAACATGAAAGCGCCCAGGAAGTAATTGACTGGGTATTCAAGGAATTCAAGGTTCATCCCGTGTTTGAGCTTGAGTATTTCGAGATCATGGAAGCCCAAACCCTAAAGCCGGTACGCAGAAAATCAGGGAAGAAAGAATACAGGGCTTTTATTGCCGTCTATGCCGATGGCGTTAGGCTTATCGACAATATTGAACTTACAACCGATTGAAAACCGCTTCTTCCCTTATATTGCACTACTTTTAAAACTGGCCAAAAAGGCATGTATTGGCAGATCAGGGATCGGTAATTGACGCTTAAGAACTTCCTGACAAACAGCATACAATGATGAAAGAACAAAGGCTCATATACATAAACAGAAGGGCAAACGGAAAGAGTGCCCTTAATGTCATCGTGCCGGTAACAGGAAGTGAAACAGTGTCCCGGAATCAAACCTGCTATTTCCTGCCCTGTTTTCAATCGACATGGCCAACCACCAATCAAAATAGATCTTGAATCAATCCCTGAAAAAAAAATTAAAAATTATACTCCCAATTGCTCTGGGCTCATTTTTAGTGGCGTATTCCTATGCACATACTTCCGCTGAAGATCGCCGGCAGATTCTTCACTACATCAGTAATGCCGATCCTCTCTGGATATCAATTTCCTTAACAATAGGAATTTTGAGTCATGTTTCCCGTGCTATTCGATGGAACTATTTACTAGAGCCGCTGGGTTACAAACCCCGTGTTACCAACTCTATTTTAATTATGCTTATGGCCTATCTCACAAATCTCGGCATTCCCAGGTCAGGAGAATTCCTTCGGGCGACGGCCCTGGCCACCTATGAGAATGTTCCATTTGAAAAAGGATTCGGAACAATAGTCACGGAAAGGATCATTGACCTGCTGATGTTAATAGTCATAGTGACAGTTGCATTGCTTTCGCAGACGGAGGTGATTCAGGAAATCTTACAGGCCAACGGCCTGAACCTTACGTTAGTCTTTTTTCTTTTGGTAGCTGGAATCATGGGGCTCTTTTTATTTCTCGCTTTCCTGAAAAAATCAACCTCAGGGCATGTGCTCAAGTTAAAGCGGTTTTTAAGAGGTATGCTCGACGGGGTTCTCAGTATTACTAAAATGAAAAATAAAAAGCGCTTTGCATTCCATACCCTGTTTATTTGGTGTTGTTATATTGGCATGTTCTGGGTGATAAAATTTACAGTTCCTGAAACTATGACGCTTTCATTCGGGCAACTCTTGGTGGGCTTTGTTGCCGGTGCCATTGCCATGTCCACTACAAACGGGGGTGTTGGACTGTATCCAATTGCCGTTAGCAGTTCATTAGCTATTTTTGGTATCTCAGCGGTTTCCGGAGATGCCTTTGGTTGGATTATGTGGATATCACAAACCCTCATGGTCGTTGTTTTTGGTGCAATATCTTTTCTGGTCTTACCGTTATGGAACAGGAATAGATAGCCAAACCAAGATTCCTATGAAACACTTTGTCAGCCTGCTTGTTTTTCTGGCAACAGTACCGGGTATTTTTGCCCAGGTAAAGCAGGAAATTTTTGAATCTTTTAAATTACAGGAACGCAGGGATGTCAGATACTATTTCCCTGAGAGCTACACGGTAGAGAAAAAATACCCGCTGGTGGTGGTGCTCGATGGAGAATATCTTTTTGATCAGGTGGTTGCAACTTCAAGATTTTACAGTGCTTTTCAGGGAATGCCGGAGGCGATTGTCGTCGGTATTAATCAGAGTAAAGACGAGTTGCGATGGGAAGATTGTGCCTTCGAAGAAGATACGGGACTTCCTACTGACAAAGGCAAGCGTTTTTTTGAGTTTCTGGCCATGGAGATCATCCCTTATCTTGAAACCAATTTTAATATCGCCCCCTTTAAAATGTTTGTCGGATACGACATCACGGCAAATTTTGGAAATTTCTATCTTTTCAAGGAGAAGTCGCTCTTTAATGCCTATATCAATATTTCACCCTTACTCGCACCCGATATGGAAGGCAGAATTCCAGCTCGTTTAAGCAGTCTGGACCAAAAGATATTTTATCATTTAATTGTAGAAGGCGAGAAAAGTAAAGACAAAGACCGGATTCTTGCCCTCGATGCAAGCCTGAAATCGGTAAACAAGGAGACCTTTCATTACTTTTTCGATGAATATCCTGAGGCCAATGAAATCACTGTTGCCACTTATGGGATAGGAAAAGCCTGGGACCGTACCTTTGACATGTTCAAACCTATAAGTCCAAAGGAATACAAGGAAAAAATACTCACCTCCGATGAACCGGTTTACGCGTATCTGAATACCAAGTACGAAATGATCGAAGATTTATTCGGCTTCCGGAAACTCGTAGAGTTGAATGACATCATGGCCATATATGCTGGTTGTAAAAAGAAGGAGGATTATGAATCCTTACGCCTTTTGTCTGAACTTTGTAAAAAGGAATTCCCAAATACCATGCTGGGATTCTACTTTGAAGGGGAATATTACGAGGAGCAGGGCGATCCCAAGAAGGCGCTAAGAACTTTCGAAAAAGCCTTTGGGATGGAAGAGATTGATTTCCTTACCAAGGAGATGGCGCTGGAAAAAATGGACGCCTTAAAAGCTGATTTCGGCTTTTAAAAGCCCTGTAAAATCCCGCTTTATTTCTATCTTTTAAACTTCCATACCGTCATAATTTACCTGCCAGATGCCGGGTGTTGAACTTGACTTATGGCCTCTGACCAGATCCCTAATTCAAACTTTACACTATCTTTAGCCTCAACGGAAATTGTGCCGATGGCTAAAATAAAAACTGCCTTCTTTTGCCAGAATTGTGGGACCCAGTATGCCAAATGGGTTGGCCAATGCAGTGCATGCAGGGAGTGGAATACGGTAGCGGAAGAGGTTCTTCAGCAACCCGACAAACCAGCGTGGAACTTGTCCGGCAACGCCAGTAACAAAGGGGGTCGCCCGCTCAAATTAGGTGAAATAAGTTCTGAAAAGGAACAACGGCTTGATCTTCAGGATGCCGAATTCAACAGGGTACTGGGGGGCGGACTAGTCCCCGGATCGCTGGTATTGATAGGAGGCGAGCCAGGGGTTGGCAAAAGTACCTTGGTCCTTCAACTTGCACTCAACCTTTCATATAGCACCCTCTATGTTTCCGGTGAGGAAAGTCAGCATCAGATAAAAATGCGGGCGGACCGTATCCGCCCGGAAAATGACAGTTGTTTTATACTTACCGAGACAAAAACCCAGATTATATTCAGGCAGTTAGAGACGCTGCAAGTGGATATTGTTGTTATTGATTCTATTCAGACCTTGCATTCAGATGCGATAGATTCAGCGGCAGGCAGCATTTCGCAGATCAGGGAATGTACCGCCGAGCTCATTCGATTTGCCAAAGAAACACATACGCCGGTGATTCTCATTGGGCATATTACGAAGGACGGATCCATAGCCGGACCTAAGATTCTGGAACACATGGTAGACACAGTACTACAGTTTGAAGGTGACCGAAATTACGTTTACCGAATCTTACGCGCCCTTAAAAACCGCTTCGGTTCAACTGCCGAACTTGGAATTTACGAGATGCAGGGAACGGGCCTGCGTCAGGTAAGCAATCCATCGGAGGTGCTTATTTCCAATTTGGACCAGGGACTTAGCGGTACTGCAATTGCTGCCACTGTAGAAGGTTTACGCCCGCTGATGATTGAAATTCAGGCACTCGTAAGTTCAGCGGTCTATGGTACACCTCAACGCTCTTCAACCGGGTACAATGCGCGGCGACTGAATATGCTCCTTGCGGTACTTGAAAAAAGGGCCGGATTCAGGCTGGCGGCAAAGGACGTATTTCTCAATGTGACGGGTGGGATCACTGTAGACGACCCTGCCATTGACCTGGCCGTGATCGCTGCCATCCTCTCCAGTAATTCTGACATCGCGATCGAAAAAGGAGTTTGTTTTGCCGCCGAGATTGGCCTGTCAGGGGAGATACGACCAGTACAAAGAGCAGAACAACGAATCCTGGAAGCTGAAAAATTAGGTTTTAAGGCTATTTTCGTTTCCAGAAATAATCAGATTTCCCTGAAACCGGAAAGTATAGAAATTCATTTGGTTGCCAGACTTGAAGAAGTGGTCCGGCTTTTGTTCACTCCGTCCTCCGCAAAGGCGGATAGTCCATTGTAATTTTAAATCATGGAGACGGATTGGGAAAGTCATTGTGGATGGCATCGATCCCCTCAAGGACAGTGGTGGGCAATTCCACATCAATACTTGCGATATTTTCCTGAAGTTGTACCATGCTGGTGGCTCCTATGATAGTGCTCATAACAAAGGGCCGAGATATGACAAAGGCTAGGGCCATCTGGGCAGGGGAAAGGCCATGCTGTCGCGCCAGTTCATAGTACCTTTCCGACGCCTTAGCCGCATTCTGACTACTGTATCTGGTATAGGACGGAAAGAGGGTTATCCTTGAACTGGCAGGTTTCATGCCTCCAATATACTTGCCGCTCAAAACTCCAAAACCTAAAGGAGAATACGCCATCAAACCAATTTTTGATCGCATGGCGACCTCTGCAAGTCCGACTTCAAAGGAGCGGTTAAGTAAATTATACGGGTTCTGAATGGTGATCATTCTTGGAAGGTTTGCATGGACCTTTGCCTCTTCCAGGAAACGCATGGTCCCCCATGGCGTTTCATTAGAAAGGCCCACATTCCTGATTTTCCCTGCCAGTATAAGGTCTCTTAGGGTTTCAAGCACCTGATGGATATTATCTTTCCAATGATCCGTTGGGTCATGAGCGTACCCAAGCTTTCCAAAATAATTGGTCGTGCGCTCCGGCCAATGGAGCTGATAAAGATCTATGTAATCCGTGTTAAGGCGTTTTAAACTGCCATTTACCGCTTCAATGATCGCGTCCTTCTCAAAACCTGTAGTCCGGATGAACTTGGTAAAATCAGCCTTCCCCACAATCTTTGATGTTAGAATGACGTTCTCCCGCTTACCCGTTTTTTTTAGCCAGCTACCTATTATTTTTTCCGTGTGCGCAAACCTGTCCGGATGGGCAGGAATAGGATAGAGTTCTGCAGTATCAATAAAGTTAATTCCCTGATCAATGGCATAATCTATTTGAGAATGTCCCTCGGCTTCGGAATTTTGACGCCCCCAGGTCATCGTCCCCAGGCATATTTTACTTATTTCCAGCTTGGTATGAGGTAAGCTAGTGTAGTCCATAATTATATTTCCGCTTTTGCAGCTGCAAATTTAACCATTTAAAGTCGGTTATATGGTTTCCGGGCCTGAACTTATAAATCCAACTCGAGAAGGATGGGGCAATGATCACTGTGTCTGGCCTCTGATAGGATCATGGACCGTTTTAGGCGGTCTGCCAGGGTAACATGCACCATGCCATAGTCAAGGCGCCAGCCTTTGTTATTTGCACGGGCATTCGCCCGGTAGCTCCACCAGGTATAATTATGTGGTTCTGGGTTGAAATACCTGAAACTATCAATAAATCCGCTTTGGAGAAAGCTTCCGATCCACTCCCTTTCAACAGGCAGAAAACCAGAGACGTTTTTGTTTCGGACCGGATCATGGATATCAATAGCCCTATGGCAGATATTAAAGTCTCCGCAAATGATAAGATTGGGACGCGCCACTTTTAATTGATCAATGTAGGCCTGAAAATCGGCCATATATTGTAATTTATGCCCCAGCCGGTCTATGTTGGTGCCTGAAGGAAGGTACAGACTCATCACAGAAACCCCCAGATAGTCCGCACGCATATTTCTTCCCTCAAAATCCATATAGTCTATCCCGGTTCCGGCAACCACAGCTTCCGGCGCCACCTTACTTAAGATGGCTACTCCGCTATAACCCTTTTTGCTGGCACTGTACCAATAATTATAAGGATATCCCGCACGCTCAAAAAGTGAAAGATCCAGTTGTGAATCCATGGCTTTGATCTCCTGAAGGCAGACTACATCGGCATTCACAGTTTGTAACCAATTCAAAAATCCCTTATTGAGGGCAGCGCGAATTCCATTGACGTTGTAGGAGAGTATTTTCACAATCAGGTATCTGCCTAAAAGTATAAAATCTTTGAACCAATCTACATGTTTGCATATATTGGTTCCGCAAAAATAACGTCATGGTGAAGCGCGAAATAAACTCTTGGTTTACGGCAGGGTCCTCCCACTTAACAAGGATTTCCGCTCATCAGGATTCTGCTATAAATCCTTACATTTGGACCTTATACCCACTTTATGAAATACGCCCTGTTTTTTGTAATTTGTTGCCTATCACTAACTCAGGGACAAGGGCAGGAAACAGTTACAGACTCTATTACTTACCTGCCGGAAGTCATCCTGGTGGATCCGGCAAAAGACAGATCGGCCACGGGAATTACCCCTTCCAATGTCATTCGGGGTAAATTTTTTCAGAATCAAAGTCCGCTGGACCTGGGCGCGACCATCAATCAGATTTCAGGGGTGTTTATTCTGACAGGAGCATTGAACACCAACAGGATCACCATTCGAGGAGTCGGGGCACGGACCCCATTCGGGACGGACAAACTGAAGCTTTATTTTGACGGAATCCCTGTCACGAACGGAACCGGCTTCTCAACGCTTGAATCCTATGACCTTGAAAGCCTGTATAGCCTTGAAATTATCAAAGGCCCGAAAGGCACTGCGTTCGGATCGGGACTGGGGGGTGCCATGTTGCTGTCTAGTAAAGGAGAAGCTGAAACCGGCAGCAGCCTTCAGAACCACTTTACCACCGGTTCCTACGGTCTTATCAAAGAAAATCTAAATTTTAGTCATACCGGGAAACGAATGTCCATCGCACTTAACTATGGGCATACCGATATCAACGGTTATAGGGAGAACAGTGGATTTAATCGTGATGGTTTATTGCTCAGCACTTCCTACCGTGTGAATGAAAAAAATTCTTTGTCCCTGCTGATCAATTATTTAGGCTACACAGCACAGATTGCAAGTTCCATCTCAGAAAGCGCTTTTGAGGAGAATCCCAGACAGGCAGCATTTACCTGGAAAGCTTCGCAGGGATATGAAACCGTAAAATATACCCTGGCAGGCCTTTCCCATACCCATAATTTCAGCTCTGGATTAAAAGCCACTACCACCCTTTTCTATTCCTACCTGGATAATTATGAACCCCGTCCTTTTAACATTTTGGACGAATTTACAAATGGATATGGCTTCCGAAGTCATTGGCTGGGCACCTTCATCATTGCAGGAACGGAGATGGATTATGGACTTGGCGCGGAACTTTACAAAGACGAGTATTCCTGGGGTACCTTTGAAAATGGCTATGAGAATAATAATGGCAATGGCAGTATCGCTGGAAATCAGATAAGTGATAACAAAGAGTACCGACGGCAGTTTAGCGGATTTGGAACACTTAATTTTCCCGTAACCAACAACTTCCATACGCAGTTGGGATTGAATATCAATAAAACGCAATATGATTTTCGCGACCTATTGAATACTGGAGCTGCCAATAAGAGCGCGAAACGCAACTTTGATCCGGTGGTGATGCCTAGCCTGGGGGCGGCATATAATTTTGAAAATGGGAGCCGGCTATATGGCAATATCAGCAGGGGATTTTCCAATCCAAGCCTGGAAGAAACTCTGACCCCTGAAGGGGTTATCAATCCTGAGATTGAACAGGAAACAGGTGCAAGCTATGAGTTAGGGTCAAAATTGTATTGGCCGGCATTGAATTTATGGGTGGATATGACTTTGTACAGAATGAACATTAAGAATCTCCTGGTGGCTGAGAGGGTGGGCGAAGATCAGTTTATTGGAAGGAATGCCGGAAAGACGAAACATCAGGGGATTGAAATTCAGGTGGACTATAATTTAAATATCACGGGACGTTTGAAATTTTCTCCTTTTGCTGGCTACACCCTGAATGATCATTCCTTCGTTACTTTTGTAAATGACGGCATTGACTATTCCGGAAATCCACTTACAGGAGTTCCACGACACCGCGTGCATACCGGAATGCGTTGGGATTACGACAGGAAATTTTACTGGACCAGCAGTTACCAGTACGTCAGTGCGATTCCCCTTACCGATGCAAACACAGTATCTTCAGAAGGCTATGGTATACTGAATACGCGTTTGGGTTACCTCCAACCCATTACAGATAAATTTTCTGTCGGGATTGACTTAGGTGCTAATAATCTCATGAATATTCGATATGCGCAATCCGTTCTTATCAACGCCGTCGGTTTCGGGAATACGGAACCAAGGTTTTATTATCCGGGTAACGACAGGAATTATTACGGAGGACTACAATTGAACTACACGTTTTAGCCCATCCACACACAAAAGCGTATGTAGACTTAATCTTCAGAATTAAATTGCTGTGATTTCATTTCATTTTTTTCGTAATTCGCATAAATTTTAATGTTATGGTTCTTTTCGTTGATATGGACGAAGTTATTGCTGATACCTATTATGCACATGTGGACCGCTATAATCAGGAATATGAAGCCTGCCTAACCATCAATGATTGCCTTGGGAGTGAAGTCTGGCAAAAAGTACCCGCAGAACATCAGGGAAGTGTCCGGAGACATGCGTGCTCAGATGGGTTCTTTCGCGCCCTGATCCCAATAAGGGACAGCCAGCGGGTTTTGAAGGAGCTTGCGGGTAAATACGACGTCTACATTGCCTCTGCCGCCATGCAATTTCCGAATTCGCTTTTGGAAAAATCAGAATGGCTGGATGAATTTTTTCCGTTTATCCCTTGGGAGAACAGAATTCTTTGTGGCCATAAGCATATCCTCAGAGGAGACATCCTGATTGATGACAGAAGCTATAACCTTGAACTCTTTCAGGGGAGACGTATTCTTTTTACATCACCCCATAACATTCACACCGCAGGATATGAAAGAGCGGATTCCTGGACAGACATCGCCGGGATGCTTTTATGAGCAGCTCACATGGCTGCATTGAGCCAATATTTCATGTCCACCGCTCGGTGAATGGTGCTTTCTAATGCCTTTATTTGTATTCGTTCCTGTTCCATGCTGTCTCTGTGACGAAGCGTGACGGTATCGTCCTCCAGGGTCCGATGATCTACGGTGATACAAAATGGGGTTCCTGCCGCATCCTGCCTGCGATAGCGCCTCCCTACCGCATCTTTTTCATCATATTGCACCGCAAATTCCCACTTAAGTTCGTCAATTATTTCCTGTGCTCGTTCAGGCAATCCATCCTTTTTTACCAGCGGTAATACGGCAGCCTTGGTAGGAGCGAGAACGGCAGGAATACGCAATACCACTCTTGATGTGCCATTTTCCAGAGGTTCCTCCCTGTAGGCATTTGAAAGTATGGCCAGGAACATTCTGTCCAGACCAATTGAAGTTTCTACCACATAGGGAACATAGCTTTCATTGAGTTCCGGGTCAAAATATTGTAATTTCTTCCCCGAAAATTTTTCATGATTCCCCAGATCAAAATCGGTTCTTGAATGGATTCCCTCGAGTTCCTTAAATCCAAAGGGAAACTTGAATTCTATATCCGCTGCTGCATCCGCATAATGGGCAAGCTTGTCATGATCGTGGAAGCGGTAATTCTCTTCTCCCAGACCCAGTGACAAATGCCATTTCATCCTAAGGTGCTTCCATCGTTCATACCATTCCTTTTGTGTGCCTGGCCTGATAAAAAATTGCATTTCCATCTGTTCGAATTCGCGCATACGGAATATAAACTGACGAGCGACAATTTCATTTCTGAATGCCTTGCCGATCTGCGCTATACCAAATGGTATTTTAAGTCGGCCGGATTTCTGCACATTCAGGAAATTGACAAAAATTCCCTGAGCTGTTTCCGGCCTTAGATAAAGGTCCATAGTACTATCGGCGGAAGCCCCAATTTTGGTCCCGAACATCAGGTTAAATTGCTTTACTTCCGTCCAATTTCGGGATCCTGATAAAGGACAGGCGATTTCCAGTTCTTCAATCAGCGCCTTCACATCCGCAAGGTCCTCGGCTGCCAGGGATTTGCCAAGTCTGGTAAGAATCTCACGGGATTTTTCAAGGTATCCAACTACCCTGGGATTTGTAGCTACAAATTGATCCTGATCAAAAGAAGCCCCGAACCGGTCGGCAGCTTTTTCAACTTCCTTGTTGACCTTGTCCTCCAGTTTTGCGACATATTCTTCTACGAGCACATCTGCCCTGTATCTTTTTTTAGAGTCCTTATTATCTATGAGCGGATCATTGAATGCATCAACATGCCCGGACGCCTTCCATGTGGTTGGATGCATTAGAATGGCAGCATCGAGTCCGACAATATTCTCATTGAGCTGGACCATTGCCGTCCACCAGTATTCCCTAATATTCCTTTTTAAGGCTGCCCCATTCTGGGTATAGTCATAAACGGCACTCAGGCCATCATATATTTCACTGGACTGGACCACATAGCCATACTCTTTCGCATGGGATATGACCTTTTTAAACGCGCTATCTTGATCTGCCATGCGGCAAAAATAGAATATTAGGTAAAAGGGAAGGAATTTATTTCAATTCAAATTCAGAGGTAGTCAGCAGTTTTTCGTCCTCAAAGACGTTCAGGGTATAAATGCCCTCAGAAAGAGAACCTTCCGGAATCGTGATGAAATCACATACATATATCTCTTCTCCGCGGTAAATGATTTCGACCCTTTTACTGTAGATATTTCCATTCACAGAGATGATATTGGCGTTGTCTTCGATAACTCCCATATTATGGCCCAGAAATTGAAAGTAGAGTACCCTTTCTTCGCCTTTTATCTCCGGATTGCCGACAATAGTGACACAACCCCTTAACTTCACTATAGTGGAAGCCTTGTTGGTCTTAATGGGTTTTCCGCCTCTCAGTCTGAAACCGCTGCCTTCGGAATTCTGAACTTTCAGATAGCTTTTGGTTTTGAGTTCCTCACTGAGTTCCCTATTCTTCTTTCTCAATAATGCCTCTGCTTCAGCAAGGTTTGTACTCTTGCCCTGCAGATCCTCAATCATCTTACTCGTTTGCTCATACTTTTCAGAGATGAGCAGATTATTGTATTTGAGAAAATTATTCTTAAGTTTCAGACTGTCGTGCTGGGCTTCCAACTGACGTAATGCGATTTTGTATTCACGAAGTTTTCCCACTGTGAAATTCAGACGCCCGACAGAATCCAGTAGCTGTTGTACGCGGTATTTGGAATCCTGCAGTTCAATTTCATTAACTTCATTCATTGCAGAGAGCCGGTCTACCTCCGTTTTCATCATGGTAAGATCCTTCACCAATACCACCCTCTCTTTTTCCAGAAAACCGATTTGCGACTCGGACTGGGCATAACTGTAGTAAAAAGCAATTAAAATACCAATTATTACAGCAACCAGGGTAGCAAAGATGATTTTATAATTGAATTTGTTATCTTGAAACTCCATGCAGGAAGGGCTAGGTTATAAGTAGGAAAATAAGTAAGACTTCATGAATTCCAGGCTATCAAATATACTAAATGATATCAACACGGTCCTATTGCCCAAGTTGTGTTTTGGATGTAATGTGCGTTTAAATCGAGGAGAGCATCTTCTGTGTACACTTTGTCGGAACCAGTTGCCCCTTACCGACTTCAATTTATTGGAAGAGAATAGCGTAGATCGCATTTTTTATGGACGGGCGAACATTGAAAAAGCAGCTGCGTTCCTGTTTTATACCGAGCAGGGAATCGTCCGGAATATGATTCATTATCTCAAATATAAAAATCAGGAACCAATTGGTATATTTCTAGGAGACTGGTTTGGGCAATATTTGAAGGAAACACTTGTCACTCCTTTTGATGTAGTCATTCCGGTACCTCTGCACCGGAATAAACTTCGGAAAAGGGGATACAATCAGGTAGCAGCTTTCGCCAAACGGCTGGCATTTCACATGGATGCCGTATACAGGGATGACCTCCTGATAAAGAAGACAAATAGCCGCACCCAAACTACGAAAAGCAGATTCTACCGGTGGCAGGGAAACAACGAATTGTACGGACTCAGCGGAGCCGTAATTCCGGAAGGTGCTTCTATACTCCTGGCAGATGACGTTATAACCACCGGCGCCACGCTTGAGGCTTGTGCCAACACCCTGCTTAAGATTCCCGGAGTGACAGTATCTATTGCTGCCATGGCCGTTGTTCCATGATTTTATGAATAGCTAAAATAGTTGTTTCTTTGCGCCATAACAGGCAAGATGTATCTGATAAACCGGTTTTTCGCCCTGCTTTTTCTACTGTTTCTCATGCTGGCACTTTGGCAATGCGCCAAGCGAGGTAATCCTACAGGAGGACCAAAAGATATAACTGCTCCTGTCTTGGTAAGAGCGGAACCTCCCAACCTCACCACAGAGTTCAGGGCGGAAAGAATCCGCCTCTATTTTGACGAGTACATTACATTAGAAGATATTCAGAATCAACTCATTATTTCGCCCCCGCTAAAGAATCCTCCGCAAATCAGTCCTCAGGGAGGTGCCAGTAAGTATGTTGAAATACTGATCAAAGACACCCTGCGCGAGAACACGACTTATACGTTTAATTTTGGGGAGAGTATTGTGGATAACAATGAAGGAAACCCCAATCCTTTGTTCAGCTATGTATTTTCTACCGGCACATATATTGATTCTCTTACACTTTCGGGAGTTGTCAGGGATGCCTTCAATAAGGTCGCCGACTCGTATGTAAGCGTGATGCTCTATGAAATTGATACGGCATATTCGGATTCAGCCATTTATAAATATCCTCCGAATTATATTACCAATACCCTGGACAGTAATACCATTTTCCAACTGAATTATCTCAAAGCAGGATCCTATGCTCTATTCGCCTTAAAAGATGCTGATAAGAATAATATTTTTAATCAAAAAACAGATAAAATAGGATTCAATGCAGATACAATTCAGCTCCCAACAGACAGTGTTTACTTATTGACCCTTTTTAAAGAAGTGCCTGATTACAATGTCTCCCCTCCAAATTATGCCGCTTCAAATAAAATAATATTTGGGTATGCCGGAGGTGAGGACGATGTGCCTTTAATTTCTCCTTTAACACCGATACCGGACTCAGTCAGAACAATGGTAGCCCGAGAGCCGGGTAAGGATACGCTTAATTATTGGTTTACCCCTTTCACTGCAGATTCCCTCGTTTTTACTGTTTTAAACAGTCGTAAATCCCAGGTAGATACCTTTTCCGTCAAAACCAGAAAACTTCCTGCAGATTCCCTCGTCCTCACTCCGAGCCACAGGGGATCAATAAGTGTTGAGGAGGATTTCTATATTTCCGCAAATATTCCGATTATTACAACGGATACGTCTAAAATTTCCATGCGCAACAACGATTCCCTGCCTGTGTCTGTTGCCTTTTCATTGGATAGTATTCAAAACCGGCTTTCTATGGACTTTAAAAATGTAGCCAATGAAAATTACAGCATTGATCTGCTGCCCGGAGCTATTGCAGATTTCTTCGGTAATACAAATGATACGCTGGGCATTAGACTATCCACCGGAAGTTCAGCGGATTTGGGGAATTTAAGGCTTCAGATAACGGGTGATCCAACGTACCCCCTTATCATACAACTGACCAGTGACAAAGCTGTCGTAATTCGCGAAATCTATGCCCCTGATGCACGCGCCGTAGAATTCAATTCCCTCGACCCCGGAAAGTATATGGTTCGTGTCATTCTGGACACAAATAAAAACGGGAAATGGGATACGGGAAACTATCTTAAAAGACTCCCACCGGAACAGGTCATCTATTATTTAAAAGAGTTGGAAGTTCGGGCAAATTGGGAATTGGAAGAAACATTTGTCATTGAATAGCAAACGAATCACGATCTTCCAGAAATGGTAACTTTTTTCGAACTTCTGCAATATGGCTTCTGGTAAGAGTGACGTTGAAACTCTCAGATTTTTCGGAATAAACCATTTGGTTTCCAAGGCAGTCATAAACGGCAGAATGCCCTGGATATTCATTGCCGTTAGGATCTCTTCCAATTCTGTTTACCCCTACACAATAGGACATATTTTCGATAGCCCGCGCCTTCAGCAAAGTATCCCAGGCTGAGATTCTAGGTTCAGGCCAATTTGCAACAATGAGGAGGATATCATACGCATCAGTATTCCTTGCCCACAAGGGAAATCGAAGGTCATAACAGATTAACGGACAAATTCGGAATCCGCCATATTCCAAAACGACCCTACTCAGGCCGGCTTCGTATAAATGATCTTCGCCGGCAAGAGTGAAGAGGTGTTTTTTATCATAGTAGGTGAAATGTCCATCCGGAAAAACAAAGAACAAACGATTGGTATATTTTCCATTCTCTGAGTATATCATGCTTCCGGTAAGTGCCAATCCCAGCTCTTTTGCCGTAACACACATCCAATCTAAGGTCAGCCTGCTTTCATCGGGATGAATGGCTGCCGGAGTCATGGTAAAACCTGTACTAAACATTTCAGGTAGTATGGCGAGGTCGGTACCTTGTGGCAATTTCGCCAACTCGTCCGTAAAAACATCCCGATTCATTTTCGGTTCATGCCATACTAGTTCTTTCTGAAGCAAGGCCAACTCGAGTGATTCTCCCATTTCGATTTTATATAATTATTGATCCTCGAGCAAAGAGAACAGGGGTGTCAGCCCTTGCATGCGCGCATGATCCAGAGCCGTATTTCCTCTGGCATCTTTTGCTCCGATGTCGGCTCCATTCGAAACCAGAAGTCTTACGATATTCTCCCTGTTAAATGTGGCCGCAAAAATGAGGCATGTTGCTCCCATTGCATTCCGCGCATTGACATTGGCCCCATAGGAGATAAGTATCTTCGCAAGGGCATCATAGCCTTTAAAGCAAACCCCCATCAATGCTGTATTGCCGGAAGCGTCCTCCTCGTCTATAGGAGCTCCCTTTTCCAGCAAATAGGTGGCAATTTCAGGATGATTATAGTAGGTTGCCAGGATGAGTGCCGAAGATCCGCGCTGGTCCCTTGAATTGACGAGCCCGGGTTTCCTGTCAAGAAACTGTTGTACCAATGTCAGGTTGCCCTCACGAATAGCGTTAAAGAAAATAGTTATTTCATCTTTCATCCCCTCTAAAAGTATAAAAAAACTGCCATACTCCGGAGCCGGAATATGGCAGCAATAGCTCTTCAGGTCCTCTTAGGCACCTACCTCTTCAGGAAGTACATTAGAGTTGGGATCTATGGTGGATTCATCATAACCCCGGAGAGCCTGACTGACACCTTCTCCATAAGCCGGATCAGCTGCATAGAAATGTTTTAGCTGGCGCTCGACTATTTCAGAAGATACGCCTTCCATAGCTTCTGCAATGTTATTAAACAGCCGGTCTCTCTGATCCTGATTAAACAGTCGGAAGAGATCTCCTGGTTGCTTAAACTCCCCGAAAGTGTCATTTTCCTCATACCGCCTGACATCTCCGCTTATCTTCATGGGTGGTTCCTCCACACTGTGATCCTCAACTGGGCCCCCTTTGGTATTTGGTTCATAGTAGGCGTCTGGTGTGCCAAAATCATTTGAGAAAAATCTCATGGCGCCATCTTTATGATAGTGGTTCACCCCATTCCTGGGCGCATTCACTGGAAGCGCTTCATAATGCGTCCCAAGCCGGTACCTATGCGCATCAGCGTAGGAGAATATGCGAGCCTGCAAAACTTTATCCGGAGAAAATCCAATTCCGGGAACCACATTGGAGGGTGAATAGGCCGCATTCTCAATATACTGCCAGTAATTCTCGGGATTGCTGTTCAATTCTATTTCGCCCACTTCGATCAGCGGGTAGTCTCCATGTGGCCAGACTTTGGTAAGATCAAATGGGTTATAGGGAGTATTCTCCGCATCGGCTTCAGGCATGATCTGAACTTTCATTGTCCATTTGGGAAACCTGCCCTCTGAAATGGCTCCGAATAGTTCTTCCTGATATTTTTCACGACTTTTTCCAATAACCCCAGCAGCCTCTGCGTTGGTATAATGCTCATGTCCTTGTTGCGTTTTCATATGAAACTTCACCCAAAAGCGCTCTCCGTCATTATTCCAGAAGGAAAAGGTATGCGATCCGTAACCATTCATATTCATGGGTGTGGTAGGAATGCCTCGGTCTGACATTAGAATGGTCACCTGATGCAAACTTTCAGGGGACAACGACCAATAATCCCACATAGCCTCCGGAGAACGGAGGTTGGTCCTGGGATGTCTTTTTTGGGTATGAATAAAATCAGGAAACTTATAGCCATCCCTGAGAAAGAATACAGGTGTATTGTTCCCGACAAGATCCCAATTACCCTCCTCAGTATAGAATTTCAGCGAGAAGCCCCTCACATCCCGCTCCGTATCAGCAGCTCCCAGTTCCCCGGCAACGGTGCTGAATCTGGCGATCATTTCGGTTTTCTTACCTACAGTATCAAATATTTTAGCTCGGGTATACGGAGTTATGTCGTTTGTAACAGTAAATGTTCCTATGGCACCCCACCCTTTTGCATGAACAACCCGTTCAGGTATACGCTCCCGGTTCTGATGGGCCAGCTTTTCGAATAATTTGTAATCCTGCATGAGCACGGGCCCCCGCAAACCAGCGGTCTGTGATCGCTGGTTATTTGATACCGGCGCTCCCGCGGTTGTAGTCAATTTATTTTTCATGGTATAATAGTTTTCTTATATGTACTGGTAGGTGCTCTAAAACTACACTTATAACAGATGGATAATTTTCGAGGCTTATACTTATAAGTTATCACAAGATAAGTAACGTCTATGAACCAGCCTGATACGATCTGTCGTGCAGAAAATAGTATGGGGACAGGATAACCGTGGCCACTATTTTTTTGAGGCGAATTACCTACAATATAGTCGGATAAATTCCGTTTATTTACATTATATAGTAAATGTTGCTGTCATTGTAAACTATTTTAGGAACCTATTTAAGGAAATCCGAATGGGTGTTTATTTAAGAAGAATAATTCAACTCCCGGCCTTATCAGATCCGATTTTAAGTTATGGGTGTGCCATTTCCAAAAAGACCAATAAATGGACTATCTCCGCGCCTATTGAAAATCCACAAACTTTTGTATTAGGTCATTTTTCAATAATCGGAATATCATTGTATTGGAAAAGGTTCAGCAAACTGAAAGAGGCGTGGGAGCACCCTGAATCTATATGATTTGATACGGTACCTCATAAGGGAAGTGAGGGCGTTGGGAAAGTAAAGCTCCTACCGCACAAAGCAATATTTTAACCTGGAACATACGAGAAATTAAAGAAAAATAAGGACAAAATAATACAGAAGGGAACACCCTGGTATGCCACCCATACTTGCAACTGCAAAACATACAGGGTTAATGAAAAATAATATTATGAATAAGATTTCAACTGCCTGCATTATCGATGACGACCCGATTATTATCTACGGGACCAAACGCATGATGCAGGAACTACAATTCAGTGATCGTATTTTGGTTTTTAATAATGGAAAAGATGCCATTGATGCCTTTCTTGACATGATACGTAATGGAGAAGATTTTCCTGAGGTAATTTTTCTGGACCTCAATATGCCAGTAATGAACGGCTGGGAATTTCTGGACAATTTTATCAGACTTCCATCGATTAATATAGATCAAACCTCTATAAATATTATTAGTTCTTCTATTGATCCAAGGGATCATGAGCGGGTGAAAGAGTATTCTCAGGTTCACGCCTATATTCTGAAGCCCGTTTCTCAGAGGGATCTCAGAATGGTTATGGAATCCCATACACAAGCCTGAGCTACCTCTGACCTGGTGTAAAGTCCATGGGAGCCTGTTTCGGGCTATTAATGGTGCCGGCCGCCCCGGTATCATTATAGATGATCCACTCTGAAAAGTCGTATTCCGAATTACCACTGTTGATCCCAGGTTGCCGCTGTGCCCTTCCATCTTCAAATTCGTGGTCGGTCCCGGAGCCATCCTCTCCTAGGCGACCGAAGGTGTCAATGACGATACCGAAGGCATCTGCCAGCTGCAGGTTGTCATCCCCATTTGAATCGGCGGGACTATTGGCACCCGTAACGATATCCGGGGCAAATCCATAAACAGCTGTGAACGCCTCAGCATCCGGAGAAAGAACCAATGTTTCTTTCGGACCAATAACTATTCCGGAAAGGTCTGTTAAACTTCCTGTCTCCATATTATCATTGGTATACCTTTTAAGTTGCCACCCCTCCAAAGAAATTGCAGTAACCCCTGCATTGTACAACTCTGCAAATCGCGCTGCTGATTCATTTTCCGGGTCTGCCAATTCTGAAATAAAAACTTCATTGGAACTTGTCCATTCATCGGCTTCATTGCAACGATTGAGAGTGAATAAAAGGTCTGTTGTATCTCTGATAAGAAGCTGATACCTGACACCATCTTTATAAAGTACTCCGGTTGCAGAGCCTCGACCATCAGGCAGTATGGCTTCATGGAAATCAGAATACCCGCTGTTCAACAACGTGATCTCACTGTTACGGCAGTCCTCAAGAATACGCCCGACTTCCATGCCTGGCAGGGCGTAAGGCTGCTCAAGCTCCTCGGCATTCACCTGAACATCCTGTAATTCGACAAGCACATTTATCAGGCTTTCACTAAGGCTGTCTACATGAATCGCTATTGAGGACATTGTTGCCGGCGGATCGCAGGAAATAAGTACATGGTCCTTAACCAAATTTGCAGGAAGTCGTCCCACACTCAAAGTTCCGAATGATGTAAAGGCGCCGCCTAATTTATAGACGCCCTTGCTTTTACCCAGGTACAGCCCTTTTAACCGGATAAGTACTTTTTTTCCAAGACCATAAAAGAGATGGGAATCTCTTAGGTCAATATCTATCTGCAATCCGGAGGAGGGATCAGCAGGAGAATCCTGAAAATGAAGACTTGAAAAAAAATTTCCAGCCTCATCCGTAGAATTGATATACCCTTCTATAACCATATCTTCTAAAATTTCCAAGGTTCCGTCCGAGTATAACTGCCTGACCTCTTCAAAAGTCGCATTGGCCGTAACCCCTTTCTCACAGGGGGAATTCGGCGAGTCAAACTGTGTATTCCTCACGCAATTGCCTGTAGAAATTGACAAGAGTATGAGAACAGGAATGATTTTTGAAGGATTTCTGCGCCAGATCATCAATTAAAAACTTACAGCAAGATTGATAAAAAAAGTCCTCCCGGCCCCATACCAGTATTTAGGGCCGAATACCTGTTTCCCGCTCAGTTTATCAGAGGCCAGTTGTCCGTAATTTCCGTTTCGGCTCTGTTCGTATCCTCCTGTTCTGAATATCCCGTTGAACAAGTTGTTAACACTGCCGAAAAGACTTATATAGATGCCATTCCTGAGCCATGATTTTCCTGCCGCTATATTCAGATAATATATATCTTCCAGAGGAGTTTGTTCCAGCAGTTTATCTACACGTTCCGCAGTTGCTTCCGGAAAAACCTTTCCCGTAACCGGATCCAGGTAAAAACTTCGGGTTCTGTTAATTGAGGCTATATTTATATAATTGTTCGAAAGATAATTGGCCGTGATACTTGTCCACCAGTATTTTGGATCCCGGTAGGATACGCCACAGGATAGTGCCCTTTGAGGTCCTTGCGCAATCTTATAATCCTTTATCCCTGATGGCCCTAGTGAAAAATTGCCGGCTACAGTCGGACCACTTTCCAAATCCTCCGGATCAGGAACAAAATTAATTGTGATTTCCGGATCACTGGCATACTGCTGTTTTCCAATTGCTGCAACCACAGAGAATTTAACGGAAGCAGAAGCTTCAAACTCCAGTCCGGTTTCAAGTCCCATATGTAGTCTGTCGAGTCCCGTAATCACTTCCTGAACAAAATAAGAACCTACCCCGGCATCCACAAAGAAATAGTTGATATCCGTAATGTCCTGAAAACGCGTATAGTAACCTGATAACCTTCCTGTAATATGTGGTAAACGCAGGTGATATGTCAGATCTGAGGAATTCAGGTATTCCTGACTGAGTTGGGGTATGGTTTCATTATTTTCCCTTGGATTAATAAAAACATGTTGCAATTGAGGAGGCTTCTTCAGATTCGCAACCTGTAACTCAAGCCAGTGTCGCCCCGAAAGTCTGTAGGTAAGACCGGCTTTTACGCCCATGGCTGAAAAGCTTACTTTTTCACTTTTTCCAAAGGAACTCCCGGGAAAACGTTCGTTCATAAACATTCCGTTTCTCTGATACCAAGTGACACCGTATTCCGCGGAAAAAAAGGCCTTCCAACCAGCTTTTGTATAATAGAGTTGTAAAAAGCCTTGTTGTTTGCCGGCATTCAGGTGGTAATGATATGAAATGATGTCATTTGCTCCCTTTTCGACCGGGCCTTTCAAATCATTTTGAGTATTGGTAAAAGGATCAACATCAACGTGAAAGCCGGCACCAAGCAAGTCCGTAATGCGCGAGTAATTATTGGAATTAAGACTTTTATACAGAAGACCTGCATCCATCCGGAGATCCTTGGTAATATGGATATTGGCTACTGTGGTAAGCGTCAATTCATGGTCAGTATTACCGTCTTCGGTTAGGAGATAGGATGCGATTCCTTCCTGCCCTTTGGATCGATTTGCATCATATAACCGTGACCAGTCTATCTGCGGATTTGTGAGGAAGCCCTTGGCAGCCAACTGCGCTCCGTGGAAATTGGCGCCCAGTGGGCTATTAATGTAATAGCTCGGTAAATTCCGGTAATAGGATGGGTCGGGATTGGGGGCATTGAAATAGGAAACCCTACTCATGGTCTGACTTCCAAACTGATAGGCCAAACCACTGTGTATGGTAAGCCCGGAATCCGTATAAGTATGATCCATTATGAAAAGTGGTTCCCGAATCTGCCGTATCCTGGAATTGCGGGTATGTCCATCCTGCCATCCCCAGTTTGCATTATACCGGTTTCCCTGCAGTTCAAAAACTTCCTGTGTCATTGCAGATGACATCCCTCTGCGCGTTGCCGCAAGGATGCCGGTAAGACGAATCCTGTGACTTTCTCTGATATCATACTCCAATCCGGCATATACGGAATAGGCGTCGTAAAATGTTCCGCTGATATATCCGTCCCCGGCCCATCTCCGGGAAGCAGAAAACGCATAAGCCAAATCATTCATGCCCTTTCCTGAACCGTGTGTGCCCATGAACCTGGTAGCATATCCCCTGTTAGAAGAAGCGACAGATACCCGGCTGCCAGGCCGGAGTGAGGCAGGGCTCATCTCTATCTGAGTTGTTCCCAGCAAGCCTCCAAAACTCCATTCGGAAGGCTGAAGTCCGTAGGCGAGCTGTTGGTTTCGGGTAACGTCATTTAAGCCCCCCCAGTTATTCCATTGTGGTCGTCCGTCCCTGAACTTATTCATAGGGATGCCATTTAATAGGACGACTCCCTGGGCAGGGTCATACCCGCGTACACGAAAAAAGGCCTGACCAAAATCAAACGCTACCCGGTTCAGAAAGATATCCCTGGTTGACTGCAGCAGTTCTGAGCTTCCGGCTTCCTCTTCGCTCAAGTCATCCGAGGAGAGGGCGATAAATTGAACAGATTGCTCCTTCACATGGTCCTGCTCCAGCAATATCAGCCCAAGATCCAATTCGCCTCCTTCAAGCCGGACGGGGATACGCTTCAGGATATAGTCCGCACTCCCGATGGCCAGCACATCTTCTCCCTGACGTGCTAGGGTCAAAATAAATCGCCCGGTGCCGTCAGTGACACCTTCAGAATCAGAGCCACTGACAGAAATCGAGATGCCCTCCAACGGTGTTTGGCTAAGCATTTCTGCCACCTGTCCAATAATTCGTGTATCCTGCCCTGAGAGCAGTTGATTTAAAAAAAGCAGGGATGCCGCAGTCAGTACTTCCTTTAAGATCATAGGGATATCATTGTGCGATTGGTTCCAGGAATATCATGGGGCGAAACTAAGAGGGTGGGCTGCAAGCTCCTTGCATATCCTTAAAGTAGGTTTGTTGTTTCATACATTAGAACAAATGGCGGCGATCAATCGTGTTATTTACTGCCTTTTACTTTTTAACGCAGGATCGGGTTATACTCAGGGCAGGGAACAGTCGCCTCAGTTTTATCAGTTTAGGACGGTGGCCTTCTATAATGTTGAGAACCTTTTTGATACCGTAAATGATTCGCTTGTATACGACGATGAGCGGACGCCTGATGGTAAAGATCAATGGACGGAGGTGCGGTACAACAATAAGATCAAAGTCATTGCGGAAGTACTATCTGCAATTGGACATAATTTTATGGCATCGTCTCCGGATCTGATCGGACTATGTGAGGTCGAGAACCAAAAGGTACTGGAAGATCTTTTAAGGCACCCGTCTTTGCGTGGAGCGGATTACAGAATTCTGCATTTTGATTCCCCGGACGAACGCGGAATTGACGTTGCTTTGCTTTATAAAAGCGCCTCATTTATCCCTATTGCCTTTCAAAGCCGCAGATTGTTGTTGTTCAATGATGACGGGGAAAGAAATTATACAAGGGACCAATTAGTGGTAACAGGCTTGCTTGATGATGAACTGATTCATATGATAATCAATCACTGGCCGTCACGCAGCGGGGGAGAAATACGAAGCAGGCCGGCCCGGATGGCGGCCGCCGAACTCAATAGAAAAATCATTGATTCCATTAGCCACCTCTATGCGTCCCCTAAAATCATAAGCATGGGCGATTTCAATGATAACCCCACAGATACGAGTCTTAAAAATGTATTAAAGCTCAGGGGGAATCCAATGGATGTAATGCCTGGAGATCTATTTAATCCAATGGAGAAACTATACAGGCGCGGCGAGGGTTCATTGGCCTACAGGGATCAATGGAGCTTGTTTGATCAGATCTTTTTCACTGCTGCTTTTCTTTATGCTGCCACAAATTCATATACCTTCTGGAAGGTAGCGATCCACAAGCCACAAGAAATTGTTACCTCTTCGGGAAATTTTAAGGGTTATCCGCTCAGAACTTACGCCAATGGTAATTATACGGCGGGTTACAGCGATCATTTTCCGGTGTACGCCTATTTTATCAGAAAGGTAGAGACAGGGCGGGCGGAATCACCCCGCTGAAGCTGATTGCCTGAATTTCCTGAGAAACAAAAAATCCGCTATAAGAGACATACTACTGTGGCAAAGAAAGTTGAATATTACGCCACTTTACCCTAATACCGCCCCCGTCATGAATTTGAAGTGCAATAGATCCCTCTCCGGCCCCGATCTTTTCATCCGTAATCGAAACCATTTCCACCCCGTTCAGCCAGGAAATGAGCCGATCGCCACTTAGCCTTATCTTGAGTGTATTCCACTGACCCGATTTCAGAACTTTCTCCTTATCTGCCTCCGGTTTTATCAACCATCCCCTTCCGTAGGACTCATAAACCCCACCGGTATGCATTCCTGCCGGCGCGACTTCCACCTGCCATCCGCTCACGGTAGTTCCATCGACAGTAGAACGGACAAAAACACCACTGTTTCCATCTGCCTCCTGTAAAAACTCCAATGATAATTCAAAGTCCTTAAAGTGCTTGTCCGTTGCCAGATAGCCATATTGTTTATTCGGCCCGCTCTCACAAATCAGCAAACCGTCCTCAACGTACCATTTTTCAGTACCATAAATGGTCCATCCTGACAAGTCAACGCCATTGAAAAGAGAAATTTCCTGGGCCTGAGAGCCCAACGCGAAAAGAACAAGCAAGATGCTGTTTATTCTGGTCATATGTAACATACCTGGTTTTTTATTAACTTCATTTCATTACAGTTGATGATCGGATCGCTCCCTCCGAAAGAAAAAGCCTTCCTGATCAGTTCATTTTCATGCAAACCATTGGCCCCAGGGAATCCTGCTCATTATAAGCACAAGACCCAGCCCGTAGAAAATAGCTATACTTTTAAATTTCTTTCTGGCCTCCATGAATTTTTTATGTCGGGACCAACCCACCGTGATCAGCACAATGGCAATAATATTGATCAGCGGATGCTCTACTGCCAGAAGTCGGGCGGCAGCATTCAGACCGCCCATGCCGAATTCACGCAACGCTTTAAAGCCGTTGGAAGACACAAAATATAACAAAAGTCCTACCACCAACTGGCAATGGGCCAGAATGAGTGTAAAAAGTGAAATCCTGAAATCCTTCTCAAGGGTAAACATTTTATTGCCTGTAAGCCCATTTATTGCGTTGGCGACCGCTAAAAAAAGCATAGCAAGTACCAAATAAGCGAGATAGGAATGAACCGTCTGAATCGTTTCCACAGCAGCTAATTTAGACAATTAAAATAATACTTCCGCGCACAAAAAAACCCTGATGGTACATCAGGGTTCTTAGGCTGCAAATCTGCTGATGCTTAAAAAGAATAGCGAATGCCGGCATTCCATGTTCTTCCGAAACCAAAGAAAGCCTTATTACTTACGTCAATTCCATTATAAGTAGGGTTCGATCCGTCTGCAAAGGTATTGCTCAGGGATTCTGCAATATATTCCGTATTAAACAAATTATACACGTTTACTGCCAGGCCGATAGATTGAGCGGCACCAAATTTGAAAGTGTAATACGCCCCGGCATCAAAAAGGTTATAAGTTGGAAGTCGTAAAGATCCGTCATTGTCAGGACTGTCAAAATCTTCGACCTGCAGAAAAGCATAAAGTCTTGATGCGGTGAACCAACTGGCGCTTAATTTCAGATCCTCCACCGGGCGCAGAATCATTTCAAGATTGGATGTGAATTGTGCTGCATCCCCAACCTTAACATCGTCCAGGAAGAGGGTCACCTCCCTTATAAAGTTCTGACTGTCATCAAATGCCCTCCCGGAAACATTACCCGCATACCCCCAATCTCCTATGGATAACATCCCACGGAAACTCACACTCTCAGAAGCCTTGTAATCCGTTTCTATTTCAAGACCCTTGTGTACTTGTTCTACCCCCGAAATATTCGCCACCCCGTTATCCTCAATCCCAATTGTTACAAAGCGATCTTTCCAGGAAGTCCTGTAGATGTTGATTTTTGTTCTGAAGTCTCCCAGATTCAATCCATATCCGGCCTCAAAACCCAGTATTTTCTCATTTCTAAGATCCGGGTTCAGGTCATTGACAAAGTTGATATAGACCGCGTCAAATAAAGGTTGTTTCGTATAATAGCCCGCGTTGACAAATACGTTACTGGATTCATTCAGGTTTACGTTAATGCCCCCCTTAATATTTCCTCC
>JBGTMS010000153.1:0-10758 GCA_041743425.1 Zeaxanthinibacter sp. | reverse complement strand
CTATACTCAAAAAGCCCTTGCAGCCATTCGAAAAAAAATGTCCACCGATATTAACCTGGACGACAATGACCGGAAAATTTTATACTATCTGTCCATTGGAACAAAAACAAAGGATATGGTGAATTATGTTTCTCTTTCCCTGCCTGGAATTGAAAACAGAAAAAGACACCTGAAAACTTTGTTTGGTGTGGAAAAACAAAATGATCAGGCACTTATTGAGGAATCCAGAAACCGGGGATTTCTTTAGCCATCCGTTGATCGAAAAAGTGCCTAAGTCATAGGCAGTAACATCTTTGTCCTCAATTATATAAGAGAAAACCATAATTATTATAAGGTTTTAATATAACAATTTTCGATTTATAAGAACTAATTTTGGATAAGACGATGATATAACCTGCAACGTGGTATGCCAATACATTTAGATAGTTTTAATACGAACTTGCATTTGCATCTTGACGACGATCCTAAGCTGAATGGGTTGGGTGAATTTAAGAGATGTCTTGAAAGGGCGTATTTTTCTAAGGTTACTATTCGGAATTGCAGCCCTGATAACAGCCAGGGCAGGCTCGTCGTGGAGATGGAATGCAATTTTGACCTTGTCGAGGTATTGTTCCATCTTCAAAAAGGCATTTGGGGAGACACTAAAATCACGAGGCAAACTGATTATAAGGCGGTATCCTTTACCAAGGCATTTACCAGATTACAATCGCGGAATAACATGGCGATTGATGTGGAGGAATTTGCTCTTTTTCTCAACGATTCTTCTATTGTTATAAAGAAAATTTATGCCAGCAGTATAGAAGACCAATTGGGCAATATACTAAATACCATTGCCGAAAACTATGTCCATTTTACCAGGGGACTTTCAGAAACTCCCTTTGAGATTTATATCCCTGTATTTGAAGATGGACGATGGGAAAAAAATATACCTACCTTATCAAAAATCAAGACCGAAGACAATTGCAAAGTTGATTATTTCAATTTCTGGGGTCTGTATTTTGATTCTGAAGATGATGCCGTGATCTATGATCTGAGTAAAAAATCTATTATTTCAGGCGACTTATATTTACTCAATCACTGATTTATAATGGAAGACCAATAATTAGGGCTATTGGTTTTCCATTTACGGCTTTTTAATATTCAAACAGGGGTTGTTTATTCATCCATACATTCACCTCTCCTCTTACTCTTTCAATTACCTTCCCGTTATCAGGTTCCATTAGTACAGAATCTACGAAATCAACAATGACGGCCATGTCCTTTTCCTTTAATCCTCTGGTAGTAATAGCTGCTGTGCCAAACCTGATACCTGAGGTTATGAAAGGAGATTTATCATCAAAGGGCACCATATTTTTATTGGCGGTTATATCCGCATTGACTAAAACCTGTTCCGCCTGCTTCCCCGTTATTCCTTTATTTCGAAGATCTATCAGCATCATATGATTATCTGTGCCTCCAGAAATAATCTGGTAATCCTTCGCGACAAAAGCATTGGCCATGGCCGCCGCATTTTTCTGCACTTGTAGCATATAATCCAGAAACGCGTCATCCAACGCCTCCCCGAAAGCAATGGCCTTTGCGGCGATAATATGCTCCAATGGACCGCCCTGGTTTCCGGGAAAAACTGCCAAATCCAGGAGCGTGGACATCATTTTTAAATTCCCGTTTTTTAATTTTAGTCCAAAGGGATTCTCAAAATCAGCTCCCATAAGGATCATCCCTCCTCTAGGCCCCCGTAATGTTTTATGGGTGGTGGTGGTAACAATATGGCAATGTGGCATCGGATCATTCAATATTCCTTTGGCGATCAAACCTGCGGGATGTGCAATATCTGCAAATAATAAAGCATTGACATCATCAGCTACTTGCCTGAACTTCTTAAAATCCATATCGCGGGAATACGCAGAAGCTCCGGCAACGATCATCTTTGGTTTGGCCCGTTGGGCTATCTCATGGATCTTGTCATAATCAATCAACCCGCTTTCTGCATCTACTCCGTAAAAAACGGGGTTATACAGTTTACCTGAAAAATTTACCGGGGAGCCATGAGTGAGGTGACCCCCGTGCGACAGGTCGAATCCAAGAATGGTATCCCCTGGTTGGAGGCATGCCTGGTAAACGGCGGCATTAGCCTGGGACCCGGAGTGAGGCTGCACATTTGCATAGGCGGCACCGAATAGTTCCCTGCCCCTGTCAATGGCAAGTTGTTCTATCTGGTCGACCACCTCGCAGCCCCCATAATAACGTTTACCGGGATAACCTTCCGCATACTTGTTGGTCAAGACTGATCCCGCGGCTTCCATTACTGCCGGACTTGTAAAATTCTCAGAAGCAATAAGCTCAATTCCCTGGATCTGTCTTCTTTTCTCAGCACTGATAAGATCAAATATCTGATGGTCTCGCTGCATAAAACTGTTATTCCTGTTAAATGAAGCGTAAAAGTACAAATTGCCCATAGTTAATTACCAGAAAATAATATATTTGATCGTGATTTTATTAAACAAAGCCCAACAAAAAAGATGCCTCTAAAAACAAATGACCCCTCAAAAAAGTCCTGGCTGCCTGTTCCTGAGAATTCCGATTTTCCTATCCAGAATATTCCGTTTGGCGTATTTCTGACCAGAGATGATATCATTACCATCGGTACCCGAATAGGAGACCATGCCATAGATCTGGGAGCCTTGCATCAGTTGGGGTATTTTAAGGACATCCCCCTTACGGATGATATCTTCCTGCAGGACACCTTGAACGACTTTATATCCGATGGTAAAAAAACATGGCGTCTTGTTAGAAACAGGATCAGTGAGGTTTTTGATATCTCAAATGAGGAACTGAAGAACCATAGCGAACATCAGAAAATCGTATTGTTTACAATGGATGAAATTGAGATGCAATTGCCGGTTCAGATCGGAGATTACACCGACTTTTATTCCAGCCGGGAGCACGCTACCAACATCGGCACCATGTTCCGGGATCCGGAAAATGCCCTTTTACCAAACTGGCAACATATTCCTGTAGGCTATCACGGGCGCAGTTCTACCATTATCCCCAGCGGCACACCCGTCAGAAGACCTTATGGACAAACACTCCCAAAAGGCGCCACCGAGCCCGTGTTCGGGCCCTCAGCCATGGTCGACTTTGAACTCGAACTCGCCTTTATAACCACAGATGCCAACGTACTGGGAGAATCTATCCCTGTTGAGGAGGCTGAGGATTATATTTTTGGTCTCGTACTTTTCAATGACTGGAGCGCGCGTGATATCCAGCGTTGGGAATATGTTCCCCTTGGTCCCTTTCTTTCCAAGAATTTTGCTTCCTCAATTTCACCATGGATTGTAACCCTGGATGCATTAAAACCTTTTAAAGTGCCGAGCCCGGAACAAGATCCACCGCCACTCCCCTATCTGAAACGCTCAGGTCCACAGAGCTATGATATACATCTGGAAGTATCTATTACACCTGAAAATGGAGAACCCACCACTGTATCAAAATCGAATTTTAAATATATGTACTGGACCATGGCTCAGCAACTGGCACATCATACGGTGAACGGGTGTAAAGTGAACAGCGGAGATCTTATGGGAAGTGGAACCATTTCCGGACCTACCCCTGATTCTTACGGTTCCATGCTGGAGCTGGCCTGGCAGGGTACGCAACCTATCCCTCTCTCAAACGGAGAAACTAGAACGGATATTGAAGATAATGACACCGTTACCTTTCTGGGATATTGCCGGAAAGAAGGATTCCGTATAGGCTTTGGCGAAGTAACTACTAAGTTGCTGCCCGCACTACTGCCCAAAGCTCAGGGATTGGCCTGAAATAAGTCGATTCCCCGTTAATATACTACACTTCGCCGTTTTTCGTTATGGTTGTGGCGTCTTTTGGCACAGCTATTGGACTTCCCATACCAAACCACTTAATATTGCGTCATGGAAAAATCACTACTTTCTATTTTTGCCTTGATTCTTGTATTTGCCTGCGGAGGAGTTAAAAAAACCCAGGAGGCTCTCAATACAGGCAACTACACAAATGCCATTAACAAGGCCCTCTATGAAATTGCAGATAATAAGAGCAAAAAAAATAACCAGCCTTATATTCAACTGCTTGAGGAGGCCTTCAAGAAAAATACAGCTCGGGAAGTAGAGCATATTGCCTTCCTGGAGAAGGATGGAAATCCGGCTAATTATGAAGCAATATATACTACTTATACCACGCTTAAAGATATTCAGGAGCGTATTCGTCCTCTCCTGCCTCTTCAAATTTTTGATGAGAACCGGAATGCCATTTTTAGCTTTATCAATTACGACAATGATATTGTACTTGCAAAAACCAGGCTATCGGAATATTTATACGCCCATGCATCCGACCTCCTTAAGGAAGCTTCCGGGAAATATGACTACAGAAAGGCGTACGATGATTTCCAGTATCTGAACGAAATCAACCCCGGATATGCTGATACCAAACAAAAAATGGAAGAAGCTTATGCCAAGGGGCTGGATTATGTAAAAGTTCAGGTTGTGAATGATACAGAAAAAATTCTGCCGCAAAGACTGGCCGATGAATTATTAAATTTTAATACCTATGGCCTGGAAGATCAGTGGACGCAATACCACACAAATCCTTTAGAAAATATCAAATACCAGTATCAAATGGAAGTTTCCTTCAAGGATATACTTATTTCACCGGAGCAAATTCAGGAAAAGCAACTGGTAAAGGAAAAGCAAATTAAGGACGGCTATAAATATCTGTACGACAATGACGGAAATGTGGTGAAGGACAGCCTGGGCAATAAAATACAGGTAGATAATTTTAAAACTGTCACTTGTAGCTTTTATCAGTTTACACAGCATAAATCTGCGCAGGTCACAGGAAACGTACGATATACAGATTTGGAGACCAGGCAGCAACTGAACTCTTATCCACTGAGCAGTGAATTTGTTTTCCAACATATTTATGCCAGTTACGATGGTGACAAGAGAGCACTTGACAATGATCTCATCGCCTATCTAAACGTCAGAGCCGTTCCCTTCCCAAGTAATGAACAAATGGTATATGATGCCGGAGAAGATCTGAAACTAAGGCTTAAAAATATTCTGGTACAACAGAAATTCAGATAATCGCAAACCTCAGGATACACTCGGCCCGACAGCCGGGTTTTTTTATAAGTAGGTGGATAGGTTCATCTCATTGATGCCCCCATGTGAATCGTGAGCTATTACATCCCTGTTGCGAATTACTAAAAGCTGGGGAGACTGATGTGGAATTCCATACTTTCTAGCCACCTCATCAGATATAGCTCTGTAATTAAAGATGTCGAGGTAATGCAGGTCCGCCGCATTTTCCGGAAATTCGTAACGCTCACGAAAAAGATTCATAACCATCCTGCTGATGCCACAGCGCGTGGAATGCTTAAAGATGAGCTGAGGACGCTCCACCGATAATTCGTGCAGTCGCTCCAGCTGATCAGAGGTTTCCAAGGGTGTCCACATGCCCGCTTTTTTATGCGATTCAACTTCGGTCTTTTTTTTCCGAAACATGTCATCAAATAAACCCATTTTTCCGCTTGTTTGCTTCGTTTATTAATTTATACTGGATCCGCTGACTTTATGTCGCATATTCTGAATGATATATAGACATTTTGTCGGAAGTTTCAGATTGGTAAGATTCTTGAAACCTGGTTTATAAAGTACGATTCCAAAACAAAGATACACAGATGAATATAAATAATTTTACGATCAAATCTCAGGAGGCGATTCAACAGGCCCAACAAGTTGCCCATGGCCTGGATAATCAGCAAGTGGAGAACGAACATCTCTTCAAAGCCATTTTAGAGATTGATGACAATGTATTGCCTTTTATACTAAAGAAATTGCAGGTCAATATTGCAATGGTCAGCCAGATTCTGGAAAAAGAACTGGAACGCTATCCCAAAGTTTCGGGCGGGGATACCATGATTTCAGCAGAAACTGGACGCACCCTTAATGAGGCCAATACCATTGCCAAAAAAATGGAGGATGAGTATGTTTCCATTGAACATCTGCTGATGGCTATTTTTAAATCCAAAAGTAAGATTTCGCAAATATTAAAGGACCAGGGGGTTAGTGAGAAAGAGTTGAAACTGGCCATAGAAGAACTGCGGAAAGGGGGGAAAGTGACATCACACAGTGCGGAAGAGACCTATAATTCTCTTTCCAAATATGCCAGGAATCTAAATGAATTGGCTGACAGTGGAAAACTTGATCCGGTTATCGGCCGGGATGAGGAAATTCGAAGGATCCTTCAGATTTTATCCAGAAGGACCAAAAATAACCCAATGCTGGTTGGCGAACCGGGTACCGGAAAAACAGCAATTGCCGAGGGCCTTGCCCATAGGATCATCCAAGGGGACGTTCCGGAGAATCTCAAGGAAAAGATTATCTATTCTCTCGATATGGGGGCGCTTATTGCCGGAGCAAAGTACAAAGGAGAGTTTGAGGAACGCCTGAAAGCTGTTATCAAGGAAGTCACTACCTCGGATGGAGCCATCGTGTTGTTCATTGATGAAATACATACCCTGGTGGGCGCCGGAGGCGGTCAGGGGGCTATGGATGCGGCAAATATCTTGAAACCGGCTCTGGCGCGGGGAGAACTGAGAGCAATAGGTGCAACCACATTAGATGAATATCAGAAATATTTTGAAAAAGACAAGGCCCTTGAAAGAAGGTTCCAGAAAGTGATGGTAGATGAGCCGGATACGGAAAGTGCCATTTCCATCCTTCGGGGCATTAAGGAAAAATATGAAGAGCATCACAAGGTGCGGATCAAGGATGAAGCCGTAATTGCTGCAGTTGAGCTTTCACAACGCTATATCACCAACCGCTTCTTGCCGGATAAAGCCATCGATCTTATGGACGAGGCAGCAGCCAAACTCCGCATGGAGATCAACTCAAAACCGGAAGAGCTGGATGTCCTGGATCGTAGAATCACACAATTGGAAATTGAAATTGCCGCAATAAAAAGGGAAGATGATAAAGCCCGTCTCGGTTCGCTCAATGTAGACCTTGCAAATGTTCGCGAAGAGAGGAATGAAATCTTTGCACAATGGGAAAGTGAAAAATCGGTCGTCGATTCTATTCAGAAGACGAAGCAGGAAATTCACAACTATACACTGGAGGCTGAACGTGCTGAACGGAACGGGGAGTATGGAAAGGTTGCCGAGTTGCGGTATGGTAAAATAAAAGAATCCCAGGCACATCTTGAGCTCCTTCAAAAGGAGCTTTCCGAGCAGCAGCACAAAGGCACTTTGATCAAAGAAGAAGTGACTTCCGAAGATATAGCTGAAGTGGTCGCAAAATGGACAGGTATCCCTGTAACAAAAATGCTTCAAAGCGAGCGTGAGAAACTTCTGAATCTTGAAACCGTCCTGCACAAAAGGGTTATTGGTCAAAATGAAGCCATCGCTGCTGTCTCTGACGCCATCCGACGCAACAGGGCAGGCTTGCAGGATGCCAAACGACCCATAGGATCCTTTTTATTCTTGGGAAGTACCGGAGTTGGGAAAACTGAATTGGCCAAAACGCTTGCCTCTTATCTCTTTGATGATGAAAATGCAATGACTCGCATTGATATGAGTGAATACCAGGAGCGTCATTCGATAAGCAGGCTTGTGGGAGCTCCTCCGGGTTATGTCGGATATGACGAAGGCGGGCAACTGACTGAGGCCGTCAGACGCAGGCCATATTCAGTGGTGCTGCTGGATGAGATAGAAAAGGCCCATCATGATACTTTCAATCTGTTACTGCAGGTGCTTGATGAAGGGAGACTTACTGATAACAAAGGCAGGGTTGCAGATTTCAAGAATACGATTATCATAATGACCAGCAATTTGGGAAGTCATATCATCCAGGAACACTTTGAGGATAGTTCGGATATCTACAGTGCTACGGAAACTGCAAGGGTAGAAGTACTCGGATTGCTCAGAAAGACAATTCGACCTGAGTTTCTCAACCGGATTGATGATATCATCATGTTTACCCCGCTCAATAAAGAGGATATTACCGCCATCGTACGGCTACAGTTGGAACAGTTAAAGAAATTGCTCGCGAAGCAACATATTGTAATTGACGCGACGGATGAGGCAATCGCCTTCCTTACGGAAAAAGGTTATGATCCACAATATGGTGCCAGACCAATAAAGCGCATCATTCAGAAAGAAATCCTTAATGAATTGTCGAGAGAATTATTAGCTGGTACGGTAAAGTCGGAAAGTATAGTTCTGATAGATTCTTTTGATGAGGGGTTAGTATTCAGGAATCAAAGTGAGCTTGTAAAGTAAGGATCTACAGCTCCTGAGCATGCCACGTTCCCGATCTTTTTCGGGAACGTTTTTTTATTAATATATAATCCTGACAGGTAATAGATTTTCTATATTCGTATAAAATAGCTTCATAATGCCAACCAAAGCCGAAAGAACCAAAGCATTCATCATTGAGAAAATCGCCCCGGTTTTTAACAGACATGGTTATGCCGGTACCAGCATGAGCGACCTGACCGCGGCTACCGGGCTCACAAAAGGGGCCTTATATGGCAATTTCGAGAATAAGGAGGCACTCGCAATGGCTGCCTTTGAATATCATAGCAAACTCCTTTTAGAGGCTGTCAGTGAAAAACTGGAAAGTCCGGGTACGGCACTTGAAAAATTGTATGTTCTAACCGATTTCTTCAGGCATTATGACGAATTCATTGCTCCGTTGGGGGGATGTCCAATCCTGAATACCGCCATTGATAGCCGTGACAATCTGCCCATTTTGTCGGCAGCAGCCAGGGAGATGATCCGAACTCTGGAAGGTAAAATCGCAGCAGTACTTGAAAAGGGAGTTCACAACAATGAATTGAAGTTGCCTGTAACTCCATTGCAGTTCGCAAAACAATTATATACTATGTTGCAGGGTGCAGTAGCCATGTCAACCATGACGCAAGACAGAAAGTACCTGCTTAATACCGTGGCCTACATAGAATTGCTGGTTCGAAAGGAACTCAAAGCCTGATACTATTTTCCTACCACCCTGAAAATCCAGACCTGGTCCGGATATTTCCCTCCTAATTTATTGTCAATGGCATTGCGGGCCTCCGTAAGGGTATTGTATCTCTCAAGGTAGACGTAATTCAAATTATTCTTACTCCGGAAGAAGGATTTCGGCTGAAGCCCCTTGGCGGTAAGCGTCTTCATAAATTTATCAAAGTAATTCTTCGTGGCAAATACGTTTGCAATAAGATAGTATCCCGGCTGCAATCCATCTACTGTCTTTGTTTCCTCATACTTCTCCCCTTTCCTTGGCTGTACGGCAACTTCCTCCTTCACGATAACCGTATCTGCAACCTGATCTTTTACCATAGTTGTATCGGGAACAATTTTGGCTTTGATCCGGTTCACGGAATCTTGTGCCTTTTCCCTTGCCGCAATGGCTTCTTCCCGTTTGACGGCAGCAATGGAGTCTAAAAGCCTCTGTTGTTCTATGGCCTCTGATTCCCTGTAATCGGTTTCTTTGGCTGCCGCTACTGAATCACGGGCCTGTTGCACCAATCGTTTTGCATCTTCCCTTTCCTGCAACTTCTTAGCCCGCTGTGCTGCCCTGATTTCCTGCGGTGTCATCTCAGGTTCGGCTATTTCTTCAGTTGGTGCATCTTCATCCTGTTCTTCGGGCACTAACTCCTGCTCTTTTTCAGTTACAGCCTCTACCGGCTCCTCCTCCCCTGTGGACCCTAGTTTATAGGCCGTTACTAACTCTATTGAAGGATCCAGCCCATCCAGGGAAGCATCCGCGCCGAATTCCATCAGAGCTCCTATTGAAAGTCTTTTAAAAAACCTGCCGCCGGCTCCACCGGAAAATCCGTAAAAATTGTTATACCCTCCCTGCAACCAGTATTTTGGGGTAGTATAAAGCGCGCTGAACCCAATCTGATTGTCAAATTCCGGAATCGTTTTGAGATATACTGTAGGCTGAAGTTCAGCATTGGAAGAAATAGGAATCGCGTAACTCGCCATTCCGATGTAGGTTTTCATGGTGGGCTGGGTTTCCTTTTCACTGGTTGAAAAATTATAATCGATGAGATTCTCGGCAGAAATACCAATACTAAACTTATTGATCTTAAATCTAAGGGCCGGAGCGAGCTGCATGATAAAGCTGCTGGAATCGTCAAGCGGCGGCAATCCCACATTAGGATCGGGCTGAAAGCGTTCATCGGCCAGTGTTTTGGAGTACCCCAAAATATTTAATCCGAACGCAATTTGGGCATCCGATTTCAATTCGAGGGTGTAGGCGTAGTTAAGGATTCCACCCGTCATGAGGAAAGACCCCGTATTATGCTGAAAGTAGCCCGCCGCGGCCGTTGATTCCTCATTTAATCGCCTTGTATAATTGAGAAATAGCGTCGTAGGATCAGCATCTATGGATTGCCACTGCCAGCGCGTCCATAAAGCTACCGACTGCGGATTGTTCCGGTCAGAGGAAAAGACCGGACTGAGGAGACTTGAATTGTATTCGGTAAGGTTATGCTGTCTGAAGTCAGGCGGAAGTATCACCTCTTGTGCTTCTAATGTTAGGCTCAACAATACCATGATTGTGACAAGAAGGCGCTGTATCATAATGGATTAAAACCTTTGCTGAATATACTATTTTAAACCTTTTGGAGTTAAAATATAGCAGGACGACAAATTTATACAAACCAATTAATTATGAAAACTTTTGCGCGGCTAATATTCGTGTTTTTTTTCCTTGG
>JBGTMS010000152.1:0-34624 GCA_041743425.1 Zeaxanthinibacter sp. | reverse complement strand
ATATTCATACGCTCCTGAACCTGCGGTCTTCTTGCATAATAATCCACTATTCGATTCATCTTGGACAGACCTACTACGGTACCGTCGGAGATGTAGGCGATATGTGCTTTGCCGACAATGGGCAGTAAGTGATGCTCACAGGTGGAGTAAACAATGATATTTTTTTCCACCAGCATTTCCCCGTATTTGTACTTGTTCTTGAAAGTGGAGGATTTGGGTCTGTTTTTCGGATGCAATCCCCCGAAAATTTCATTCACGTACATTTTTGCCACCCGGTCCGGAGTACCACGAAGACTGTCATCCTCCAGGTCCAGACCCAGGGTATGCATGATCTCCTTAATATTATCCCTGATGATCCTGATTTTTTCATTGTCAGCGAGAACAAAGGCATCCTCTCTCAAGGGTGTTTCTTCGGAAGAGGAAACATGGTCATTTCCCATGGCTTCAAAATGCCCCTCCAATGTTCGGTCAAGTTTCATATTCACTTGTCTTATGGCTCGTTCAAAGATATACATTATATGCAACTTAACGATCTGTTTGGGGAGTTACACAACATAAATTAGTGTTAAGTAAACCTTCCGACTAATTTTATACTTTCCAAATTTTACGTCTTCCTATGACGCGATGGATTCTTTTTATATGCACGCTCATCATGTGGGGTGACTGCCTTTATGGGCAGGTTGCGTATGATTGTATCAACGCCATACCCATCTGTAATAATACCCCCGTGAATGCCGGAACACAGGGTTACGGCGTCGATGATTTTAACGGAGATCAAAACAGCGGATGCCTGGAACAAACCATCACAGGGGTTATTGAGTCAAACTCAGCCTGGTATCGTTTTCGGACTGGTGCCTCCGGGCAATTGGGATTCAATATAAGTTTTGACACGTCTGAGGACTGGGACTTTGCGCTTTATATGGCGAGTGACTGCGGGAATCTTGGCGAACCGGTTCGCTGTAACTTTTTTGATAATCAGGACCAAAAGGCATTCATGGGCGTAGGTCAGGAACCAACGGGTGACCTTGGCAGTGTTCTCTATGAAGACTGGTTACAAGTCACCCCTGGAGAAGACTATTACCTCCTGATAAACAACTTCACAAATACGACCTCCGGATTTTCTATACAGTTTTCAGGAGAAATATTTGTTACCAATCCACAGGATGCGCTGGATTGTTCAATCGTAAGCAATCTTTTGGGACCGCCCTTGGCGGCATGTACCAATGACGATGTGATTTTGAACGCAACGACTTCGAATGCCCAGAGTTATACCTGGTACATGGATAGCGGTGCAGGATTTCAACTCCTTCCCGCAGAAACAGGCCCTACTTTACAGGCAATCACCTCAGGAATTTACCGCGTAGAAGTCCTGACAATTACATCAAATGTTATCATCAGTGATGTCCAGATTGGCTTTACCGTCGCTCCTGTGACCTATAAAGTATCAGATGAAATCATATGCGACAGTGGCGGTAATTTTAACCTTTCAGGCAAGGTTTCAGAGGCCCTGGGATCTCAAAACAGTACTGAAGTACTGGTCAGTTTTCACCGCTCCCAGTCAGAGGCAGCCAACGGAATCAATCCGGTCACACTTGATTATCCTCTGTCTATGGGCTCCGTGATCTTATATATACGCACTGCATCAGTTCAGAATGAAGCATGCTTTGATGTTTCAGAACATTTTGAAATGCGTGTTGGGGAAACACCAATCCTTAATTTACCTGCCGAAGTATTCTTTTGCGGGCAGGAAGCTGGTGTTCTTATTGGGGAACTTGCGCCTGATCCTGATATAAGCTACTCCTGGAATAGCGGGGAGCAGACCTCTTCCATCTTTGTAACAACCCCTGGATCCTACACCCTGACGGCTTTAAGAACCGGCCCCGGAGGTTTGACATGCGGTACCTCGCTGAACATTATCGTTGTATTCTCTGAAGCGCCTGAAATAGACGATATCATTATTGAGGATGTAAGGAACACGAACACGGTTGAGGTAGTTGCCCATAATTCCACTGGTCTCGAATACCAACTGGATGAAGGCCCTTTTCAGACTACTGGTATTTTCAGGGACGTCGCCCCTGGAAGTCATAGACTTACAGTAAATGATCCTAGAGGTTGCGGAAGTGTCTCGGAACAAATCCTCGTGGTAGGTTTCCCTAAGTTCTTTACCCCTAACGGGGACGGTACGAACGATCAATGGAATATTGTCGGGATCTCGAATCTTTCCCGTCCTGTCGTACATCTCTATGACCGGTTCGGAAAATTATTAAAGGAACTACAACCCGATAGTCAGGGCTGGGACGGGACCTATAATGGCAGGCTTCTTCCGTCAACAGATTATTGGTTCAAGCTGAGTTATGTTGATGAGCGTGGCATCAGGGTGGAAGCAAGGTACCTGGACAGCCACTTTTCTTTGAAAAGGTAGGGTTTACTATTTTCTGACCGCATCTGCACTGGCGCGCGGAGGCGCATAATTCCTCCGGAATACATACTAAATTAAAGCGCGTGGAGTTATATAGGTGATTATAGCCCCAATCAACTATGCGGACACACTTTTGCTCCATGTGTTGCATGCTCCTTTTTCTCGTGGGAGCAAGTGCACAGAATTCTCCCGATTGCAGGAGTGCGATTCCGGTTTGTGCGGATGCTCCTATTTTTTCTATGACTGACGGTGGCGGCGATATCGATGATTTCGATCCTGAGGTGATCCGGCAGACCGGTTGCCTGGAGAAGGGAAGTATCAGTTCTGCCAATATTGAGCACAACACCTCCTGGTATGTGTTCAGGGCCGGAACCGGAGGACAGATTGGATTTGATATTGAGGCCATGCCGGTATCCGGGAGTGGTACGATTACCGCGGAATATGATTTTGCCCTTTATGGTCCGGATGTGGACTGTAACAGCATCAGCAATGGAACTGCCCAACCGATCCGTTGTAACTACGAAGTAAATACTTCAAATATGACAGGGGTCGGTGTGAATCCGGTAAATGGAGAGGAAGGCATGCCCTTCTTAAAAGGGAGCCAGAATACCTACGATGAATGGCTGGAGGTGCAACCAGGAGAAATATATTACCTGCTGATCAATAATTTCAATACAAACTTTGACGGCGATCCGGAGCCTTTTTCCCTGACCTTTACGGGCAGGTCTGTCGATGACGACCAGCTCAATGCCCTCGATTGCACGCTCAGAGATGAATTTCTCGGTCTTGATATCGTTGCCTGCGAGGGCGATCCGGATATTGTCCTCAGCGCGCTGAATTCTCCCGCCGGTCCGGACATCGCATATGTTACCTGGTCAGTAGATTTTGACGATGACGGGGTTATAGACCAGGTGCTGGCCGGAGGTCCGAGTGCCACTGAAATTACGGTCAGCAGTCCGGATTCCGGCCGCTACTTTGTCTCCATCCAAACGACCCAGGCTCTTGTTATTGAAGATGATATTCTTATTACTTTTTATGGTGTACCTGTCCTGGATCGTGTAGATGTCCTTGATTATCTGGCTGATGCTAATATTGTTGAGGTATTTGTCACGGGAGACAGCATGTACGAATATGCCATCAATGGCGGTGAATTTCAGGACTCTCCAGTTCTTGTTAATGTCCCGCCAGGTCTTAATTCCCTTATTATCAATGACAAGAATGGATGCGGAATCACAGATCCCATACCCTTCCTGGTGGTTGGCTACCCAAAATTCTTTACCCCTAACGGAGATGGGATTCACGACGCTTGGAATATTCTGGGTATCGAAACCCTGACAGACCCTGTCGTGTATATTTTTGATCGCTACGGGAAATTACTGAAACAAATAGATGAGACCACCATTGGATGGGATGGAACATTTAATGACCGGCCATTGCCTTCCTCAGATTATTGGTTCCGGCTTGAATTTAATACGAATGACACAGGAGTTGTGGTCGCCAACCTTCGACGTAGCCACTTCAGTCTCGTCCGTTAAGAGCGTCTTTTTGAGGACCTTCTCAAAAATTGAGGGTATACCCCAATGTAATATTGCTTAACTCGGTTTGAATCATGGCAGGTGTTGGAAGGCCCGTTTCAAACAATTGTTCATTCATATCCTGTTCAGATCTGCTATAGGTCAGATCAATACGGCTACCGCCGAAATTATATCCCAAACCGGCAGAAAAGCCGGTAAGGTCGCCAATAGTTTCGCCATCGGTATACGGACTTTGTTCAAAGCGATAGCCCCCTCTCAGACTTACTGCTTCGATGCGGTATTCCCCGCCCAGTCTAAAGGAAGATACGCCTTTGAGCTGACCAGCGATAGTTTGATTGACATTGTCGAAACTTGGGTCGGATGCCGGCCTTAACTCAGCCTTTGACATGTCCTGATATCCGTAATCAAAACTCAGAAGTCCATCAGCCCCAAAAATAATAGCCATACTCCCGGTAAATTTCGCAGGGGTTTTTATCGTATACCTTTCAAAAAGGTTGACAATACTGAAGTCTATAAAGTCGATATCGGTATCAGCGAGGTCAGAGTTGATCCTTTGTGAAGTGTCATCTTCCAGACGGTACCAGGTAGGCGATTGGTAGCTACCACCGACGCGGATATTATTATTTACTTTAGCGATGGCCCCCAGACTGAATGAAAATCCATTCCCTTCCGTATGAAGGAAATTATCAAAATTAATGAATTGAATGGGTGAATCAGCGTCAAACCCGCGTTCCTCGAATTGCGTCAGACGGTCATAAAAAACCGAATGGAAATTAAGAGAGGCTCCCAGATAAAGATTTTCCTCGTACTGTGATGCCATGTTAAGCGTAAACTTACTGTTATAGCCGGCGGTACTCTGAAAATAATCCTGACTTACTGAGGTATACTGTGCATTGGATAGATAGTCTGTGTTGTTGTCATCCTCAAAATCCACAGGATCTATCACCCCTCCGAAATATCCCAGAAATGCTTGCTGGGCTCCGAAGCCAAGACTTGATCCTATGTCGAGGTAGGCCTCTTCGATAAATTCACCATCCTGAAGAAGTAGCGGACCAAAAGGCTGACCCTGAGCGAAATTCAGAAAATAGGAATCAATACCCTGATCACTATTGCCTGAAACATATAATTCTTCGTCAAAATTTCTCACCAGATCGTAATTGAAGGCAAGACTAAACTTTTTCCATGGAGAAGAGGTATTGGTAGACTTAAAAACAAAGACACCACCAACCTGATTCAATTCTAACGAGTTGAGGTCACTGCTATTGCTGCTGTTGAAATAGATGGATGCTTTGTCGGTATGATAATTGGATCCGGTGATGGTCAAAAGACTGTTGTTAAACACAGCCGATCCGGCCGGGTTGACATTTAAGGCTGACAAGTCTCCGCCAAGAGCGCCAAAGGCCCCGCTAAGAGCCTGGTACCGGGCGGAACCCTGTAAATTCTCAAGGCTATATCTCAGCACATCTGTAGTATTCTGTGCCGCCACTACCGAACATACCAATGGCATGATGAAAATTAGTACTCTTTTCATTAGATGCAATTTTTAGTAACTAATTGGATTTCTTGATATCAATTGTTTCTGCCGCCACGGCTGCCACCTGAAGATCTTGTTCCTCCTCCTGAAGATCTGGATCCCGAAGAGCCTACGTTGCCCCCTGAACTCCTGGATGAACTGGAACTGGGTGCACTTCGGTACCCACTGCTTCCGGAACTTCGTGAACTGCCTCCGGAACTTTGGTATCCTGAACTTCTTGGCGCGCTACTACCTGAACTTCTGTAAGAACCAGAATCTCTGGAAGAAGATCCGGAATATCCGGAACTGCGCGGGGTAGTGGAACGGTAAGCTCCTCCGGATCTGTTTCCACTATAGGAGCGACCACTATAGGTGCCTCTTTGCGGAGAGCTGTTGCCGTAGGCCTGGGAGGATCTCGTTGCTCTGTAATTGTAATTCGGCAGGGCACGTGTGCTTCTGGCAGAACGATAAGCCCTGTTTCTGGCAATGGCGTCTGCGCTGACAACATTCCCGGAATTTGCGCCCGATCTGTAATTTCTGGAACTCCTGGAGCTGATAGCATTCCTGTCAATATTAGACCTGCCGCTATTGGTTCTGTAACGATTGGAAGCGACTCCTGACCTGGCAGACAGGTTGGACCTGCCTCTGAAACTGTTGGCATTCAGTGAGCTGCGGTCAAAGTAGCCTCGTCTGCTGCGATTATAGGCATAATTGCCACCATAAATGTTATTGTTGTAGTAATAGGGTGGGCAATAAAAGGAATTGTAATAACCGCCCCAGCCGCCGTAACCGTAGTATCCTCCGTATCCGCCCCAGCCCCAGCCAATGCCGTAGCCTCCATAACCTCCCCACCAGGGATTGTAATAGCCGCCGTAACCCCAGTAGTTGCGATTTCCCCATCCATATCCGCCTCCGTAAAGCCAGGGAGATGCCCAACCATAATTCAATCCTCCCCAACCCCAGTTGTTATCATAAATATTTACGGTGACATTGCCTCCGCTATCTCCCCAGCCCGCGTAACCTTCATAGTTATTTTGCCCGGTGATGTAGTTTTCACTCTCAACGGAAGAAAGACTATCCTGGGGGGTGTCACTATAGTAGCTGTCCACATCAGTAAAGATCTCATCGGCCATGATATCATCAATCTCATTCGCTTTTTGTCCGAAATAATCCCCATAAACGCCATCTTCCTGTTGTACTCTGGGTTGTTGCCGGGGCTCTGAAGTCCTGTTCACAACTACCCTTTCCGACCCTTCTGCATAAATTCCGTCATTATCATAATAAGAAGCCTGCTGATAGGATCCACAGGAGGTGACCAGAAGCGCAATAGCTGCGCCCGAAGATATCACGGTATAAGAGGAGCGTAGGGAATGTATCATGGTTTGAATTTATTATTGTTGAACATACTAAAAATAGTTAGTTTTACCAACTATTTGTGTTAATAAAGACACAAGTTTTGTGCCAAACTCAATTACATGGGGAAAAACTTAACGACGCGGGGCGAGGACTATTCCAAATGGTATAATGAACTTGTTGTAAAGGCTGATCTCGCCGAAACTTCTGCCGTCAGGGGGTGTATGGTGATCAAGCCTTATGGCTTCGCGATATGGGAAAAAATGCAAAAGGCCCTGGATGGGAAGTTTAAGGAAACAGGTCATGAAAATGCCTATTTCCCTTTATTTATTCCTAAATCCTTTCTTAGCAAGGAGGCAAGCCATGTGGAAGGTTTTGCCAAAGAATGTGCCGTGGTGACACATTACAGGCTTAAAAATGCCGCCGATGGCAGCGGCATCATTGTAGACGAGGAAGCAAAACTGGAGGAGGAACTGATTGTGAGACCCACTTCTGAAACGATTATATGGGATACATTTCGTCGGTGGATCCAGTCCTACCGGGATCTCCCCCTGCTGATCAATCAATGGGCCAATGTGGTCCGGTGGGAGATGCGAACCCGGCTTTTCCTGCGGACTTCCGAATTTCTATGGCAGGAAGGACATACAGCCCATGCATTGGAACAGGAGGCCATAGATGAGGCGGAACTTATCCTCAATTTATATGCGGATTTTGCCGAAGGATATATGGGCATGCCTGTCATTAAGGGTCTTAAAACCGAAAGCGAACGCTTTGCCGGCGCGGTGGAAACCTATTGTATTGAGGCATTAATGCAGGATGGCAGATCACTTCAGGCGGGCACTTCCCATTTTTTGGGACAGAATTTTGCCAAAGCCTTCGATGTAAAGTTTACAACCCGTGAAGGAAAGCAGGAATTGGTCTGGGCGACTTCATGGGGGGTGTCGACCCGACTTATGGGGGCTCTGGTCATGACGCATAGTGACGATAATGGGCTGGTCCTCCCACCAAAGTTAGCACCCATTCAGGTGGTAATCATTCCGATTTATAAGGGAATGGAAGAACTGGAGGCAATTACCGCCAGGGTTGAACCGCTCGTTCGGGAACTGAAGAGCAGGGATATTTCCGTAAAATACGACCAGCGGGACACCCATAAACCGGGCTTCAAGTTTAATGAGTATGAATTAAAAGGTGTTCCTGTTCGCCTGGCAATCGGGCAACGGGATCTGGAGAATAATACCTACGAGCTGGCCAGAAGAGACACCCTGCAGAAAGAAACAGTGCAGGCTGCAGAGGTCGTAGGCAGGATTGAGGAACTGATGGTCGAAATACAGGAAACCATTTTTAAGAAAGCTTCGGACTACCGGTCGTCTCATATGACGGAGGTTTCGGATTATGCGGAGTTTAAAAGAGTGCTTGATGACAAAGGTGGTTTTATTGCCGCTCACTGGGATGGAACAGCAGCTACGGAGGAACGCGTAAAGGAAGAGACCAGAGCGACCATACGATGCATTCCGCTGGAGGGGCCGAAAATTCCGGGGAAATGCATGGTCACCGGAAATCCTTCCCCGCAAAAGGTGCTTTTTGCGAAGGCGTACTGAACAAGCCAAAAAATAAGGCAATGCTGTTGTGATAGTTAAAAATAATTGTATTTTTGCATCCGCATTTATGCAATCCAGGGCCCGTTCGTCTAGGGGTTAGGACGCCAGGTTTTCATCCTGGTAACAGGGGTTCGATTCCCCTACGGGCTACAAAGGCTGGATCAGAAAGAGAATAAAAATATCGAAAGTATAATAAATACATCATGGCAAATCACAAGTCGGCTTTAAAGAGAATAAGAAGAAACGAGGAAGTACGTCTTCGCAACAGGTATCAGCACAAGACCACCAGAAACGCGATCAAGAAATTAAGGGAAGAAACAAGCCATGAAAAAGCAGATGCCTTACTTCCGACCATTCTGAGCATGATCGACAAACTTGCCAAGCGAAATATCATTCATGATAATAAGGCAGCAAACCTGAAAGGAAAACTAATGAAGCAGGTGGCCACGCTGAAAAAATAAACCAAACTAACTTGAATAAAAGGAAGCCCGGACATCTGTCCGGGTTTTTTTTGCGGCAAATTTACCATAAAGCAATGTCAGACCTTAAGATATCCGGGCTAACTGGCAATTGCACTCATCCATGGCCATGTCTTCGGCGCATCCGGATAAATCCAATCGCGAAAAAAAGATACATTATTAGAATAAGAAATAAATGGATTCTGCGGACAACCGGATTTTCATCTATGTCCTGACTTGCGTAGTAATACCTGATCAGTTTAATAGGAACATACCCGCTATAAAAAATAAGCATGCCTGCTCCCACCCAGGACAGGAGATCCCTTTTTATAAAATAGACTCCCTCTGTTTTCCTCAAATGCTCATAATACAACAAAATGCAACAGAGCAGCACGGCTGAGCCAGCGCTGTAGGCATAGAGTTGCGGAAGGGAAAAAAACGACTGAAAAAAAACATTGATTACTGTGATTGTCAGAAAGAAGAACCCCCCCCATAGTATCCATTTTTTACGGCGCATGTCTGAAATATATTGCCGATAGACGTAAAAAAAGTAAAGGAAAAAGATAATATTATAGATATTGAAGATGACCCAGTTGTTGGTTTGATAAATGTCCTTTAATAAAAGGATCACGGAATCGTTGTTTCGGGTAATAGTTCCCAGCAACTCATTCAAAAAAGTATACATCAGCAACACAGGGAAATAACGAAGGGGTGTATCATAATACCTCGGGTATCGCCAGAGTGCGAGTGCTACAACGAGTCCATAAAATGGAATAAACGCATTTTCCAGAAAAATATCAAGTAACGTAGGATCCATTGATGGATTGCAAAAACGTTAAATTATTTCCCTAATGATTTGGGGGGGGTGCTGAACTGCCTTCATTCATGATCAAGCTCTTTTTCTGGCCCTGGAAAGCGGCTGTATTGATGATCTCTGTCGGCCTCGGGACAAATCCTGCGTAGGAATAAGCTTCGGAATTTCCTGCCTGCTCCATATCTTTTCTGTCGTAAGGTTCCAGCTGACCCGTGAGTAAAACCGGTTCATATGAGCCCTCCTGGTTTTCAGTTAAATAAAAAGGATATTCCAGATCCCCTTTTTTGGTTGCAGGGATAAGAAAAATCGAATTTTGTCTGGGGTGCAATATCTCCCTTCCGCTTTCAAATGAGGTCGAATCAGGATAATTTGAAAAATAGAATCTCAGGGAGGAAATCTCCACATTGGCCGCTTTCGCTTCCTGTTCTATATAGGCCATATACTGTTTGACAGTGGCATAATCATAGTAGGTGTACCTTGCGGCAATAAATTTAGATCCGTCAGGATTAGCAGCTTCCGTTTTTTCAATTAAATTGATACGTCGTTCAGTATAGGCATCATAGGTCTTTTTTGCCTGTTCCAGTGAAACAATCTGGCGTGGAGGCTCAACAGGTTTTTCTTCAGTAGGTGGTGTCTCTTCTCCTGGATCCTTGACTTCAGGCTTGCAGCCGGCGATACTGACTAAAAGCATCGCTAAAGTGAGAGAGTTCCATAAGGAGCAGTTCTTGTAAATCATGACGGGTAATTTAAGGTTGTTGTACAGCTATAGGATCTGAATGGGGGGAACGGTTTTTCTGTTACTAAATGTAGTATTTATTATTAATAAATGCACTAAATGACTTATGTATTCCATTTGGGGGAGAGGGTCAAAAAAAAACCCTGTGGCCTAAACTCACAGGGATTTATATAGTGTAAAAAATTTCGTTATTGATTCATCGTCAACAGGAACTCTTCATTATTTTTTGTTTGCTTGATACGTTGTTCCATGAATTCCATTGCTTCCACAGGATTCATATCCGCCAGATACTTTCTCATGATCCACATACGCTGAATGGTATTCTCATCCAGAAGCAGGTCATCACGTCTGGTAGAAGAAGAGATCAGATCTATGGCTGGGAATATCCTGCGGTTACTGATCCTTCGGTCCAGCTGCAACTCCATATTACCTGTACCTTTGAATTCTTCAAAGATTACTTCGTCCATCTTGGAACCGGTCTCTGTCAGCGCCGTGGCGATGATAGAAAGAGATCCTCCATTTTCAATATTCCGGGCCGCTCCAAAAAACCGCTTAGGCTTATGCAACGCATTCGCATCCACCCCACCGCTTAAAACTTTTCCGGAGGCCGGTTGCACCGTATTGTAGGCGCGTGCCAGACGTGTAATCGAATCCAGTAGAATAACCACATCATGGCCACATTCGACAAGACGCTTCGCTTTTTCCAGAACGATATTTGCAACACGAACGTGTTCAGTAGCTTCCTTGTCAAAGGTGGAGGCCACTACTTCGCCACGAACATTCCGCTGCATATCGGTCACCTCTTCAGGACGTTCATCAATTAATAAAATGATCTGGTAAACTTCAGGATGATTCGCGGCAATGGCATTTGCGATATCCTTCAGCAACATCGTTTTCCCGGTTTTTGGCTGGGAAACGATCATACCCCTCTGGCCTTTACCGATAGGGCAGAAAAGATCCATGATCCTTGTGGAAATATTGCTCTGCCGTTCTGCCAGCTTGAACTTTTCCGTCGGGAACAAAGGAGTAAGGTGTTCAAAGGATACCCGGTCCCGAACCACCTGGGGATCCAGCCCATTGATCTTGTTAACTTTGATCAGCGGAAAATATTTTTCTCCTTCTTTTGGCGGACGGACGGCACCAAGTACCGTATCTCCCGTTTTCAAACCGAATAACCGGATCTGAGACTGGGAGACATAAATGTCATCCGGAGAAGAAAGGTAATTGTAATCGGAAGATCTTAAAAACCCATAACCGTCCTGCATGATATCCAGCACCCCTTCACTTTCGATGATGCTGTCAAATTCAAATTCCGGTTGTTTGTATTTGTTCTTAAGATCCTTGTCAAAATTGTTATTATTTTTGTCCTGAACATTTTTGTGATGTGTGTTCTTTTTCGGACTGCCATTTTTATGAGGGGCATTATTTTTTTGATGGTCCTTTTTTACGAGGTTTGGATTAGCTTCCTGATTGCCACTTCTTTCCTGATTGCCACTTCTTTCCTGCTTGCCACTGCTTTCCTGATTGCCACTGCTCTCCCTATTACCGCTGCTCTCCCTATTACCACTGCCTTCCTGATTTCCGCTGCCTACCTGATTTCCGGCATCCTCCTTGGGTTCATGGTTCTCGGGTTTGGAAGCTACAAGTACTTCTCCGTTGTCATTGGCACGGGGAGGTCTGGAGTCCTTTCTTTGGATCCGCTCTTTTTTAGGACTGAACCGTGGTTTTTCATCAGATCCTGAAACGGTTTCCTGAGAGACCTTCGGATTACTGGCCTGTTGATCAAGGATCTGGTATACCAGATCAAGTTTTTTTAGGGTTTTGTGCTTGGGTACGTTCAAACCTTTCGCAATCTCCTGAAGCTCCGCAAGCTTCATGGCTTTTAAATCAGAAATCTCAAACATTAAGTATTGAATAAATTATACGTATCTCAAAAAAATGAAGTGTCTTGTTATGTGGGTATTACGCGGGAATGAAATCCCATATGGTAAGTGTTATAACGAATAACTTCGCAATATTACGTTTTTTTTTCTACAATCGGTAGATAAATTTTAAAAAGACCTGTATTTTTGGGCCGTAATACTGGAAAAGAAAGAGTGATTCAGCGCATACAGACCATTTACCTGCTTATCGTCGCCCTGATTACAGGGGTGCTGCCATTCTGGGTGAATTTATGGTCCGACGCTGGCGGGGAAGAGCTATTTGCGAGGAATGACGTAATGATTTCCGCCGTGTTTTATACGTCTGCAGTTATGGCTGTCATCACGATTCTGCTCTATAAAAAAAGGCAACATCAGTTCGTACTTAACAGACTGAACATTTTATTGGAACTTTTTTTACTGGGATTTTTCGTTTACCGGTCCCTAATTATATCCGGAGAGGCTCAGGTCTCAGAGAAGGGTATTGGGATGCTGATTCCTGTTTTTTCTATCGTTTTTTTAGTCCTGGCCAACAGGGCTGTCAAGAGGGATGAGGATCTTGTAAAATCTGTGGATCGTCTGCGTTAAAACTAAATCTTAGTTCTATTAGTGCGAAGAAACCCTGGTGGCAACATCAGGGTTTTTTGGTGCTGCCAACCGCCGGAGTGCAGTGACATCCAATCCAGAGAATCCACTTCCTTTATCTGTCAAAATCAGATGGGTCGTCCCTTCTGCCGCATGCCCAGCTCAATGACTTCCAGATTTTTTATCTCGCCGGTATCGATCTCAAAACGGAGCATGGTCCGTACTTTGTGGAATCCAAATTTCCCGCATGCCCCTGGGTTCATATGAAGCAGCTGCAGTTCCTTATCGTATTGTACCTTCAGAATATGGGAATGCCCGCAGATGAATAATCCCGGAGGGCGTTCTAGCAGAAGTTTCCTTGTTCTGGCACTGTAGGAGGGTGGATACCCTCCTATGTGAGTCATAAGGACCGCCAAACCTTCACATTCGAACCACAGATCTTTAGGAAATTCCTGCCGAATCTCCGTGCCGTCTATATTACCGTAAACTGCTTTCAGAGGCCTGACAGCCGCGAGCGCATCGCTCACTTCAGCGGCACCAATATCCCCCGCATGCCAGATCTCGTCTGCCATACCTGCATAAGCCAGGATCCGTTGATCAAGATGGGAATGGGTATCTGAAAGCAGAAGAATTCTGGTCATTACATGCCGTAGTAAAGATCTTTTGGAAAAGACGAGCCCCGGTCATATTTCCGAGGGGAACCAGTATCTTTGCCAAAGGCTAAAATAAGGGATTCACTTGAGATATTTTATAGACTTTTCCTATATGGGTACTGCCTATCACGGCTGGCAATCCCAGCCAAATGCCATAACAGTTCAGCATCTTATGGAGGAAGTGTTTTCCACCCTGCTCCGGGAAAAGGTGACGCTGGTGGCCGCCGGCAGGACAGATACCGGAGTTCATGCCAGGCAAATGATCGCTCATTGCGATCTGTCTGAAATAGAGAATGAAACGGAACTGATCCAAAGGCTGAATGCTTTCCTTCCGGAAGATATTGCGATCAACGATATCCATTTGGTTCCTCCCGATGCCCATGCCAGATTTGATGCTATTGAAAGAACCTACGAGTACTGGGTAGTCCGGAATAAAAATCCTTTTTATACGGACGCTGCCTGGTACAGACATGAAAGCCTTGATATCCCTTCTATGAATATGGCCGCCGCACTGCTGATGGAATACCGGGATTTTAAATGTTTTTCAAAAACAGGAACGGATGTGAAAACCAATCGCTGCCACATTACCAACGCTGTCTGGGAAGAGGTGGAAGAGCGTCTGGTTTTTAGCATAAGCGCGGACCGCTTTTTGAGAAACATGGTGCGCGCCATTGTAGGTACGCTTCTGGAAGTAGGTCAGAAGAGGATAGGAATTGAAGATGTTAAGACTATAATAAAAAGCGGGGATCGGGCACTAGCGGGTGCATCAGTACCGGCAAAAGGACTATATTTGACCAGGATCACATACCCGGAAAATCTACAGTTGTTGCATGGATAACGAAGCTGGTAAAGCATTTGATTATAAGTTATTTAACAGGGTATTTGCCTTTACACGACCCTATCGCCTTACTTTTATTGCTGTGGCTCTGGCGGCCATACTACTTTCCGGATTTGCAGTGATTTCACCCCTCATCGTAGGAAATATTATAGACGAGGCGATCAAAAAAAGCGACGCCGAAAAACTCCTCTTTCTAACCTATATGATGGCGGCTGTTCTGGTAGGACAGGTGCTTAGTCAGCTTGGCTTTAATTACTATGCCAACTGGCTGGGAGAATCTGTTATAAAGGATATCCGGATCAGGTTATTTGAAAGGATGGTAGGCTTTAAAATGCAGTATTTTAATAATTCGTCCATTGGTGTTCTGGTAACCCGTGCGGTCGCCGACTTACAGCGCATAGGGGAAATTTTCAGCCAGGGATTTTTTGTAATTGTAGCAGATCTGCTAAAAATGCTTATTGTGGGAGTAGTCATGCTCATCCTGAACTGGAAGCTTGCCCTGATTGTTTTTGTGGTGCTTCCCCTGATCCTATATGCTACCCGCGTTTTTCAAAAGGCGATGAAGAAGGCTTTTATAGATGTCAGGGCTCAGGTTGCCAATCTCAATTCATTTGTTCAGGAACGGATCACCGGAATGAAGATCGTCCAGCTTTTTAACCGGGAAGAAACAGAGAGCAGGAAATTCAGGGAGATCAATGAGAAACACCAGGATGCCTGGTTAAAAACGGTATGGTACAATTCTTTCTTTTTTCCGATTGCAGATATTGTGTCCTCAATAACCGTTGGTCTGATTGTATGGTATGGCGGACTGCAGAATGTTACGCAGCTTGGGGCAGATGAATATGGCACCATATTTTCATTCATCCTTTTATCAGGAATGTTGTTTCAGCCGCTCAGGCAGATAGCCGACAAATTCAACACCCTGCAGATGGGTATGGTTGCCGCCAACCGCGTTTTTAAAATCCTGGATACAGACAGCAGAATTCCTGACAGCGGATCCATCGCGAGGGAGCATGTTGAAGGAAATATAGAATTCAGGAATGTCCATTTCGGCTACCTTAAGGACGAGGAAGTGCTTCACGGCGTATCCTTTGAGGTTACAGCCGGACAGACCATTGCAATCGTCGGCGCCACAGGCGCAGGTAAATCGACCATTATCAACCTACTCAACCGATTCTATGAGATCAATTCAGGCGCCATTCTTATCGACGGAGTGGAAATACATGACTACAAACTTTCAAGTCTTCGCAGTAATATCGCCGTTGTATTGCAGGATGTTTTTCTGTTTGCAGATACCATCGCCAATAATATATCCCTGAAAGATGCATCCATAACGATTGAGGACATTGAAATTGCAGCACAACAAATCGGAGTTCATGATTTTATCTCTTCCCTCCCCGGAGGTTACGGCTACAATGTCAAGGAGCGGGGGACCATGTTGTCCAGCGGTCAGCGGCAACTCATTGCATTCCTCAGGGCTTACGTAAGCAATCCCAGTATTTTGGTACTGGATGAAGCCACCTCTTCGGTAGATACATATTCGGAGCAACTTATCCAGAAAGCTACAGAGCGGATTACAGAAGGAAGGACTTCCATAATTATTGCCCATCGCCTGGCGACCATCAAAAAGGCGGATATTATTCTTGTCATGGATTCAGGACGGATCGTGGAGAAGGGGACCCATAAGCAACTCCTTAAAAAAGGCGGATACTACAACAGCCTCTATGAAGCCCAGTTCCTTCGCGAGGAAGTTGCCTAGGCCTAATTGTTTTTTGGAATAAAATCCTGAATGCTTAGCTCTCCGGTTAAGAGGAATAAAATATTCATTCCAATGGATACCGCAATATACCCGAATAAAAATAACAAGATATACGCTGCTGATCTCAAGATTCGCTGGGATAGTTTCATGGAATAAAGTGAATTCAGAACAAAGACAGAATATCCCAACATCAGTGCAATGAAAAACAGGGCAAAGGAAAAATAAGATTCCGGGCTGAGTATAAGTATGAGGAGGCTGAGTGGAAAGACGGAAATATTATAATGTGCAAGGGAATAAATGGAGACAACCGCATGTTCCGGAAGCAGGTAGTCGATTTTATTAAAAGTAAGAAAGCCTGCCAAACTCATGACAGGGATATAAAGAATAAAAATAAAGGAACTGTGGTCTGCGGTTACCCTGAGGATTTTTTGAGAAGTCTCGGGATCGAGATTGCTGTTAAGGAAATCCAGTTGCATTCGATCCAGATAGAATTTGGTGATAAGGAAAAAAAGAATCCCGGAACATGCCAGGGATAAAGCCAGGTAATTAAAAGGTCCCAGGTATTTTTTACGGACGCCGCCAATATATCCCCGGAGCACTTCACCGGGCCGCAATGTCAGATCGACAAGGGTAAGCAGAAAGGTGTTGTCAAGGCTGAGAAACTGAGCGGAGAAATCGGTTCCGATGTTATGAAAGGTCAGTCTTTTTCGGATCACCTTAGCGCCGCATTGCGGACAGTAATTGTGTTTCTCCTCGTGGGGGTGCAGGCAATTTTTACATTCCATTTTCTAAAGAAGGTCTTCCTTTATAATCAGTGCCAGTTCAGATAAATCCTTATAGAAGATGAACTCCCCATTCTTAATATAGGAGAGTTGCCCGGTTTCTTCACTCACTACCAGTGCCAGAGCGTCCGTTCGTTCCGTAATTCCCACTGCCGCCCTGTGCCTAAGACCAAATCGTTGCGGCATATTCCGATCTTTTGATACGGGAAGAATAACCCTGGTGGCAACAATGGCGTTATTGGCAATAATGGCGGCACCATCATGCAGGGGGCTGTTCTTATAAAAAATACTTTCAATAATCGGCTGGTTTACTTCCAGGTTCATCGTATCGCCGGAGGACTTGACAAAGTCGAGTGAATTGTTACGTTTTAAGACAAGAATAGCACCAGTCCTTGTTTTCGCCATTTTATCACAGGCGGCAAGGATGCTTTCAACATCCAGTTCAGACGGAGCCCCCTCCTGTCTTAGAAATTTAAAGTGTTTGACAAAATTGCGTTTGGTGGCGAAATTCGTCGAACCTATCATCAGAAGAAATTTTCGAATTTCCTGCTGGAAAACGATGATGAGCGCGATAAGACCCACCTGCATAAAACCACCGACCATACTGCTGATCATTTTCATATCCAGCAATTCGGTCAGTTTCCAGAAACCCCATACGATGACAATTCCAAGAAATATATTGATGGCAACCGTACCCCGTACAAGTTTGTAGATATAATAAAGCAGAACAGCAACAAGGACAATATCTATAACATCTGTAATTCCGAATTCCAGAAACTTTATAAAATCCAATCCTCCCTTTTTTGTAAAATTATGAAATGACCCAGAACAAAAAAATTGTTGTGAACTGAAATGTTGGTTGACGACTTACTTATGGCGTATAAATTCAAATACCCACGGATGAAGAACAGCTGACAACAGATCAGGCCTTTACTCCTGAGGTACGCTGAAACATAACGATACATTCCATCGCTTCCGCGACATCATGGACCCTCAGGATAACGGCCCCTTTGCTCAAGGCCATCATATGCAATGCCGTTGTTCCGTTCAGGCTTTCTGAGACTTTTGTATCCAGGGATTTATAAATCATTGATTTACGGCTGATCCCCACAAGCAAAGGAAGTTCAAAATACCGAAAGAAATCCAGATTTCTCAGCAATTCAAAATTCTGAGAGATGGTTTTAGCAAAACCGAAGCCAGGATCGATCAGCAGATCGCTGATTCCGAAGGACCGTGCCAGGGCCACTTTTTCCGAAAGTGAAAAGTAGACCTCACTTATCAGATCCTGATAAACTGCTAATTTCTTCATGGTCTGTGGCGTACCTTTCATGTGCATCATACAGTAAGGTACCTGATACTTTGCCGCCAGTGGCATCATGGAGCTATCTCCGGCGCCCGCGGTAATGTCATTGATCATTGCGGCGCCTCTGTCCAGACATTTGCGTGCCACTTCACTTCTAAAAGTATCAACGGATAAAATACTTTGGGGAAAGGCTTCCATCAGCCATTCTATGACAGGCAATATCCGCTCTTCCTCCTCAACCATTGGGATATCTGCCGCCCCGGGCCTGGAACTGTAGGCGCCTATGTCCAGAAAACTAGCACCTTCGTCCAGCATCCTCGCCGCATGCTTTAAAATGGCATCTCTTCCTTTATGTTTCCCACCGTCATGGAAAGAGTCCGGTGTGATGTTGAGAATACCCATTACCCTTGGGTAGGAGAGGTCGACCAACCTGCCTTTGCAATTGATGGTCATTCTATCATTTTGCATACAGAAGCATTTGGCAAAGGGATAAGTTTGATGTTCAATTCTTGACCGATAACTAATTTTAATCGAAATTTACGCAAATTACAAAGATTACATGCAGCAAACCTCCGAACAGTATGATGCCGTCATCGCCATTTGCAGGGATTTGTTTCTGAATAAAATGAAAGACTATGGCAGTGCCTGGAGAATTTTGCGGCTGCCGTCCCTTACCGATCAGATCTACATAAAGGCACAGCGTGTCCGGAGTATTCAGGAAAAGGGAACGCAAAAAATAGCCGAGGATGAAAGTTCTGAATTCATCGGAATTATCAATTATTCGGTCATGGCACTGATTCAGCTTGAAAAAGGAGTTTCCCAGGAACCGGATCTCTGTGAATCCGAAGCTTCTGAGCTGTTCAGTAGGGTCGTTCGCGAAACCAAGTCCCTAATGGAAGATAAGAATCATGACTATGGGGAAGCCTGGCGCGATATGCGTGTGAGTTCCCTGACAGATCTAATCCTGCAGAAACTGCTTAGGGTAAAGCAGATGGAAGACAATAACGGGAAAACGCTGGTAAGTGAGGGGATAGGGGCCAACTATCAGGATATGATCAATTATGCGGTATTCGCCATGATCCTCCTCGGGAAAGCTTCGTAGGGTGAACAGCAAAAGGTGCTGGTCACAAAAACGGATCGCCTGAATGCTGCAGCAATGTAACAGCATATAAGGCAGGTAAATAAATTAGAAATTTTAAGGTGCTCATGAAATATATTACAGGATTTGCGAGGACTTTTGTGGGCATTTTGTTTATCATCAGCGGATTTATAAAACTGAATGATCCCGTGGGATTCTCCTTTAAACTGGAAGAATATTTCAGTCAGGGGGTTCTGAATCTGCCCTTTCTGATGCCTTACGCTCTGGCGATAGCCATTGTGATTGTTATTTTTGAGATGATTTTAGGCGTTTTTCTATTACTGGGTTTTCAACGGAAATTTACGGTATGGAGCTTATTATTAATGATCCTCTTTTTTACCTTTCTTACCTTTTATTCTGCCTATTTCAATAAAGTCACCGACTGTGGCTGCTTTGGGGATGCGGTTAAACTTACGCCCTGGGAGTCCTTTATCAAGGATGTGGTACTATTAGTACTCATCATCATCCTCTTTGCGGGGAGGCGGCACCTCACAGCCCTTTTTCGTCCGAATACCAGGATACTTCTGGCAGGTATCGTCCTGTTGGGCAGCATCTTTTATGTCCACTATGTGCTGAATCATCTCCCTCAGATTGATTTCAGGCCGTATAAAATTGGAGTTAATATTGCGGAGGGGATGAAGGTGCCGGAAGATGCCCCAAAGGCCCTGTTTGAATATTCCTGGAAGTTCAACGTAGAGGGTGAAGAAAAGGTGGTCATTACCAACGGCGAATACCCGACTGTGGATGGCGAGTTTATAGATGTGAAGACCAGGGAAATTCAGGCGGGGTATGTGCCCCCGATCCATGATTTTTCCATTGGGGAAGAAGGCAATGATGTTACCACCCAATTTCTGGAAGAAGAGCACCTGCTACTGGTCATTGCCTATGATTTAAATAAGTCACAGCGCGAAGTCTTCCCGGGGATCAAGAAGGTAACGGATAAAGCCCTGGGTCTGGGATATAAGGTGGCTGGCTTGTCTGCATCAAATTTACAACAGGCAGAAAGTCTTATCGATGCCTATGATTTGAAATTCGATTTTTACTTTACGGATGAAACAACGCTGAAAACCATTGTCCGGTCCAATCCTGGACTGCTTCTCCTGAACAGAGGTACCATCCTTCAGAAATTGCATTATAATGATGCCGGAAAGCTGGAACTGGACGCCGTAAAGAACCGCACTGTAGCAGGCAGTTCTCGGGAGGAGGACAGATAAATCAATCAGGATATTGCCATTCTCCGGCTTTGGGTATGAGGAAATTAAACCATATAACAGATTATAGATATGCGAAATAAAATTGTTGCGGGAAACTGGAAAATGAATAAGAATCTGAAGGATACGGAGCAGCTTCTCACGGCCCTCGCAGACCGCTTGCCGGAGACCATTGCCGAAGTAATGGTGGCACCCCCATTTGTGCATCTTGCGGCGGCCGTCAACAGCCTGGCAGATTCAAATATTCAGGTAATAGCCCAGAACATGCATTTTGAGGAATACGGGGCATTTACAGGAGAGATATCTGCACCTATGTTGCTGGGTGTCGGGGTGGATACCGTGATTCTCGGACATTCCGAAAGACGCGCGCTGTTTCAGGAGACGGATGAACTGCTTTCCAAAAAGGTGCGTGCAGCGATCGACCATAAAATGCGTACTATTTTCTGCATAGGGGAGGAACTAAAGGAGCGGAAGGCGGATAAGCATTTCAGTATCGTAAAGCGTCAGCTGGAAGAAGGTCTGTTCAGTTTAAAGGCTGGGGAATGGTCCGGGCTGATCCTTGCCTACGAACCGGTATGGGCAATCGGCACCGGGGAGACGGCCACCCCGCAACAGGCGCAGGAAATGCATGCTTTTATCAGAAAAGCCATTGCTGAGGCCTACAATCCGGATGTGGCCGATTCCGTGTCCATTCTCTACGGGGGCAGCGTGAAACCGGGTAATGCGCGGGAGATATTTTCCAAACCCGATGTTGACGGAGGCCTTATTGGGGGTGCTTCACTTTTGGCAGACGATTTTCTGGCGATCATAAGCGCCGTGGGTTGAAAAACAGTTCCCTTATAATATCGGTCTGTGTCTCTTACTAAAAAGTGCGACAACTTCTCTGATGTCAGGTAAAATATATATTGAATATTCCTTTAAGATTCAACCCCTTCAACCGGCCTGTGATATCCTCCTGGCCGAACTCGGAGAATTGCCCTTTGAAAGTTTTATTGAGGAGGTTGATGGCATGCTTGCTTATATCCTTCAGGAGGATTGGTATCCTGAAATCCTCGATTTGGTACGCATCCTCCATGAGCCCGAAATTACCATCAGCTTTAGCTTTCGGGAACTGCAGCCTGAGAACTGGAATGCCAGTTGGGAACAGCATTTTAAACCAATTTTCGTGGGTGATACCTGTGCGGTGCGCGCTCCTTTTCACGAGATTCCTGACGTTGATTTTGATATTGTCATTGTGCCAAAGATGAGTTTTGGTACCGGGCATCATGAGACAACACAGCTTATGTTAGCCTACCTTCTGAAATACGAATTTGAAGGAAAAGCCGTCCTGGATATGGGTTGTGGAACGGGGGTTCTGGCCATTCTGGCGGCGATGAAAGACGCTCAACCCGTCCATGCCATAGACAATGATCCCTGGTGCTACCTGAACGCGCTGGAAAATGTGGACCGGAACGGGCAGAATCACATCCAGGTTTTTGAAGGGGATGCCGGGTTACTGACAGGGCAGAAGTATGACTGTATTCTGGCAAATATAAACAGGAATAGCCTGCTGACAGACATTCCAAAATACGCCTTACACCTTAGTAAAAAGGGATGGCTTATGGTCAGCGGCTTCTATACGGAAGATATTCCGGTCATTTCCGGAATATGCATGGAACATCAGCTTTACCTCACGGAACAAACGACAATGAATAACTGGGCGGCGGTGGTTTATTCCTTAAAATAACCGCCCCCTAGCGGATGATTTTTACCGGCAGATGGTCCGGGTATGCTGTTGGAAGCGTACATATCGTATACCTGAGTTCCTCCAATCCGGTTGCCATGAAGCATTTAATATCTGTATTTTCTATTTTACTGACGACACTTTTTTTCACTTCCTGTGATAAGGAATCCATAGGAAGGATGCCGCAACAGGAGGCGCAAAGTCCGGAGGAGATCGTGGAAAAGGACGTCGTTAGTGAGGACCTTCTGGACTTATTAAAGCAAAACTATTTTTATCCGGGCGATGTGCATCTCACGCAAATGCTCTTTCCGGACGGAAGTCATGAACCCAGATACCTGGTTGAGGGTGACCTCCTCTTCACACAGGAAGCGTTGACATCTATGGGTAAGGCGAAGAGCCATGATTCCAAGAACTTCCATACGCACAATTTAGTTACACCTGGGACCCTGACCATCGTCGGATATACTGCTGCCAATACCGCGCTGTCCAATAAAGAGCGTAATGCCCTTCAAATGGCAGTTACAAATTACAATAATCTGAATCTGAAGATCCGGCTAAATCTCACATTCGGCTCCAACTATACCAACAAGGATATCGTGGTATATCATAATCCGGAGATACAGTACAGTGGCGGACTTTCAGGATTCCCTGAAAACGGCAATCCATATAAGTTTATTCAGATACATGGCCTGGACGATTATCCTCTGAATGTGGTGGAACATGTGATTACTCATGAAATAGGCCATAGCATCGGGCTGCGTCATTCCGACTGGTCGACACGTGAAAGCTGTGGGGTGACGGAAAATGAGAGACAGGGGACGATAGGCGCTGTTCCCATCCCTGGGACTTCTCCCGGATTTGACCCTACTTCCCTGATGCTGGCCTGCTTTAGTGCAGGGGTAAAAGGTGAGTTCAATGGAAATGATATCACTGCCTTAAGATATCTTTACTAGGTAATGACTCCCTGATTATCAGATATATCTGACTTCTGAACTTCATTTCAATTCCCCGAATGATGCTCTATTTACTTGAATTTTTGAATATTTTTTTGTTAATTTCTGCAACCTTGGGCATTTATGAATTTTTTTGTTAACTTCCCGGGAGTTACCGAATCGTGCTGATTCAAATATCGCCTTGCCAATGGGCTATCTTTGTAAAAAAAATAAGACAGATGGGAACTAAGGAAAAGCAGCTGGAAGAAATTTTGCTCGCGGAAGCCACCTTAAAGCAAAATGAAATTGTCCTTTTCAATGATGATGTCAACACTTTTGACCATGTGATTCAAACCCTGATCGCGGTATGTGAACATACGGCGGAGCAGGCAGAACAATGTTCCCTTATTGTCCATTATAATGGCAAATGCACAGTAAAAACAGGGGAATATAATGAGCTGGAACCCCGGTGCAGCAGGCTACTGCTCGCGGGTCTCGCCGCGGAGATCGTCTGAGCCGATACTTCACATACCCCGGGCCATTGATGTATCCGGAAAGGAAAAAATCAGCAAATAATAATTGTATTTCCATAGGATATTCCGCACATCTTCGGCTTCTCCCTTTTTTTATCTGTGGGCTTAGTGTGGCAGGTAGTTCTTCAATGCGCCGTATAACAAAGTGCCTGCCAGGGCGGCAAGGATTACGATCAGCATTGAAAATGTACCAGTACCCACGAGAACATACATCGGCCCCGGACAAGCTCCGGCCAGCGCCCATCCCGCGCCAAAAATACTACCTCCAAGCAGATATCTGTAAAACGTCTTTTCCTTTCCTTTCAGATTGATTTCATCCCCTTCAATAGATTTGATCCGACGTTTTCTGAGGAAGAACAGCAGAACAATTCCTAGGGTAACTGCCGTTCCAATAATTCCAAACATATGAAACGACTGGAATTTGAACATCTCATAAATCCGATACCAGGAAACTGCTTCCGATTTAACGAGAACGATTCCGAAAAAAATACCGACCAAAAGAAATCTGAAGAATCGCATTGACTTTAACTATTAGAAAATAAAAGGGAATAGCAGGTGAATCATTATCAAACCGCCCGCAAAAAATCCAATTACCGCGATCAGTGAGGGGAGTTGTAAATTGCTGAGGCCGGTAATGGCGTGTCCGGAAGTACAACCCCCGGCATAGCGCGTTCCAAAACCAACCAGCAATCCGGCAATCAGCAGGAGGGTCCAGCCTTTTAGGGTGCCAAGAGCTGTCCGCCCATATAATTCAGGCGGAAGCAGGTTATCGCCCGCGTTCCTGAATCCAAGGGAATTCAAGTCGGATATTGTTTCCGGATTAAGGGCAATTGCTGTGCTGTCAGATAGAAAAGTTACGGCCAGAAATCCTCCGATGACTGCCCCCAGAACCACAGTTAAATTCCAACGCTGTTGCCTCCAGTCAAAGTTAAAAAAAGGGAGGTAGCGCCCGGCTCCTGCCATACTGCAGAATGTACTGAGATTTGATGACATGCCGAACGTTTTGCCGAAAAATATCAGGCTGAACATGACCAGGGAGATCAGGGGCCCACTTACATACCATGGCCAGGGGCGGAGAATAAATTCCATCTTTAAGGGTTTAAAGTATCATTGATTCCGGAACTGCCCGAAATTTGATCAGTCACTAAGTCTGATAGAGCAGCCGGGGCTATTGTTTTTCGTAAACCTCGCTTCTGAATCCGGGTAAATCTTCACCGACGCTATTGGTCAGGGTCGTTCCGTTCAACATAAAGAAAGTGCTTGTCGTCTCGCGGAACAGGGTCAGTTGATTTGCCTTTAACTGCCAGGTTCCAGAATTGACCTGGGGGTTGTTGGAACACGAAAAAACATATATCTCATTGGTAATGGAGGTCACGTTAACTCCCGAAAAAACAGAAGACCAGGTAGCATCGCTTTTGATGGTCAATGTTCCGGAAACACAGTCCAGCTCACTGAGAATATTGGTGGTTACGGTCCCATCATTGTCAATGTCCTGGGCCGGATTTATCGTTAGTGCCGTCAGTTCCCAGGTGCCGGTTACCGGGCTGGCCATGGGGTTATCATCCGAAGGGCTGTCTTTGGAACAGGAAGCAAGAATAAAACAAAGAAAAGCAGTTGGTAAACAATGGGAAAGGCATTTCATACCCGGCAATTTTTTTATCAATGATACTAAAATTAGATTGAACTTGAAAATATATCCCCTTAGCGTCCTACCAATCGCAGCTCAATACCTATGAAAAGCAGTAAGAGAGGTTTTAAACGATATGGTCCAAAGAAAGTAGAAAAATTTGGGAAATAAGTTTAATTTTAAAGGGATCGAAGTGTTTTAAACGATCACAGATTGGGCATGATTCAGTGACTGCAAACAGCAAACGTTCAAACAAAACCGGGAGGTTAACGGGGATGGATATTTTGAGCTTTTATAATTCATAGATCGTCCGGCACTTAAATAATCAATTAATCTTTATCAACCATTAAATTAAAACCTCATGAAAATTAAGAAAGAAGACATTCCGGTCGCGATGGAAGCTCCCGGAACAATAATGAGAAACCTTAAAGGGTACGGGGGAATGACCGTTGCCTATAATGAACTGCCTGCCGGTACCGATTTCGCGCCCTTGCTGGCCGGACTTAAAAATGATAGTTGTCATTGCCCGCATTGGGGCTACGTTGTTGAGGGTGAGTTAGTCACAAAATATGATGATGGCAGAGAGGAAAGGTTAACGGCCGGAGATGTTTTTTATATGCCGCCAGGGCATACAGCCTCGGTGACGAAGGATTTGAAATTCATAGACTTCAGCCCGGAAAAGGAACTGGATGAGGTGTTGGGTCACATTGCAAAAAAGATGGCAGAATTCGGTGGATAAAGCTTTCCTGAAGTTTGTATACCTTATTATTCCAAATGGATGATTTATGATTGGCATGGACAAAATACCCGAAGTAAAAGCGAAGGTTAGAAGTTGGTAATATTTTAAAAAAATTGCATGTCTTTAGACCAGAATAAAAGAAACGCGATAGTATTCTACAAAACTGCCTACGATGGGGATCCGAAGGGGGCTGTGGAATAATATGCAGGAACAGAATATATTCAGCATAATCCCGCAGTGGCAGATGGCAAGAATGGATTTATCAGCTATTTTGAGAGGATGAAAACGGCGTATCCGGAGAAGTCCATCGAATTTGTCCGATGTATTGCGGAAGGTGATTTGGTGGCATTACACACGCACCAGCTGTGGCCGGGAAATGAACAATATGTAACCATGGACTTTTTCAGATTTGACAGTAGTGGAAAGATTTGTGAACATTGGGATGCCATTCAAAAGATTCCTGAAACGTCTGCAAATCCGAATAAAGTGTATTAGTTCTAGCCGGGAAGACATTTTGATACCGCTGATTTGCAACTCTTTTTTTAAAAAAACACCGACAGTAGTTTTGAGTAGTTAGACTTTAAAATCCACATTTAATTGCTTCAAAAGGATTTTAAGAATTATGTTTTGTGAGTATGGATAACTTTTAATTTTTTTTAAATTTTTATAAAGTGCACAAAAGGATCACAGCGTAATGAACAAAATACATTTACAACCCGCAACAATTGACGGCTTAATCATCACCTTTTTACTGGTCCCGGTTTTTCTTTATTTGTACCCGATAGTATGGCCCGTTGGTTCTCTCACAAATACCCACCTGGTCATTCGGGAGCTGGGCATTTTCGCAATTGCCGGAATTCTGATTTTGATCATTTTTAAAGGCGAAGGGAAGGGTCTTGATTCCGTCGGATTATACAACGGCTCATGGTTGAAATCGGTTTGGCTTGCCTTACTTATCATAGTAGTATCAATAGGCACTTTACTTTTAACACTCGCTGTTTTTGGATACCTTGGGATTTCATTCGGAGATGGAGCCGCGAGTAAAAAATACGATGACATATCACTGTGGGTGATGACCCTGATCGTGCTTAGGGCTGGTATTGTTGAAGAGCTTTTTTATCGCGGATATATTATTGAACGTCTTGAAAAATTATCACGCTCATGGGTTGTTACCATCCTGCTTCCCTCCATCATTTTTGGATTATTTCACTATAAACAGGGAATTGGGGGAATTATAATTTCCTTTTTGATCGGTATGATTATGGCGATTGCCTATTGGAAAAAAAAGAGATTTAAAAGCCAACATAATGGCGCATTTTATGATTGATTTTATTCCGAATGTCTTGATGCCTTTGATTAGTAGATGACCTGCCTTTTCCATGTCCTGCGGATCTGCCTGTGGCCGGCAGGTTTCCGAATCCGAGCGGAGAATTTAACGAATGCTCTTTGGTCAGTTACGGCTTTTAGCCTGCTCGAAAAAAGGAAAAATGACTTGGTACTAAAAATTAATGACTTGCAAATCCATAGTCGTAGCATCGGAAGCGACTTATTTTATACCGTTTACCACAATCGGTTCTATCGATATTTTCATAGGCGTTGGTCAAACGTTGGAATAAGCAAAAGACTGATAGCGATAATATAAACAGAAAACAGAACAACTAACATGGCCAACCCCTTTTTTGCACCGCAACTTTTTATTCAAGGTGGTGTATCAGACATTTCATTTTATTCCAGGGCTTTTGGAGCGGTTGAAATTAATCATTGGCGAAACGATGATGGAAGTACTCATGTTGCAGAGCTTTCAATAAACGGAGCTATTTTTCACTTGCACGAGGAGCGACCTCAGAAAGGACAATTAGAGCCGGGTAAAGTAAAAGGTGTCACCACTCTTATAGGGCTTTTTGTGGAAGATGTCGACACGGTGATACATCATGCCCTGCAAGCCGGAGCCACCCTGTTAAGTCCTGCTCAGGACTATGATTATGGTTACCGGCAAGGAAATATTCAAGATCCTTTCGGACATCAATGGATGATCGAAATGAAAATTTAAATATGCTTCGATCAATGAAATGAAAGATCGAGATATATGCGCAGATTAAAAATATTTGAGTAGAAATTCAAAGAAGCTTCACGATTGATAAGGATCCTGGTTGGGTTTTATGTATGAAAAATGGAAGAGGAACTATATATAAATACGCATTAATGAAAAAGATAACAAGAATATGGCACGGCAGGACGAAGGCCGCGCATGCAGAAGAATATTTAAATTATGTTGTCAAAACGGGATTGACCGATTATAAAAAGGTAAAGGGCAATCTTTTGGCAAAAATATTGCGTCGACTTGACGATAGTATTTGTCATTTTCTAACCGTCACGGAATGGGACAGTTATGAAAGTATTGTAAAGTTTGCAGGGAATGACTATGAAAAGGCAAGATATTACCCGGAGGATGAAATATATTTATTGGAATTTGAAGAAAACGTGACACATTATGAAACGTTTGAACCTTCATAAGAGCGAGTTAAAAATCCCGTAACAGCAGATAAACTATGGCTTGCCTCGGGCGATCACCATGCTCCAAAAATACTTTTAAAATATGACGAAAAGGAATTTACTTCGGATGGACAACGTCGGTATCGTTGTCGAGGACCTCAGGGCTGCGATTGCCTTTTTTATTGAACTTGGTCTGGAGCTGGAAGGTGAGATGACCGTTGAGGGGTCATGGGTTGACCGCATTGTCGGGCTCGAGGGGGTACGAAACGATATCGCCATGATGCGCACGCCGGATGGCCACAGCAAGTTAGAGTTGATGAAATTCCTGCAACCGGCGGCTGCCACCAATGAGCTGAACGTACCGGTGAACACTTTGGGTATTCGTCGCATCATGTTTGCCGTCAATGACATTGACGATGTCGTTGCGCGCCTTCTCGGTTGGGGGGCAGAGCTTGTGGGAGAGGTGGTATATTATAAAGACATGTACCGTCTATGTTACCTCCGCGGCCCTGAAGGCATTATCGTCGCGCTGGCCGAGCAACTGGGAGAAAAAACAGCATCGGATGAATTAAGCAATCTGTAAGACAGAAGCATGCTGTCTAATGGGTTCATGGAAGAAATGAGATTGCTCTTACCCTTCAATTTTGGTAGGTACATTAAACCGGAGGAGGTTACAGCCACGCCTTTATTTTGAGGAAAGGGTACAGGAGTACATCAAGATTTCTTAGGTAATTATATTAAATAAAGATGTTGTACGGTTTTCGGTACCTGATCTAGTTTAAATTTAATTCACAACCAATTTTCATAAATACGATAATTTATAATAATCCATGGAATTAGACGATTTCAATGGAAAATGGATTCTGAAAGAGGCTGGATACAAGCTTTTCAAAAGCTTACCGGGTCTTATAATCCTCGTTATTTCAGACCACAGGGCTAAGCTATATGACAATTTAAATTTAAGAGATGCGAAAGTATTGTTTACTATTCTAGAGGGTGCTTTTTTCCAGAAGAATAATAGGAAATTTGCTGATTTTAAATTGACTGATATAAATTCATTGATACTATTAGGGGATGGACTTTTGGATGAAGGGGGTAAGGAAGCAATAGAAATTACTGTGCAATATGATTACGCCCGCCTTAATGGCCGGGTATGTAGGCTCTATAATTGATTTCACTGGCAGCTTTCTTTTTCCAACCTACACCGATACATGAATTAGTACTTTGCTATCCTTACCGGGCAGTATTGATGAAATAGGAATCTGCCTGTGGCTGTTGATTATTGGAATAAAGAATAAACGAACACCATGACAAACAAAAATCAATTAGAGGACTTCAAAATAAATGTGAAGTTTAAACTATCTGCCTTATGGACAACGGTTATGTTTTGTTACATATATGGAGATTATTTTTCATTTTATGTACCCGGACAAATTGAGAATTTTATGAATGGAAAAACACTCCTTATCACCCCTCTAAAACTGCTGGCAGCATCCATCTTAATGACCATTCCTTCTTTGATGATTTTTTTATCGCTGACGATACAACCTAAAATTAATCGCGTGTTAAATGTAATCTTTGGAACTATATATACTATCATAATGGTGTTGATAGCACTTGATTCTATTCAGCCCTGGTGGACTTTCATGGTGTTTTTAGCAATAGTTGAAATTTTGGTTACCTCGTTGATAGTATGGATAGCATGGAAGTGGCCTAAACAGGAGAGTTAGTTACCGTAAGAATGTTGCAGTTGCGTATTACTACTGAAATCAAAAGTCTACCATAACGTATGGAAGTTGCCATGCTCCCACACTACCGCCAGTTTGCAACTGGTTGTAAAAAAAACCACAGTTGTGAGGATGTAGTTTTCTAGTATACCAACCTGCCCCCGTTAGGTATCGGGACTGGCAGTCCGAAAACTTATTTTTATAGGAGTCGAAATTTCAAATGCTGCAGTCCGGCAGCTGGTTACTTTGTTTTTTTCTGTACGGTATGATGGACAGACATTTTTATAAGGTAGTCCTATTCCACATTCTGGAAAAATCGGTATAGTATTGTAGAAGGGAAAAGGGACTGGAACTATTTGCTTATTGCCTTATGCCAGGCCATTTACATTTTGTATTCGCCTCTAAAAATAAGGATCCTTCCGGGCTAGAGCGTGATTTTAAGAAGTATACTTCCAAAAAAATGGTCATTGCAATCGGGGAGAATGCTCAGGAGAGCAGAAAACAATAGCTGTTAGCACTTTTTGAAAATGCAGTAGGTTCCAAAACGATGGTTCAGAACTATCATTTTTGGCAGCTTCAAAATAAGCCAGTTGAGTTGTGGAGCACAGGAGTAATTAAACAGAAAATAGATTATATTCACAATAATCCGGGGGAAGGAGGATTTGTTACTGATCCGGTGGTTGGGAAATACAGCCAATTTTCAGGAGAAGCATACGATTCTTGAGATGGGTGATGTTGGTTTCATAGGTTAGAGGCCATAAACAATCCTTTGCAATATGACCACCCGTCGGGAGACTGGCGGTAGCGGGAAGCACGTATTGTTGTAATGAAGATATGTCATACCACAAGGCCTCCGCGGGCCCAATAAAAATACTTCCGTATAATGATATAAAGTAACATGAGCCGGAATTCATATCAATTTAAACCATTCTATTTTCCAACGGATTCCCAGGGAGTTGTCAGGCACTGTTTACACATGATCCTGTTCCTGGCCCTTGTATCTTGTAGCGGAATCCCTGACAAAGTGCAGGATGACAATCGCCCCAATATTCTGATCCTCGTGGCGGATGACCTGGGTTATTCGGACCTGGGATGTTTTGGTGGAGAAATAATGACGCCGAATATAGATAAGCTCGCCGCCCGTGGTATCCGTTTCAGCAGATTTCATACGGCCCCTATGTGCGCGCCAAGCCGGGCCATGCTCCTGACCGGGAACGATCATCACATCGCAGGTGTCGGGCGGCAGGCCCTGGAGGCAAATGTTTTTGGTTACGAAGGCCATATCACCGAAAGGGTTGTCACCATCCCCGATCTGCTCAAAGAAAATGGCTATCATACCTATATTACCGGAAAATGGCACCTTGGAATGAGCGCGGAGGCCAATCCGCACAAATTGGGCTTCGAACATTCTTTTGTCCTCCTTGAAGGGGTCGGTAACCACTTCAATTCCCAGGGCATATTCGGGGACAATTCACGGTCTCATTATACTCAAGACGGGGAAATAGCGCAGTGGCCGGACGGTAAATTTTCCACGGATGTTTATACAGACAAATTGCTGGATTTTATAGAAAATAGCCAGGACCAGCATCCTTTTTTTGTCTATGCAGCCTTTACTGCCCCCCACTGGCCTTTACAGGTTGAGGAGAACTATTGGAAAAAATATGAAGGTCGCTATTCGGCCGGTTATGATCAGTTAAGGGAACAGCGATTTACGCAACTCAAAAAGATGGGGCTTATTCCTCAAAAATCGATTTTACCCCCTATGCATCCTTCCGTAAAGCCCTGGAATTCCCTGACCGCGCAAGAAAAAAAAAAGGAGTCCCGCAAGATGGAGGTGTATGCCGGCATGGTAGACAATCTTGATGCCAATATCGGGCGTATTATCCAACAGCTGAAAGCAACCGGAAAATACGAGAGTACGCTCATCTATTTTATTTCAGATAATGGAGCTGCCGGGGAGGATTATTACGCGGACGCCGAGATCAGGCCTGATATCAACCATTATTTCAATGATAATTATGATACCATGGGAAGGCCGGAGTCCTTTATTTCCTATGGGACACCCTGGGCTGAGGCAGGATCGGCCGCTTTCCGGTACTTTAAGCAATATACCACCAATGGGGGTATCATTACCCCTATGATCGTTTCAGGACCCCTGGTTGAAAATCCCGGTGAGATCCGCGATGCATTCGTTTCCGTTATGGATATTGCGCCAACCATCTATGAAGTTAGTAGTACTGTCTACCCGCCGGCATGGAAAGGCCAAACCTTATATCCCTTAAGGGGCACATCCATGTACCCCATCCTAACAGGTGCCAGCAAAACCATTCACCCGGATACATATGTTTTCGCTTTGGAGCATGCCGGCTATACTATGCTGCGTAAGGGAAATTGGAAGATCACCAATAATATTCGCCCATTTAATGAAAACAACTTTGCGCTTTATAATCTTTCCAATGATCCTGGAGAAAATCTTGATCTAAAATCCAGCGATCCTGAGAAATACAGGGAACTTCTCAAAGAATGGGATACGTTTTCCGAAGAAGTGCGCCTTCAGCTTCCGCGATAAAAACCATCCTTAAAAATTCTTACTGCATAATTGCCTAAAACTTAGAATTCCATGGTAATTAATTTAGTATCTTAACTGAATTGATTGTTGTAATTATGAACCGTTCGATCCTTCTTTGGGTCTGGCTCCTAAGTACCTCTTTAGCAAGCCAGGAAACAAAGCCGATGATGCACATCTTTTATCTACACGGAATGATCATTGAAGTTCAGGGAATCAACGCGGTAAGTGAAGAATTCGGCCCTTATAAATACGAGGATATCCTCGATTCTCTTGAGGCCACAGGGGCCCGGGTCCACAGTGAGGTCCGAACGACCAACACCGATTTTAACACGTTTTCTGAAAAAATATCCGAGCAGATCAACGCCCTCATCCAGGAGGGCATACAACCCCATGACATTTCTGTGATAGGAGCGTCCAAAGGAGCCATGATGGCCATGGCCATTTCATCTCTCAATAAGCAACCTGTCAATTATATCCTGCTAGGGGGCAACAGTGACCAGACAGAACAAAGTTTTGACTGGAAATTGCATGGCAGTATTCTGGGGATATACGAAAAATCAGATCGCATAGCCGGAAAAGATTATTCCTATTGGATAGCCCGGTCTCCGGAAGCCAGGGTATTTCAACAGCTGCAACTCAATACGGGTTTAGGGCACGGATTTTTGTACCTGCCAATTGAAGAATGGTTGGGGCCCGCCCTCGCATGGATCATGGAGAAGCATTGATTTTACGGATTCTGAGACAGGTGATCGCCGACGGGTTTACTTTCAATTATAATTTCCATTACAAGACAACTTATATTCAACTAACAACCAAGCAAATAAACAACCAATGAAAAAATTAATATATTACGCCGCATCAGTTGCGCTTTTGGGACTGATGGCATTATGCAGTGACCAACAACCAGAAGAGGAGAACCCAAACCGGAATATGTTCGGTCACAACATACCCCGTGGGTTGACAAAAACTTCAGATAGCCTTAGCCAGGGTTATGTCATGTTCTCAGTCTCCAACTCCGGGGATACTTATCTAATCAATCGAAAAGGTGAAGTGGTACATCAATGGAAAGGCACTTATAGTTCCTTTAATCCATATATCATGGACGACGGCTCCATTATGGTGGGGGAGCAAGATCCCGATTATCCTGTTTTTGGGTTTGGAGGGCCGTACGGACGGATCCAGAAAATCAGCTGGGATGGAAATATACTCTGGGATTTTGAATATGCGGATACGATACAGATTTTACATCATGATTTTGCCATTAAACCTAACGGTAATATCCTGGCCATCGCCTATGAGACCATCTCTCATGACGATGCCATTGCCATGGGTCGGGCCGCGCATTTGTCACCGCAGTCGGGCCCCTGGCTTGAAAAAATAATTGAAATAGCGCCGGAGGGGTTACAGGGTGGCAAAATAGTCTGGGAGTGGCATTTAAAAGATCACCTCATCCAGGACCTGGATGCAAACAAGCCCAATTATGGCAATCTGTCAGCGCATCCTGAATTAATAAGTTTTAACATCGGTGACTCGGTCCCACCCCCAATAACCCAGGATAGCCTTGACATATTAAAGGCTCAGGGGTTGTCGGAGACTGACAGAAACCTTACCCGTTTTAACGCAGGGTCTGATATCTTTCACTTTAATGCCCTTGATTATAACCCGGC
>JBGTMS010000151.1:0-1508 GCA_041743425.1 Zeaxanthinibacter sp. | reverse complement strand
AGGGGTCCTACGGCACAAAGATTGATCAGATCAGGGCACTGTTGACAGAGCCCATTTTTGCCTGGGAAGTTCAAAGAGAAAAAGAGGGGTTTCGCAAGAAAGTGTTGCGCCAGCTTCAATATCTGGCAGAAAAAGGGTATGGGGCTCTGGCTTATCCCACGGAATATGGTGGAACTGCCGACATGAATCTGTACGCGGCCGTCTTTGAAAACCTTGTCTATGCAGACGGCAGCCTTTCTGTAAAATTCGGGGTGCAGTTTGGTCTGTTTGGCGGAAGCATCCAAAAATTAGGGACCAGAAAACATCATGACCTTTATTTGAGCGCTACCGGAAACGCCTCCTTACTAGGTTGTTTTGCGATGACCGAAACCGGCCACGGCTCTAACGTCAGGGGAATAAGAACCACGGCAACCTATGAACGTGCATCAGATAGCATTTTCATCCATACCCCGGGCAATAATGACAACAAGGAGTATATAGGGAACGCCATGGATGCCGCAATGGCTTCCGTCTTTGCGCAATTGATAGTTGACGGCAAAAACCATGGCGTCCATGCGGTACTGGTTCCGCTTCGGAATGAGAAACATGAGCTGCTTGAGGGCATTACTATAGCGGACAATGGGTACAAACTTGGACTTAACGGGGTAGATAATGGAAAGATTTGGTTCAACAGGGTTCAGGTACCCAGGGAGAATTTACTAAATAAGTACGGAGAAATCCTGGAGGACGGTTCATACCATTCAGAGATAAAGGATCCCAATAAGCGATTTTTTACTATGCTGGGCACTTTGGTGGGAGGCCGGATTTGCGTGGCCAAGGGAGCTTTAAGCGGTGCTAAGATGTCACTGGCCATCGCTGTTCGTTATGCTTTAAAAAGAAGGCAGTTCAATGACGGCGCCAAAGTTCTGGAAGATTTAATTATGGACTACCCCACACACCAACTAAGACTCATTCCGGCCATAGCCTCTTCCTACGTCTATCACATTTCACTAAACCATTTGGTTGACCAATACGGTGACGAAGGCTTCCCTGATAAACGCAAAATAGAAACGCAGGTAGCCGGATTAAAAGCTTCAGTTACGCATTTCGCAAATGATACGATTCAGGAATGCCGGGAAGCCTGTGGAGGAAAAGGATATTTACTGGAAAACCGGATTGCAGATTTACGGTCAGATATGGATATCTTCACCACTTTCGAAGGAGATAATACGGTGCTTATGCAATTGGCGGCCAAAGGAATATTGTCGGATTTTCAGTCGGAATTCAACAGTGCAGGTTTTGTATCAGTTCTCAAACTCATAGGCAAACAACTGGCAGGGAAAATGGCCGCCATCAATCCGGTGTACACGAATAAAGTGGATAAGGCCCATTTGTACAATCCAAAGTTCCATCGTCATGCATTTAATTACCGCACCAACAGGCTTACCTACACCCTGGCATTACGCATCAGGGATTACATTAAGAAAGGAATGCCTGCCTATCAGGCTTTCCTAAAGGTACAGACACAT
>JBGTMS010000150.1:0-4063 GCA_041743425.1 Zeaxanthinibacter sp. | reverse complement strand
AGTATCTGATTGGGTAAAAATCCTCTGATACTTGAAATTTTGAGAGCGGGAGTCTCATCCCTGTGCTTAAAAAAATACCAAAGCATTGCCACCGGCAGCAATAAAAGCAGCCAAAAAAACTGTGGACTTGCAAATTCGATATTCTCAAACATTATACCTGCAATTTAACATCAACTGACCTTTGAATCCTCTCTGCCATCTCCTCTCCATAGGGATCATCATCCAGCCAGGAAATGCTTATTTGTTGCTGAAATCCGTTTCCGCCGAACAATAGAATCATATAGGACCCTTTGGCGAAACCATTGGAATCGGGCATGGTAAAATTACAACTGCCGTATACTTTGATACCCTTCACTCCCGCAGTGGTGGTAAATTCTTCCTGTTTGGTAATGATGTTTCTTGCGCCCTCTTTTTCGAGTTTTTTAAGTTGTGCATCAATGGTTTCGTCGTATTTCGGTTCCTCAGGTTTCGAAAAAGTGGTAGAGGCGGCTTCGATAGAAAAAAGCCCTTCCTGGCTGTTGAATGCAAAAGCCTGAACATCATTTCCGCCATTCCGTGCTACGGAAGTCAGGCTGTCTTTCTGTCTTCTAAGCACTTCCGGCGTTTCGAGCTGGATAGGCGGAAAACCATAGGTGCTGTTTACCCATTCACCTTCCAGAAGGATCTTGGTAGGATTCCCAAGCAGGCTGTCCTTTACGTAACGGAAACCGTAATGGGAGATTGAAATTACCAGGGTGAGAACAATTAGGGAGAGAACTGAAGCAGCCGCGATGTATATTTTCCGGTGTTGGTTTTTTCGGGCCAATGTCTCCTGAAAAACTCCCTGTTCCATAAGCTCCTCTTCTGTGGGTTCAGGCAACGCTTCTTTAGTTTTGATCACGATCTGCTCCACCGACTTCCGATCTTCCTCGGCGACGGAGGCCACAGGTTTGGACCTTGCGAATTTTACCAAATCTGCGGTCTGGAGTATTTTCTTGAACTGAACTATGGTATCCTCCGTCAGATTGAGTTGCCCTGAGTCTTTCATTAACTCGAGTTTGTCAATAAGTTGATCAGTCGTGCTTTCAAGCGCAAATACATGCACTTCTTCCTCAAGATAGGACCGCACAATGGCTGTGAGTTCTGAATAGTATTTTTTATATTCATCCTGAATGAGGTACCTTGAATTTTCAAGGCGACGCAATTCAAGTAACGCACGATCGTAGGCAGGCAGCAACGCCTCCTTTTCTTCCTCGGTCATTGGTTTTTTCCTAAAGAAAAAATAGTAGATCCCACCACCGACCACCAAAAGCCCTAACAAGACCAGACCCAGAATCGTCCATAATCCGGAATTATTCCTGTCAATGGGGATTAGTGGTTTTATATCGTAAAGATTTTGCGTCAGGGTATCCACCGCTACGTTGGCTACCGCAATTTCAAGGGAATCTGTAAAATATCCCTTTCCGTCTATCTCAATTCGCTGGATTGGCAGGAGATAGGTTCCAGAGTCAAATTGCGTAAGCGCATACATTTTTTCCAGGGTCATCCGGTCTTTTTTCCGGGTGGTATCGGTCTGAAATGCTTCTACAGTTTCCAGGGGAGAAAATGTCTGGCCATCCGGAAAGATAACGTTGGATGAGGAATCAACTTCAACTTGTACGCTAAACAGGATTTGCTGCCCTATTTTTATGCTCGTTGTATCTACGGACGAACGAATGACAGGGGCCTGAGAGAATCCCGGGAGACAGCAAATGAGGAACAGCCCTGTAAGGATCAATCTACCTTTGGGCCAAATGGGGGTATTTTTTCTGGAATCAATGTTCAACATCACAAATTATCCTCTTCGCTTAAAATAACTCAATAGTTTTTTGACATAGCTTTCATCGACTCTGCAATCCAGGATACCACATCCTGATTTGGTGAAGGAATCCCTGAAGTAATTGACCCGCTCCCTGTGAAATTCCCCATAGGCGCGTCGTAATTTTTTTGATTGGGTATTAACCAGGCGAAATTGCCCGGACTCCACATCCTGCATCTGGACCATGCCAAGATTGGGAATATCTTCTTCGCGGGGATCATATACCCTGATTCCTGTTACATCGTGTTTGTTGCCTGTGATCTTCAGCGTTCGTTCGTAATCATCGGCAATGAAGTCTGAAAGGACGAAAACTATCGCTTTTTTCTTCATTACATTAAAGAAGTACTTCAGGGCTTCCCCAAGATTGGTATTGCGGCTGACCGGATTAAATTCAAGAAGCTCCCTGATGATCCGAAGCACATGACTTTTACCTTTCTTGGGCGGAATAAACAATTCTACCTCATCTGAAAAGAGGATCAATCCAACCTTATCATTATTCTGCATGGCAGAAAACGCCAGAGTGGCGGAAATTTCTGTAATGATATCCTTTTTAAACTGATTCGCTGTTCCGAATAGTTCGGAACCGCTGATATCGACAAGCAGCATCATGGTCAGTTCCCTTTCCTCTTCAAAAACCTTTACGAACGGCTCGTTATAACGCGCCGTCACATTCCAGTCTATGGTCCTGACCTCATCCCCGTACTGATATTGCCTCACTTCACTAAAAGTCATTCCCCTGCCCTTGAATGTGGAATGATATTCCCCACCAAAGATATGATCGGAAAGACGACGGGTCTTTATCTCGATCTTACGAACTTTTTTAAGTAATTCCTTAGTGTCCATTGGTGTTCAAGGTTTCAGGTTTAGCATCCACATTTCCCTGAGGGAAACCGGAACAACTAACAATGAACCATTATGGTACTTCAATTTCGTTGACGATGCGGTTGATGATTTCTACTGAAGTAATATTCTCCGCTTCCGCCTCATAGGTAATGCCCACCCGGTGCCGCAGAACGTCATGGATTACCGCCCGAACATCCTCAGGAACCACATAACCCCTCCGTTTTATAAAGGCGTAGCATTTGGCGGCACTCGCAAGGTTGATACTTCCTCTGGGGGATGCTCCGAAACTGATAAGAGATTTAAGCTCCGCAAGGTCATATTTTTCGGGAAATCTGGTGGCAAACACCAGATCGAGAATATATTTTTCGATTTTTTCATCCATATATACCTCCCTGACAGCCTTCTGGGCATTCAGGATTTGCTGTAAACTAACCACCGGCTTAATCCGGTCCGGACCGCCCTTCAGATTCTGACGGATGATAAGTTGTTCCTCATTCATCTTTGGATAGTCTATCACAGTTTTGAGCATGAACCTGTCTACCTGGGCCTCAGGTAATGGATAGGTCCCCTCCTGTTCGATAGGGTTTTGTGTGGCCATCACAAGAAAGGGCGGTTGTAGCGGAAATGTCTCATCTCCTATCGTGACCTGTCTTTCCTGCATCGCCTCAAGTAAGGCTGACTGCACCTTGGCCGGGGCACGGTTAATCTCATCCGCGAGTACGAAATTGGCGAAAATGGGTCCTTTCTTAATTGAAAATTCATTGACCCTGATGTTGTATATCATGGTCCCGACTACGTCTGCAGGCAGCAAGTCCGGCGTAAATTGTATTCTGCTGAAAGTCCCGTCCAAAGCATGTGAAAGACTGTTGATCGCCAGGGTTTTTGCAAGGCCGGGAACCCCTTCCAATAATATGTGGCCCTGACCCAACAAGCCGATAAGCAGACGTTCTACCATATGCTTCTGACCAACAATGGCCTTATTCATCTCAAGCATAAGCAGGTCGATAAAAGCGCTTTCCTGAGCAATTTTTTCATTCACCGCGCTGATATCCACAGTAGCATTTTCTTCCATTTGAAATTTTTAGTAATAGGGTTGAATGGGTTGGTTAAATAGTTGGGCGCAAATTGAAAATTTATTTATATAATGGCTGTTAATGATTGGTTAAAAAACCTTCTGAAGCCCAAGTTTTGTGAAGTTTTTAAGGGATTTATTTCTAATTTCACAGGCTTACGAAAAAAGAATTTATGTATTCTAAAATTATAGCAGGAACCATGACCTGGGGAAGTTGGGGAAAACAACTTTCAAAAATGGAAATGGACAGCCTGATGCATCAATGCCTGGAACTTAAAATTACCACTTTTGATCATGCCGATATTTATGGT
>JBGTMS010000149.1:0-3968 GCA_041743425.1 Zeaxanthinibacter sp. | reverse complement strand
AGCTTCTGCAATTATAAGGGACATTTGTCTGTTATTCCTTGAATTAAAGGAGACAAATCATTTATATACCAAATCAGAACAATCCCTATTCCCCCATATCGGGAAGCAACTTATAAGTCAATTTGATTCTTTAATAATTGCATTTACACTTCAAGGTTTTACAAGGAACTATACGGAACTCAAAACAATTCTACATTTCTATCTGGTAGTGAACCAATGCAAACTCATAGAACACGCAAAGAGCCACAAACTATTGGTTATTCTTCAAGGTTTGGATAATAAGATTACGCTGTTATTCGATATGGTTATGGATAAAAATGAACAAAAGTTGAAAAGACATAATCAATACTAATGGTTTTTTCCCTATTCAGAACATTATATACACTGACCATTATGAATAACTATATCGCTTGAAATTCAAACCCTTTTATATACTGGCATTTTGGGCTTCACTTATAGGAATCTTTGCCTTCTTTACTGATTTTGGCTTTTCAAAATCGACCTTCTCCCAAAGTCTGTTTAATGATTATTATATCTTTGTTCTGATTGTCGGAATTTTAAGTACTGCTTTGAAGTACAGAGGACGAGCTGATTTTATTCGCAAAGGAGTTTTTATTTTTGATCTGTTAAGTATCTTACTCACCTTAGGTATAACCATTCATTATTTTATAGGAGAACATAACCTGCAGCACAAAACTATTTTCAACAGTGATAATTGGATTAAATTTGCAGTTCTTCTTACATTTATTCGTGAATTTTCAGAGATAAAGCTCAATTACAGACGTACCCTACTAAATCCTGCTCAGCTTTTTGTAGTTAGCTTTCTATTGATAATTCTAATTGGATCTGCCCTGCTAATGCTTCCTAAGGCTACCTATTCCGGGCTAGATTTTGTTGATGCCCTCTTCACGGCTACAAGCGCCGTCTGTGTTACCGGACTTATCGTGGTAGATACCGGATCCTACTTTACAGAGTTTGGGCAGATTATTATCATGTTACTCATTCAGATCGGGGGATTGGGCATCCTGACATTTGCCAGCTATTTCAGTTATTTTTTTAAAGGCGGGGCTACATATGAAAACCAATTGGTCATAAGTGATTTGACCAGTTCACAAAAATTAAGCGATGTATTTTCCACACTGAAAAATGTGATTCTGCTTACTTTCACAATAGAATTCTTTTCAGGGCTTCTCATTTATAGCAGTTTGGATAGCTCTTTATTTAGATCTCAGACCCAGGAAATTTTCTTTACCGTTTTTCATGCAGTATCAGCTTTCTGTAATGCGGGCTTTTCCACATTGCCCAATAGTCTTTATGAAACAGGATTTCGTTACAATTATTTTCTGCATATCATTCTCATCATCACCTTCGGCCTTGGCGGCCTTGGTTTTCCTATAGTTGCGAACATTTTGAAATTTATTAAATACAAAACAATCAAAATCTTTTCCTTAAGGAATAAAAGAATAAACCACAGACCCTGGGTTCTTAATCTGAACAGCCGCATCACTTTAATTACGACCTTTATGATTACTGCGGTAGGTTTTCTTGCCTTTTACATCCTTGAATATAATAATACTTTGTCTGAACATAAGGGATTCGGTAAGTTGGTCACTGCACTATTCGGGGCGTCAACCCCAAGGACAGCCGGATTCAATACGATCAATAGTGCAGATATGTCCTTTCCCACCCTTATGATCATATTGCTGCTAATGTGGATTGGTGCCTCTCCTTCCAGTACAGGAGGTGGAATTAAAACCAGTACCTTTGCCATTGCCACACTGAACATCCTAAGCCTGGCGAAAGGAAAAACCAGAATTGAAGTTTATAGAAGGGAAATTGCTAATATTTCCGTAAGACGGGCATTTGCCATAATTGGAATCTCTCTTATTGTTATCGGAACGGCCATTTTTATAATTTCTATTGCAGAGCCTCACTTATCTTTAATAAGCGTAGCATTTGAATGCTTCTCTGCCTATAGTACCGTTGGTCTGAGCCTTGGTATCACATCTGGTTTGAGTAGCCTGGGTAAATTAGTAATTATTTTAACAATGTTTGTGGGACGTGTTAGTATGCTAACGGTGATCATCGCTATTTTCAGGAAAATCAAACATAAAAATTATAGATACCCCACAGAAGAAATTCTGATCAACTAAAGGAAGAGTCATGAAATATATTATCGTTGGACTGGGAAGTTTTGGTGCCTCTCTCGCAGAAAAGCTAACCGAAGAGGGCAATGAAGTAATTGGCATTGATACTCGTATGGAAAGAGTTGAAGCCTATAAAGAAAAAATATCGCATACAATCAATATGGATGCAACGGATGAATTTGCGGTATCCGGCCTTCCCCTTAAGGACACGGACATCGTAGTGATAGGTATTGGAGAAGATCAGGGAGCAAACATTATGGCCACCGCATTATTTAAGAACTTCCAGGTGAAAAGGCTGATTAGCCGGGCAATCAACCCTTTGCATGAAAAAGTCCTTGAAGCCATTGGAGTAGATGAAATTGTTCATCCGGAGGAAGAGACAGCGGAGCGGTGGGCGAAGAAACTTTGCCTGAAAAATGTCGTTGATTCCTTTGAACTTAGTGACGACTACAGCATCCTGGAAACCAATGTCCCGGAAGAATACTATGGTAAGACGATTGTCGAGATAGGATTTCGAAATAAATTTAACCTGTTGGTGCTTACAACGATTAAAAATAAACAGGTGAAAAGTGTGGTCGGTCATATGCGCACCGAAGCATTGGTACAAGGAGTGGCTACCCCTGATTTAGTCCTGAATGAATTTGATATTCTGGTTCTGTTCGGATCTAATAAAGATTTACAGAAATTTCTTAATAAGAGTTGATCTTATCTCTTAAATTAGGATAGCAGCTGGCTTTAAAATTTACATCATAAATCAATATCAACCGGAACTTAATTTAAACTAGAACTTGTCCCACAAGTAGGGGGATGCTCACTCTTGAGTGCTGCATATTTCAAACAGTCCATCAAATTCTAATCTGGGGTCATATGGAGAACTGAATTATAGGCGGGTTGTAATTGATTCCAAATCAAGTGACATTTTATTAAATTTGTGGTAGAAACAAATCGAATTGGTCTAAAGTTACCTAATCGGTTACCCGTTCTTGAAAAATAATGTAACTTATTGACTATTAAGGGCATGAGAGATGATTGGGAATCCTGTCATCCCGACGAACCGCCTATCAAGACAGTCTAAAACCCTGCTAATCGTATGATTTACAGGGTTTTTATTTTTGCCGTATTTAGATGAATCGTTTTGAAACCATCCTTTTGGTGTGCAATTCGGTGTGCAAAGCGGTATGCAAATTGTTGTAATTTTAAATACCTCTGCCCATGTGGGAATATCGTCAGGTTTTAATCTCTATTGGGTTGAATTCCCCGGCTTGCCTCGTATTTTGGAGGAAAGTTTGAAAACGGATGGTTTTTCATTAATCTAGAAAGATATTCCTATAGATGCCTCGTGGGCTTGCCCCGAGGATTATTTACTTAGAATTACCTTTAATTTAATAATTCCAAATGAAGATCGTATTTACCGAGGACGAAATATCATACTTTCCAATGGGTTTGGACGAGAAAAAATACCTATTGTTTATTGGTTATAGACAACGTCCGAAATTTGGCATTGGATATACCAACGTGAAGAACCATTGTCTTCTTTTGAAATCGACCGGAATGTAAATGATGCTTTTATACTATGCCGACACGAAAGAAATTTAATTGAGTAATGGTATATGGATGTTTTTAAACAAGCGGATGCCGACAATCACAGAGCAACCGGAAAGTTTTCTATTCATTCTGGTATGATAACTTGTCCTTGTGTCGCTTTTCTAAATCAATCAATAGTAGCCCTACCACCCAGTTTTAAAAACAACGCCTCATAATCACCAACCATCATTAAAGAGAACAAAATGGGCAGAAATCAATTTATACTTAACAATTTAG
>JBGTMS010000148.1:0-2091 GCA_041743425.1 Zeaxanthinibacter sp. | reverse complement strand
ATTGGACGTTGATACTGCCGTACCCATCGGATTGATTGTCAATGAACTTCTTACCAATGCTTTAAAATATGCATTTCCAAAAGACGGCATTGGAAATATCATGATTAGCCTAGCGCAATCCACACCGGAAACCTTGACCTTAAAAGTGGCCGATAATGGTATTGGAAAAGTGGTGGGATTGGCACCAAAAGGTACTGGTTTTGGATCGCAACTGATTCAATTGTTGACGCAACAACTTAATGGACAGATGCTTGAAACGAACCACAGTGGCACATCAATAGAATTTCAATTTAAAGTTAAACCGGCCGCATAATGAACAGGATTCGAGTTGTTGTTTACTTTAATGTTATCAACCCTTATGAAATTATCATCGGATTTAATTCATGTTAAAGATTGTTTAAAACAAATTTACAACCATGCAAGTAAAGCGAATTAGTAAAACGATTTACCACAATTATTTTAAATCATTATTATGGTGCGTTACTGTAGTGTTTTATGCGAACGGATTTTCACAAGGCTCACAAATAAAAAATAACAATCAAAAAAATGCGCACAATCTTTCTTCAAATCAAGTTTCTGCTTTGAGTAGCGCCTATCAGGACAAGGCATTATGGTTTAGAGAAATGCCCCATTTTAACCGGGACAGTACTGTTTTTTATTTTGATATGGCTGTGCTACTACTCCAGAATAGCCAGCCCTTACAATATGAACGTTTGGCTGATTTGTACCGTGATATCACGGATCGAGCGAATAGGTCACATAACTTTATTGTCGTGGATTCACTCGCACCCATAGGTTGGGCTTACTACGAAAAAATACCAGAAGACAAAAAAGATAAGGTTTTGGGTTATGACTTATTGATCAATTGGGCTTTGATAAAAATCATAAGAGGAGAACCAAAACCGGGGCTTGAGCTTTTTGTAAAAGCTTTGGATCTGTTAAAGGATGATCCCCGACCTGAAATTCAACTTAAGATAATGAAAGATAAGGGTAGGTTCTATTATCAATATGGTTTGCCTGAAGAAAAAGAAATAGCAATTAAATATTTAAAGAAGGGTATGATTGGCTATCAAAAATCAGATTACCCGGAAAAGAAAGAGTCCCTTGTCACTACCTACAAGCTATTGACTTACCATTTTGGAGTTTCAAATCCAGATTCTACTGACTATTATATGAACCGATTTCAGGAGCTACTGCCCCAACTAACCAATCCCTTTCACCATACCTGGTACTATTACTCAATGGGCAATAACCTAATTGATAGGGAAAAATATGAAGAAGCAAAATATTATCTGTTTAAAACTATACAACTGTTAGAGGAATATAATTTAACAACTATTGATACTTACCAATTTGCCCATTCCCGTATAGGAGACATTGCCAAGGAAGAAGGCAACTATGATGAAGCCATTGCCTATTATGAAAAAGCCAAGAATTCCTCAATTGCAATTAATACCAAAGCAAATACTGCATATTTTATCAATAAATTATTCAGTATTTATGAGCTCAAGGGCGACTACAAGACCGCTCTTGAATACCATATTAAGTGGTCCGAGGCCAATCAAATTATCGAAGTAGAAAGAAACGAAAGAAGCCTTCGTGAAAGTGAATTGCAGGTGAATGTTCTCAAACAAGATCAACAGCTTGCTGCAAATGAGCAACAACAAATTATTTATATTGTTGCCTTAGTTATTGGTACTTTACTGCTCGGATTATTATATCGAAATTTCAGACTTAAACAAAGGAGCAATCAGAAACTAAAAGGATTGAATGGAGAGTTAGCGGATAAAAATGTTTTGCTTGATAAACGAAATGCGGAAAACGAACTGCTCCTCAAAGAAATTCACCACCGTGTGAAAAACAACTTGGAATTGGTTAAAAGCTTGCTTGCACTGCAATCGGCACAATTGGAAGAATCCGCTACCAAAGATGCCATGATAGCGAGTCAAAACCGTGTACAATCTATGGGAATCATCCATCAAAAACTGTATCAAGGTGAGAATTTAGGCAGTATTGAAATGAAAGACTATTTCTTAAACCTTGGCGAAGGTGTTCTAGACACCTTCAATGCGGAAAATAAAGTAAAAATAG
>JBGTMS010000147.1:0-9797 GCA_041743425.1 Zeaxanthinibacter sp. | reverse complement strand
CATTCTAGAGCCGGAAGATTTTGAAAATGCGAATGCCAGGAAAAGCAGAAGCATAGAGATAGAACAATTCATAGATTCCTCAGAAGTTGCCGATGTACTTTTTAAGAAACCCTATTACCTCCAGCCACAAGATGAAGGGGGGAAATCCTATTGCCTGCTCCGGGATGCCCTTAAGAAAACCAAGAAATTGGGTGTGGCTACCTTCGTAATGCGTCAGAAGGAACACCTAAGCCTTATTGGTGTATATAAGGATGCACTGGTTCTTCACGTCATCCGCTTTGAAGATGAAATCAATGATCCCGGAGATCTGGAGTTGCCAAAAGAAAAGGTTGCCAAAAAGGAATTGGACATGGCCGTGTCTCTTATTGCTCAGTATACCGGGAAATTCAATTTCCAATCTTATAAGGATGCGTACAATAAACAACTCATTAAAATCATCAATTCGAAGGCCCGCGGGAAAACACCAAAAAAAGGAAAATTTGAATCCAAACCCACTGCAGCTAAGGATTTGATGGCACAGCTCAAAGCAAGTCTTGAAAAGCGTAAAAAGAAAGCTTCCTAAACGTGGATTTAGAAGAGTACAATAGTAAGCGTGATTTTACAAAGACTCCGGAACCAAAGGGTTTACCCGATGAATTTTCAGAAAGCCGCCGCTTTGTAGTTCAGCGCCATGACGCTCGAAATTTACACTTTGACCTTCGACTAGAGATGGATGGTGTGCTCAAAAGCTGGGCGATACCTAAAGGTCCTTCCATGAACGCGAATGATAAAAGGCTTGCTATCAGAACGGAAGACCATCCCATAAACTACCTCACATTCAATGGAATAATCCCCAAAGGAAATTATGGGGCCGGTCAGATGACCCTCTGGGATACCGGCTACTTTGAGGTCGACAGGAGTGAATTGGATGTGCAGGTTTCCGAACAACTTGAACAGGGGAATCTGAAGCTTATTTTCTATGGTGAAATCCTTCAGGGTCATTTCGGATTAATACGAACAGGAGATAGAAACGGCAAAGAAAGCTGGTTGCTATTTAAAAAAAAGGACGAGTATGCTACCTCCCTGGTTTACAACGCTGAAGCCGTGCTTCCTCAATCCACTGCTCAAGAAGGTCTTCAGATAAGGCCTGGCAGGGTAATAGCCCCGATGCTCGCTTCCACCGGAGATGCCGTGTTTAACGACCCTGACTGGATTTATGAGCTTAAATGGGACGGCTACAGGGTGCTGGCCCACATATTTGAAGGCAATGTCATGCTGCAATCTAGAAACGGGGTAAACTTCAATGATAAATTCCCAATCCTGGTTCAGGAACTGGAAAATCTGGGCAGCGAGGCCGTTCTTGACGGGGAGGTTGTGTTGCTGAACAGTGAAGGGATGCCTCAATTTGGAGAACTGCAGAATTACCCGGAATCGCGGGGAACTCTGTGTTATTATGTTTTTGATATGTTATTCCTTAACGGACATTCCATGCTGAACCTTCCACTAGTAGACAGAAAAAGTCTGATTCCCGTGTTGCTCGAGGGGTTCGATAGCTGCAGGTATTGTGACCATATTGAAGTACTTGGTACTGCCTTGTATGATAAAGCTGTAAAAGCAGGACTGGAAGGAATTATGGCCAAATTAGGGGCCTCCGAATATTCTCCGGGAATCCGAACTGAAAATTGGCTGAAAATTAAATCGGTACAGCATATGGAGGCCACTATATGCGGATATACAGATGCAGTCAATGGAGGTCTGGACTTTGGTTCTCTGATACTTGGCGTGCCTGTAGAAGGCCAATTAAAGTATATAGGCAATTGTGGTTCCGGAATTTCAGCAGGGGAACGTCAGCAAATGCTCACTTCATTCCAACCCTATAAGAATGATATCAATCCTTTCGGGAAAAAGCTTGCCTTAAAAGGCCGGCATCCAAACTGGCTGCAACCTGTCCTGCAATGTGAGGTGGCCTATTCCGAATTTACCAGGAACGGGTATTTGCGCAATCCGGTGTTCAAAAACATGATACAAATTATGTCTCCCACCGATAAAAGTACGCTAAAAACCATGGCAGTTCACAACGTAGCCCACAAAGAGACAGTCCAAATTGATGGGCACTCCGTGCCAGTCAGCAATCTCGAAAAGATTTTCTGGCCCTCATCCGGATACACCAAATATGATCTTATAGATTATTATCTGAGTATGGCCGATTTTATACTGCCGCATTTGACCGACCGTCCTCAAAACCTACACCGTCATCCCGATGGTATCCGTTCCGAAGGCTTCTACCAAAAAGAGGTGGAACATCTCCCGGAATGGATTAAAACCGTCAATATCTATTCTAAATCGGCAGACAAAGAAATTAAATACCTGCTTTGCCAGGATACTGCTACCCTTATTTATATGGCCAATCTAGGTTGTATAGAGATCAATCCCTGGAGTTCGACAATTATGAGGCAGGACTTGCCCGATTATGGTGTCATTGACCTTGACCCACCGGAAGGAATGGCCTTTGAGTTGGTGGTGCAGGTAGCTCTTACCTTCAAAGAAGTTATGCAGGAGACAGGAATCACCGGTTATTGTAAAACTTCCGGCTCAAAAGGTCTGCATATTTATGTGCCATTTTCAGGCGCCTATTCTTATGAGGAAGTCCGTAATTTTATAAAATTGCTTTGCCACCTGGTGATGGAACGACTCCCGGAAATTACAACCATGGAACGTCAAATAAACAAAAGAGAAGGAAAATTGTACCTGGATCATCTTCAGAACAGAAAAGGACATACAGTTGTTGCTGCCTATTCCGCTCGTCCCAGAGCTGGGGCTACGATATCAACACCACTCCAATGGGAGGAAATTGGCAAAGGGTTGGCCATTGCTGATTTTACCATAAAAAATGTGCCAGATCGGGTGCGGGATAAAGGAGATATTTTCTCTGCAGTACTATCCGAATCGGTTGACATGAGCGACGTGCTGAACAGACTGGAATCTTATGGGGAGAATTAAGGCCGGAAAAGATTGAATATCCACAGTCTGGTACAAGGTTAGACGTTGGTTTTAAGTCGATTTACCTTATTTTTGAGTTATAGTCCAGAGATAATGTATCGATGACAGGAAATTGCAGGGTGGACTGGAAGAGGAGGAAGACAGATGAAAACAGTCTACCCTGTTTCAGCTGTCTAAAAGGGCTACATTTATAAAGACGTGCATATAAGAAAATTACGAAGTCATGAAAAAACTAACAAAGGAAAGTATCAGTCAGGAAGTTTTTGATCTTTACGACGATTACGCCCACAACAGATTAAGCAGAAGACTTTTTATGGATAAACTTTCCGCTTATGCCGTCGGGGGGATCACGGTGGCGTCGCTTTTAAGTTTTGTCTCTCCGGATTATGTAAAAAAAATCCAGATTTCCCAGGATGATCCAAACCTTAAATCGGAATACATAAATTACGATTCTCCAAAAGGTGGCGGTTCCATTAAGGGTTTGCTCTCACGACCGGCAGAAGGCAGCGAAAAGTTGCCCGGTATTGTAGTGGTTCATGAAAACCGGGGATTAAATCCTCATATAGAAGATGTAGGGCGCCGTGCCGCCCTTGCCGGATTTATCTCATTGGCTCCGGATGCACTAACACCCTTAGGCGGGTATCCCGGTAATGACGATGCCGGAAGGGAATTACAAAGTAAGCGCGACCGGAATGAAATGCTTCAGGATTTTATAGCCGCTTATGGGTATTTAAAAAACCATTCCGGATGTACCGGAAAAGTAGGTGTTGTGGGTTTTTGTTTCGGCGGGTGGATTTCCAATATGATGGCCGTTGAAGTTCCTGATCTGGCCGCGGCTGTTCCATTTTACGGCGGTCAACCCACGGAAGGAATTGAAAAAATACATGCTCCGTTACTACTCCATTTCGGGGAATTGGATACCCGTGTGAATGAAGGGTGGCCGGCCTATGAAGCGGCCTTAAAAAAGCATGGAAAGGAATACGAGGCGCATATTTATCCAAAGGCCAACCACGGATTTCATAACGATACCACCCCCCGCTATGATCGGGAAGCTGCAGAACTTGCATGGGGACGGACCGTGGACTTTTTTAAGTCCAGGTTGGGATAGCGCACTTCTCCCAAAGTATGCTTCAGATTTAAATTCTGACAACCCCCTGCCAGATTCTTGTTTCTTAAGGATTAGATTAAGTATGCCCTCAGTGTATACCCGGGTTTGCCCCATCCGCCAACTGGGTTGACAGACGATCACACCATGGCGTAGCGTTATCCTGTCCGTTTATTTCATATGTCATTCGGGTTATGACGGGTTGTGAGGGATACATGCTGCGTTGTCGTAGTTGTTGATCCCAGGGCAAAGTCTATGCAAACCCATCTTACTTTTATAGTTGTCTAAAAAGAAAAAAGTACAAGAGCAAAATAAACAGAAAGTAACCGATATAAAAAGATACTTTGGAAGATAGCCGCGTTTAAGCGAAATTTGCCCCCAGTGAATGGTGCCAACTAAGACCCGGAATATGTCAGCAGCAAAGAAAATAGACTTCCGTCAGTACATTAAGGATATTGTACTTATTTCAATAGGAGTGATCATGGCCAGTATCGGGCTGAAAGGATTTTTACTTCCCAATGGATTTCTGGACGGGGGTGCCATGGGAATTGCATTACTAACGCAAATTCTGTCCGGAGTCAACCTCTCATTGCTCATAGTCATTGTGAATGCTCCTTTTATCTTGTTAGGAATCAGGCAGGTATCGCTGGAATTTGCAATTAAGAGCGCCATGGCTATCTTGGCTTTGGCCGTCCTGGCGCACTTTATTGAGGTACCCATTATTACATCGGATAAACTTCTGATCGCCGTCTTTGGAGGCTTCTTCCTGGGTACCGGAATAGGGCTCTCTATCCGTGGAGGTGGGGTCATAGACGGTACCGAAGTTCTGGCCATTGCAGTAAGCCGGAAGTCCAGTCTTACTGTTGGTGATTTCATCAGTTTGTTTAATGTCCTCCTCTTTGCATTTGCGGCCCTGCTGGTCAGTATAGAAACAGCTATGTATTCCATGCTTACATACATTACGGCATCTAAAACGGTTGACTTCATTCTCAATGGTATTGAAGAATATATCGGGGTCATGATCATGTCTGATAAATTCGCTGAAATTAAAAATAAGATTACGCATGACCTTCAACGTGGCATTACCGTTTTCATGTCTGATGAGGGTTTTGGCAAAAGAGGCGTTGACTCCATGGATAAGAAAATACTGTTCTGTGCAATCACCCGTCTGGAGGTAGCAAGACTCTTACGTGAAGTGGAAAAAATTGACGATAAGGCCTTTGTTATTCAATATCCAATCAAAGACACCAAAGGTGGTATGATAAAGAAACGGCCACTCCATTAAATCCAAACATACTGTTATGGAATCATTAGATGCCTACCAGGAAAAGATACTTTACGCAGTCATTGTTTTGATCGCAGCAGTTTTCCTGTTCTATATCAATAAATTGATCCACAAAGGATTGGTCCGAAAATCTTTGGAAACCTTCCTCACAGAAGAGCCCAGGTCCCTTCACCTGCTGCGTCATATTATAAATGCATTGATCATTGTTCTGGGAGTCATGGCATTGAGTGCGATATTCATCGACATAGAAAGTTATGATGACTTTCGAAAAAATTTCAACTTGGTTGCTTATCTGGGTGTGGTAGCCGTCGTGGCTATTGTGGCTGCCTCCACAGCTGATTTCTGGTTTAAAAAAACAATTCGAAAGAGGCTCGCCGCAAAGGAAGATCCCACCAATTTTAAATTTCTGAGATACATAGCAGTTGCATGTATCTATTTTCTGGGTGCCCTGTTGATGCTTCTGGCCTTTCCTGGTCTGAGGGGAGTGGCTCAAACGGCGCTTGGAGGTGCCGGAGTGCTCGCATTGATCGTGGGGCTTGCATCTCAGGAGGCTTTCGCAAATGTTATCAGTGGCATTTTCATCATTTCATTCAAACCATTTAAGATAGGCGATACGGTAAAACTGGATGATACGATGGAGGGTACTGTGAGTGATATTACTTTACGACACACAGTGATCCGGAATTTTGACAATAAAATGATTGTTATTCCCAACTCGATCATTAATAAGGAAAAGCTTATCAATTATGACCTCGACGATAAAAGGTGCTGTGAAAGGATAGAAATTGGCATCTCTTATGACAGCGATATTGATCTAGCAAAAAAAATTCTGCGAGAGGAATGCGAACAGCATCCTTTAATTGTGGATGTCAGAACCCGAGCTGAAAAAAATAATGGTATTCCTGTCATACGAACTGCAGTCACAGAATTGGCCGAGTCTTCAGTGATAATAAGGGCATGGGCGTGGACCAGGAATTTTCCGGAATCTTTTGTTCTGAAATGTGATATTCTGGAAAGTACCAAGAAAAGATTTGACAAGGAAGGCATCGAAATTCCATTTCCACATCGCACGCTGGTATTTAAAAACAAACCTCCCGAATCCTCCGCCGGGGACGCTCAAAAGAAGGAGGCTGACTGACCTTTACAGACAAATTCTTCTGAATGTGACAAGGAACATATTACGAGGTAGACCTATTAACAGGTACACCCATTTTCAAAATCTACCGCGCTCCATAAGGAAGATTATTACAGCAGGTTCGCAATGGTCAGCCAGTCCCCTATCCGGAAAAAGTCAATTCTGAAGCGATTGAATTACCTCCTGATTCACTTTTTTAACTTCCGCAATGTTCATCTTATCCACTTTTCTGTCGTAGGTCATAAATCCGTTGACTTCTCCCTCAACATCCGTTGTCTGGGTATAAACGGCACCCGAAAAACCGGCTTTTACTAGTTTTTTTAACTCCCGGGCATATTTTACATATTCGGCAGTGGTCTCCTCAGAATTCTTGAATTTCACATACCCCCAGTTGTTTTCGGAATCCCATAAATGACCCTTTACTGGCAGCCCGATTCCTCCATACTCTCCCAAAACATTGGTCCTTTGTGCATCGTACAGATACATTTCCGGTCCCGGATAATTGTGGAGATCCACAATGTCACCGGTTCTATAGAAGTTACCTCCGCTTGCAGAATTCACTAATCGATCAGGATCATATGCACTGGTCCATTCGGTTATTTCCTCTGTCTTAAACTGGCCCCAGGCTTCATTAAAAGGGACCCACACCACAATACTCGGCTGAGAGTATAAATAGTCCATAATGTCTTTCCATTCCTTTCTGAATATCTTTTCAGATTCGGCGCTTCTGTGAAATTCCGACCCTTCAAAGTATTTCCTGTTCTGCCACTGCGGGCCTTCATCCCCACTCGGCATATCCTGCCAGACTAAAATGCCCAGGCGATCACAGTGCATATACCACCTGGCCGGCTCTACTTTTACATGCTTTCGGATCATGTTGAAGCCGAGTTCTTTTGTCTTGATGATATCATATTGCAGTGCTTCGTCAGACGGGGCTGTATAGAGTCCATCGGGCCACCACCCCTGGTCCAGGGGGCCGAACTGGAAGTAATCCTTATTATTGAGTTGCATCCGGACAATTCCATAGGCATCCTTTTTAAGGGCTATTTTACGCATTCCAAAATAGCTTTTGACCTCATCGGCAGCCTGCCCGTCAGTTAATAATTTCACCGAAAGATCATATAAGAAAGGAGATTCCGGAGACCAGAGTTTGGCATTATCGATTGACAGCTTAAGGGTTTCCCCTGCGGCACCCTTTGCAGATGCGAGCTGACTGCTGCCATCAAAAACGGTTACTTCAATAATATCTCCGTGGCTGGACCCTTCAACTTCCGCTGAAACTTCGATCGTGCCATTATCTATATCCGGACTTGTCCGGATATTACGGATGCTTTTAGACGGCAGAGGTTCTAACCAGACGGTCTGCCAAATTCCTGTGACAGGGGTATACCAGATACCTTCAGGCTCATTCACCTGTTTTCCACGGGGCTGTGGACCATTGCTTGTAGGATCCCACACCTTTACCTTCAGACTTTGTGATCCATCTATAAGGTATGGGGTGATGTCAAATGAAAATGGGGTATAGCCACCTTCATGCGAACCTACTTTAATCTCATTGATCCATATCTCTGCTTTCCAGTCTACCGCCCCAAAATGAAGACGGATGTTCCTGCCCTCCCACTCAGTAGCTATCTCAAAATTGGTATGGTACCATAGCTCCTTCTTCTCTCCTACTCCTTTCATCACTCCGGAAAGACTACTCTCTACTGCAAATGGCACAAGGATCCTTCCATCGTATTCAGTGGGAGCCGTCTTACCCGCAGGCAGAATAGCGTAGTCCCATAATCCATTCAGGTTCTGCCAGTCTTCACGCACCATGAGCGGTCTGGGATATTCTTCCAATACTTTGTCCGGAGTCAACTTCTCAGCCCAGACCGATTTGATTTTAGTTCCTGCCGGTTTCCACTGGGCAGCTGCATAGACGCCAACCAGGAAAAGGGCGATGATTAAGAAGTTGTTTTTCATTTTAATAAAAATTTATGCAATTTACTTATTTTCGGGGTTGATTAACCTGAAGAGCCGTATCCTCTGATCTGCAAATTCAGCAGATCGGAATTCCATTCAAACCTGATGGTTGCGCATCAATTTTGGATTCCGATGTCCGGCCCAAGGTTGATAAATTAATAAAAAAAATGAGACATCTACTTTGCTTTTTAAATAAAAGCCTATTTTTAGTGTAATGCATAGGGAATGCAACAACTTAACAGAATATTTTGAAAGATGAAAAATAAAATACTGGTCCTGATTGCCATTATAATGACCATACCTGCTTTCTGTGCCGACAGGCACAACACCCCTTCACGTCCTGAAAACAATTTTATTGGCATGTGGGGAATGGAAATTGAAGGCGGTGGCGTTGGATGGCTGAATGTTCATGAAAAAGACGGCTTTCTGGATGGGGAGCTTTTATGGATCGGCGGAAGTGTACTCCCCGTTTCGGATATTTATCTCGCTGATGAAAATACCCTGATTGTGACCCGAACCGACGAACAGGAAATGCAGGAAGGGAAAGCGGATGGTCGCAAACACCTTAGAACGTATACCCTTCGCATAACAAGGAACGGGGACGAAATATCAGGAACAATGAGTGGTCCTTCCTGGGAAGGGATGGGGGAACAACAAAGTACTTTTACTGGGAAACTCATGCCAGCTCCGGGTCCGGCCCCCGATTTAAGCGCTGTCAAATATGGTAAACCCATTCAATTGTTTAACGGCAAGAATCTGGACGGATGGAAACCAATCGATTCCGGGAAAGCCAATGGGTTTAAGGTGGTGGACGGCACCCTGCAGAACGATCCTGCACAGCCGAAAGAAGGGGAGCATGTTTCCTACGGTAACCTGCGGACGGAAAAGGAATTTGAGGATTTTAACCTGAAACTGGAAGTCAATGTCCCAAAAGGAAATAACAGCGGGGTCTACCTTCGTGGTCTATATGAAATTCAGGTGGTCGACTCTTATGGCCTGCCATTGGATTCTCACAATATGGGCGCTGTTTACAGTCGAATCACTCCTACCGTGGCTGCCGAAAAGCCGGGAGGCGAATGGCAGTCCCTGGATATCATTCTTGTAGACCGCCATATAACAGTAACCTTTAACGGAAAAAAGATTGTCGACAACCAGCCGGTCTACGGCCCGACAGGAGGAGCGATCAGCTCGGATGTCATGGCTCCCGGTCCTATCTATTTGCAGGGAGACCACGGCAGTGTCGCTTACAGAAACGTGGTTCTGACACCGGTGCTGTAAGATGAACCCCTAATAAATGACATCCGGGAATTATAAAAAGCTGAATTCAG
>JBGTMS010000146.1:0-6240 GCA_041743425.1 Zeaxanthinibacter sp. | reverse complement strand
AATTTCACAGTTAGTACGAAAAGGAAGAGTCACGATTACCAAGAAGAGTAAATCGGCTGCTTTGGATTCGTGCCCCCAGCGGAGAGGGGTTTGTACCCGTGTTTATACTACCACCCCGAAGAAGCCAAATTCTGCGATGCGTAAGGTCGCCAGGGTGAGGCTTACCAACGGAAAGGAAGTAAACGCGTACATCCCAGGCGAGGGGCATAATTTACAGGAGCACTCGATAGTATTGGTCAGAGGCGGACGGGTGAAGGATTTACCGGGAGTTAGATATCATATAGTAAGGGGAGCGCTGGATACTGCAGGGGTAGCCGGCCGAACCCAGAGGAGATCTAAATACGGAGCTAAGAAACCCAAGAAGTAATTATGTGTTTGGAGGCAGGAAGGGTTTTACATAGTTAAAACGCTTTTTGTTCCATAGGATGAAAAAAGTCAGGTAATGAGAAAAAGACAGGCAAAGAAAAGACCACTCCTTCCGGATCCCAGATTTAATGATCAGCTGGTCACGCGATTTGTGAACATGCTCATGTGGGATGGAAAAAAGTCGGTGGCATTCAAAGTATTTTATGATGCCATTGATATTATAGAGGAAAAGAAGACCGAGGAAGAGAAATCATCCCTCGAATTATGGAAAGATGCACTTTCAAATGTGATGCCTCACGTAGAGGTGCGCAGCAGACGTGTAGGAGGGGCCACCTTTCAGATTCCCATGCAAATTCGCCCTGATCGTAAGATCTCGACTGCGATGAAGTGGCTGATCAGTTATTCAAGAAAGCGGAATGAAAAATCAATGGCTCAGAAATTGGCTTCTGAAATATTGGCTGCTTCAAAGGAAGAAGGTGCTGCCGTAAAGAAAAGGATGGATACCCATAAAATGGCAGAAGCGAATAAGGCATTCTCCCACTTTAGATTTTAATCAGAATGGCAAGAGATTTATCATTAACTAGAAATATTGGGATCGCCGCTCATATTGATGCCGGGAAGACCACCACCACTGAACGGATTCTGTTTTATACAGGCGTAAGCCATAAAATTGGCGAAGTTCACGATGGCGCTGCGACTATGGACTGGATGGAGCAGGAACAGGAGCGCGGAATTACCATTACATCGGCCGCCACTACCTGTACCTGGAAATTTCCTACCAAGAAAGGGGAGGTTATTCCGGAATCCGAATCATATCACTTCAATATTATCGATACTCCGGGTCACGTAGATTTTACCGTGGAGGTCAACCGGTCACTTCGTGTACTGGACGGGCTGGTTTTTCTTTTCAGCGCCGTGGACGGTGTAGAACCACAGTCTGAAACGAACTGGAGGCTGGCAGATAATTACCATGTACCACGACTTGCATTTGTCAATAAAATGGACCGGCAGGGAGCGGATTTCATGATGGTTTGCCGTCAGGTTAAGGAAATGTTGAAATCCAACGCTGTTCCCATTGTGTTACCCATTGGGGATGAAGGTGATTTTAAAGGCGTAGTCGACCTTGTAAAGAATCGGGCTATTGTATGGCACGAAGAGAATATGGGCTCCACCTTTGACATCATCGATATTCCTGAAGAGTTGCAGGCAGATGCCAAAGAATACCGTGCAAAGCTTATTGAGGCGGTCGCCGAATATGATGAGACACTGATGGAGAAATTTTTTGAGGATGAGAACTCCATCTCGGAAGATGAGATACACGCTGCACTCAGGGCGGCTGTCATGGATATGAGTATTATTCCCATGGTCTGTGGTTCTTCCTTCAAAAATAAAGGCGTACAATTTCTTCTGGATTGCGTTTGCCGCTACCTTCCTTCCCCAATGGACAAGGAAGCTATTATCGGTACCGATCCAAAAACCGGAAATGAAGTCAAAAGAAAACCGGATATTAAGGAGCCTTTTGCGGCTCTCGCATTTAAGATCGCAACGGATCCGTTTGTAGGGAGACTTGCATTTTTCAGGGCGTATTCCGGAAAATTGGATGCAGGGTCTTATGTTCTGAACAATCGAACCGGCAACAAGGAACGAATTTCCCGGATCTATCAAATGCATTCCAATAAACAGAATGCGGTTGATTCCATCGCCGCAGGCGATATCGGAGCAGCGGTTGGATTTAAGGATATCAAGACAGGGGATACCCTCTCTGATGAAAAGCACCCCATCGTGCTGGAGAGTATGAACTTCCCGGATCCTGTAATCGGGATTGCGGTGGAACCAAAGACGAAGGCGGATGTCGATAAGCTCGGCATGTCCCTCGCAAAATTGGCAGAAGAAGATCCGACCTTCCAGGTTAAAACTGATGAAGCTTCCGGACAGACGATTATTTCCGGAATGGGAGAATTGCATCTGGATATTATTGTGGACAGGTTAAGACGTGAATTCAAAGTGGATGTCAACCAGGGTCAGCCTCAGGTCGAGTACAAAGAGGCGCTGACTAAAAGTGCAGATCACAGAGAAGTATATAAGAAACAAACCGGTGGCCGGGGTAAATTCGCAGATATTGTATTTACGATGGAGCCCGCTGATGCAGAAAAACAGGGCCTTGAGTTTGTCAACGCCATCAAAGGTGGAAATATACCCAAGGAGTATATCCCTTCCATCGAAAAAGGGTTTAGGGAGGCTATGAAAAACGGTCCTCTGGCAGGGTTTGAAATGGACAGCATGAAAATTACACTGAGGGACGGTTCTTTTCACGCGGTGGATTCAGATTCCCTTTCTTTCGAACTTGCAGCAAAAATAGGATATAAGACGGCGGCCAAAGCGGCCAGAGCGGTACTTATGGAGCCTATTATGAATCTGGAGGCCTTGACACCTGAAGAGAACATGGGAGATATTGTTGGGGATCTTAACAGGCGCCGTGGCCATGTGAACAATATGAGTGACCGGGCGGGTGCCAAGGTAATTAAGGCACAGGTTCCCCTTTCGGAAATGTTTGGATATGTGACCGCCCTGAGGACGTTGTCTTCAGGAAGGGCGACCTCTACTATGGAATTTTCGCATTATGCGGAAACTCCTTCGAGTATAGCCGAAGAAGTAATAAAAGCAGCAAAAGGAATAACCGCTTAAATCGGAGAAAGATGAGTCAGAAAATCAGGATAAAACTGAAATCCTATGATCACAATCTGGTGGACAAGTCCGCGGAGAAGATCGTAAAGACTGTAAAGTCGACCGGTGCGGTGGTTACTGGTCCCATACCGTTGCCTACCCATAAAAAAATATTTACTGTGCTGCGTTCGCCACACGTAAATAAAAAATCGAGAGAGCAGTTCCAGTTGAGTTCTTATAAACGACTCCTGGATATTTACAGTTCCTCCTCAAAAACCATTGATGCCCTGATGAAATTAGAGCTTCCCAGTGGGGTTGAGGTGGAAATAAAGGTGTGACCTTTCCTGTTTTCAGGGTGGGGTAGCGACCAGGGAAGCAGTTTGCTTTCAGACATGTCCGGCGCGTTTCGCAAGGGAAAAACGGTAACAAGAATATATTCGGGGTCGGATTATTTTTGACCCCTTTTTCGTGGAGTCAGTCAGAAGTAAAGCTATTGAAATAAGTACCTATTGAAGATTGAATACAATAACTGAATATAAATACTATAATTATGTCTGGGTTAATAGGAAAAAAAATAGGCATGACCAGCATTTTTGACGAAAGCGGGAAGAACATTCCGTGTACGGTCATTGAGGCGGGTCCATGCGTAGTTACCCAAGTCAGAACCGAAGAGGTGGACGGCTACAGGGCCCTTCAGCTCGGTTTCGATGACAAGGCAGAAAGGCATGCTAATAAGGCCGAAACAGGCCATACCAAAAAAGCAGGCGCGTCGCCCAAGAAAAAAGTCGTTGAATTCCGGGATTTTGAAGGAGAGTACAAATTAGGAGATACGCTTAACGTGGACCTTTTCAATGAAGGGGAGTATGTTGATGTTTCAGGGACCTCCAAAGGAAAGGGGTTTCAGGGCGTGGTCAAACGACATGGCTTTGCGGGTGTCGGACAGGCAACCCATGGCCAGCATAACAGATTGAGGGCACCCGGGTCAGTAGGCGCCGCCTCATATCCGGCCCGAGTATTCAAGGGCATTAAAATGGCCGGAAGAATGGGAGGTGAAAGAGTGACCGTACAGAATCTTCAGGTGGTAAAGGTAGTACCCGAGAAGCACCTTTTGGTTTTAAAGGGATGTGTCCCCGGGCACAATAACGCGTATATAACGATTATCAAGTGATGAAGGTAGCAGTCTTAGATATTAAAGGAAAAGAAACAGGCCGGAAGATCGATCTTCCGGATGATGTTTTTAAGATCGAGCCTAACAACCATGCTATTTACCTGGATGTAAAACAGTACCTGGCGCATCAGCGGCAGGGTACTCACAAATCCAAGGAAAGGGCTGAAATTGCAGGGAGTACACGTAAAATTAAAAAACAAAAAGGGACAGGGACCGCCAGGGCAGGTAGTATCAAATCTCCTGTTTTCAGAGGTGGTGGTAGAATATTCGGTCCAAGACCCAAGGATTATACCCAAAAATTGAACAAAGGATTAAAGCGGCTTGCCAGAAAATCGGCACTCAGTTTAAAACACAAAGAATCCGCCATTATGGTCGTCGAAGATTTCAATTTTGACGCACCTAAAACAGCTGATTTTAAGGTGGTTTTGAAGGCCCTTGGATTGGACGCTAAAAAGTCGCTCTTTGTGTTGGGTGATTCAAATAATAACGTATATTTGTCGTCGCGCAATTTGAAAGGTTCTGAAGTTATAACTAACTCAGAATTAAGTACTTACAAGATACTTAATGCCAACAATATTGTACTTCTCGAGAGCTGCCTCCAGGGAATAGAATCGAACTTAAACAGATAGGGAAATCATGAGTGTGTTGATAAAACCGATTATAACCGAAAAAATGACTGCGGACAGCGAGTTGCACAATTGCTATGGCTTTGTAGTAGATCCCAAGGCAAACAAGCTTCAGATCCGCGCTGCAGTGGAAGCCGCTTACGGGGTATCGGTGAAAAGTGTTCGAACTATGAATTACGGGCCCTCCCGGAAGACCAGATATACCAAAACAGGTGTTCAGCACGGGAAGACCAACGCTTATAAAAAGGCGATCGTAGCAGTAGCTGAAGGAGAAGTAATTGATTTTTACAGTAATCTATAAAGACACCAAATGTCAGTTAGAAAATTAAAACCCATCACCCCCGGACAGCGCTTTAAAGTGGTCAATGGCTTTGATGCCATCACCACAGACACGCCTGAGAAAAGCCTTCTGGCACCCCTGAAAAAATCCGGTGGAAGGAATAGTCATGGAAAAATGACCATCCGTCAAAAAGGCGGCGGGCATAAAAGGAGGTATAGGATTATCGATTTTAAAAGAGAACGCGAAGGAGTCGAAGCAGAAGTGATGTCCATCCAATATGATCCGAACAGAACCGCTTTTATAGCATTGCTGGAATATTCCGACGGAGAGAAAAGATACGTTGTTGCCCAGAACGGGTTGCAGGTAGGTCAAAAAGTAGCCTCAGGTAAGAAGGCGGATCCGGAGATCGGAAATGCACTTCCTCTTTCGGAAATTCCGCTTGGAACAATTATTTCGTGTATAGAATTACGGCCCGGACAGGGCGCCATCATGGCCAGAAGTGCTGGCACTTTTGCTCAGTTGATGGCAAAGGAAGGCAAGTATGTCACCATTAAACTTCCTTCAGGGGAAACCAGGATGATCCTGGCGAATTGCCTGGCCACCATTGGCGCGGTTTCCAATTCTGATCACCAGCTGATTGTTTCCGGAAAGGCAGGCAGAAGCCGTTGGTTGGGAAGAAGACCTCGTACCAGACCAGTTGCAATGAACCCTGTTGATCACCCGATGGGTGGTGGAGAAGGAAGGGCTTCCGGTGGTCACCCGAGATCCAGGAATGGAATTCCGGCCAAAGGCTACAGGACCCGGTCGAAGACAAAGGCCACTAACAAGTATATTTTAGAACGTAGAAAGAAATAAAAAGAGACACCAATGGCACGTTCATTAAAAAAAGGACCATACGTTCACAACAGTCTGGACAAGAAAGTTCAGCAGCAGGTTGCGTCCGGGAAAAAAACGGTCATCAAGACCTGGTCAAGAGCATCTACCATTACCCCTGACTTTGTCGGTCAAACCATTGCCGTCCACAATGGCAGGCAGTTCGTTCCAGTTTATGTAACGGAGAATATGGTAGGCCATAAACTGGGAGAATTTTCGCCGACACGATCCTTCCGGGGTCATGCCGGAGCTAAAAATAAAGG
>JBGTMS010000145.1:0-5992 GCA_041743425.1 Zeaxanthinibacter sp. | reverse complement strand
TCGAGCATCTTTTCCTGATAAGGATGAGGGTTCATAAAAACCGAATGCATTCTTTGGGTATCAAAAACGAGGGATTCATGTTCTTCGTTCGTCAACATTAAGACGCTATTCTCAGATATTTTTAAAAACGGGAATTCTTCCGTCAGGTCACTCACTGTATTTAACAAAAATTCTTTTCTGAACATGATGTGAAAACCTGCCATTTTTTTATCACGAACCCATGAAAAAACCTGCCCTGGTACCACAAACCACAAGGGGTGATCATTCAGATTAAGCCAGTCTGTATTCAGATTGAGTTTACTCTCCCCAACAAAACTTAACAGGCCGATTTGATAGAATCCCTGCCGGTACGGGGGCATGCATCTTCGCGCCGAAGGCTCTAATCCCTCCAACGGAAAGACATCAAAATCAGGAATATGACTTCTGTGCGGAAATCCTATGGCTTCATGCAGATCATTGCTGGTCTCAAATACCGGAATTTCAACTTTATTCATTCAGTTCAACTTGATTATAAATATTCAAAATATCCAAAATGACCAAAATCCCTGTAATTTATGTATTTAACCACTTATATTTACCATAATAAAAACTTTAACCGCAGGAATAAACATCTTTTACTGCCATGTCCTCTGTTTTCACTACTACTGATACGTATTGGACAGGATGTTCAAATTGATATATCTGAAACCTTAATTAAGAACTGGATATAACCGCCAATGAAAATCCACACTTCTAATTAACCCGTAAACACAATTACTTGCTTCTGCCTTCCTCCACTTTCATTGCATTGAACCTGGCGTCCAGTTCATCCACGGCTATGATTTCCCATCCGCCTCCCAGGGCTTTATATATGGAAATCAGAGCAGTTGCGTAAGAAATTTCGCTTGAGGCTAAAAGATTCTCGGCTTGAAGCAGGGCATTGTCGGCACTCAAATAGTCTATAAAGCTGTCCAGGCCGGCATTAAAACGCTGCCTGGCAAAAGTAGCGGCTTGCGCACTTGCTTCTGACGAGGTATACAGGATTTCCCTTCTATCCAACTCATTGGTATAATTACTCATGGCTGATTTTATTTCTTCCAGTGCCTCCAGCACTGTCTTTTGATATTGGTTGAGTGCAGCAAATGTCAGAGCATCATCCCTCTTTATTTGTTGTTTCACTGTGCCGAGGTTAAATGCCGACCAGCTGATTGTCGGTATGATACTCCATGTAAAGGATCCTTTACTTCCAAAATTTGAAAAATCGACCGCTGAAAATCCAATGGAACCTGCGAATTGAATTTTTGGGTACAGGTCCGCAACTGTTACATTGTATGCTGCAATTCGAATTTGTAATTCGGCTTCAGCACGCTGTACATCCGGCCTTCTCCGTAACATATCTTTGATATTACCCAATGCGACCGAAGCAGGTAAACTCGGTAATGGTTGCTTGCTCGTCAGGGCGTCACCCAAATTTCCCGGCACCTCGCCAATGAGTACGCTAAGGCTGTTTTTTAATGCCTCCAACTGCGCCTTGAGGGGCGGAATGGTTGCCCGTGTATTCTCTAACTGGGCGAGGGATCTGGAAACATCCAGGCTATTGCTCGTTCCCGCATCAGATAATCTCAGTGTCAGATCATAAGTTTCCTGTTGTCCCTTTACATTTCTACTTGCGATATCCAGGAGATATTGAGTTCCGCGTATTTGCATATAGTTATTGGCAACCTCGGCAAAAATCCGTACATAAACGCCTTGCATATCCGCCAACGCAAGTTGACCATTGGCATAAGCACCACGGATCCGATTGGAGACCCTGCCGAAAAGATCCGTTTCCCAAAAGGCATCAAAACGGGCATTATAGGTATTGAAGGTCGGATTACTGCCCTGTATAAAAACATTTTCGCCCAATCGTGTCCTTGTATAATCCCCATTGGCTGTCACAGTAGGTAACCTATCCAATCTTGCTTCCTTTAAAAAGGCCCTTGATGCGTGAAAGTTGGCGATAGCCGTGTTAATGTCCAGATTATTTCTTCTTGCTTTTTCAATCAGTGTGTCCAGTGCCGGGTCATTGAATTCCGACCACCATTCCCTGGCCGTTCCGGCTTTGTTAAAAGCAGTAGTTGTCCAATTTTCATCAAGAAAATCATTCTCAATCCTAATACTGGGGTCAATCTCATAATCTCTTTTGGTTATTCCGCAAGAAATCAAAAATGTCGTAAGTATGATAACAAAAGTTAGATGTTTCATTGGTCTGTTTTTTTAAATGAATTCTGTAATCTCAATACCGGATGAAATCCGTTTCGTGCTGTCTGCGCTGGCCGTTTTGGTTGTCCATTTCCTTCCGAGATAATAAAAAACGGGTGTCAGGAAAATTCCGAAAAGTGTAACCCCAAGCATACCACTGAATACGGCAATTCCTAATGATACCCTTAGTTCTGCCCCGGCACCTGTCGCAACCGCCAGTGGCACAACGCCCAGAATAAAGGCCATAGCGGTCATTAGGATTGGGCGTAACCGAAGTTTGGAGGCTTCTATAACCGCGCTTTTAAGATCCTTACCCTGATCCTCCAATTGTTTGGCGAACTCAACGATCAAAATAGCGTTCTTACTGGCTAATCCAACCAGTACGATCAACCCTATCTGTACCATGATATTATTGTCCAATCCCGCCAGATCAATACCTATCATCGCCGATAGCAGTACCATTGGAACAATAAAAATTACGGCCAGTGGGAGGACGAGACTCTCGAACTGCGCAGCTAATAACAGGAAAACAAAAACGACGGCTAACAGAAATGCGATTCCTGCCGTATTGCTGGTTTGCTTTTCCTGATAGGCCAATTCTGTCCATTCATATGAAATCCCTTGGGGAAGTATTTCCGCCGCAAGTTCTTCCATTCTATCCAAAGCCTGTCCTGAACTATATCCCGGAGAAATATTTCCGTTCAGCGACGCGGCAGGAAACAAATTAAATCTGGGTATCCTTGAAGGCCCGGCCACATCCTGTAGCTTTGTTATCGTTCCCAAAGGAACCATTTCTCCCGAATTGTTTCTCACCTTGATTCGGGATATGTCATCGGGTGTCAACCGGTTCGGAGCATCTGCCTGGGCTGTCACCTGAAAGGTCCGGCCCAAGTAATTGAATTCATTTACGAAGGCAGATCCCATATAAATCTCTAATGATTGAAACACCTCTGCTACATTCACGCCCAATTGCTCTGCCTTTACCCGATCAATATCCAGGTACAACTGAGGGGTTTGATTGTTAAAAAATGTAAATACATTACTTAAAATGGGGTCCTGATTGGCCGCTGCCGCAAGGGCGTTGGTGGCATTGATTAATTCGTCGGTTCCAAGATTGGATCGGTCCTGGACCATCATCCTGAATCCCCCGGCATTACCGATTCCACGGACAGAAGGCGGTGGGATCACCAATACGATGGCATCATCTATCTGCGATGTTTTTTCCCGAAGATTGGCCAGTAGTTCCTCATACTCCAATCCTTTTTCCCTTCTGATCTTAAAGTCTTCCAACGGCACAAAGACCGCCGCTGCATTTGAAGCATTGGTAAAGGATGCCGCGTCAAATCCTGTAAAGGATACTGTATTTTCGACCCCGTCCACATCCAGAACGATATCCAGCACCTCTTTTACAACCTCGTCCGTCCTCGTAAGGGATGATCCCGGAGGCAATTGCACCAGAGTGATGAAATATTGTTGATCCATTGCCGGAATAAATCCTTTTGAAACTCTGTTGAACTCAAATCCGGTCATGGCCAAAAGTCCGGCATAAACCACCAATACCATGACACCCGTTCTTACCAGTTTCTGTACACTTTTGCCATAGTTATCTGAAATCCGTGTCATCATATTATTAAAGCCGTTGCCTATGTAGGTCAATGGCCTGAGGACCAACGGCGTCTTTTTGCGGTTGTCACTTACCTCTTTCCGCATCAGCAGGGCAGCCATGGCAGGGCTTAATGTCAGGGACACGAAAACGGATATAGCGGTTGCCACTGCAATGGTCAGGCCAAATTGCTTATAGAATTGACCCGAGATCCCATCCAGAAATGCTGTTGGGATGAATACGGCTATCAGGACCAGTCCAATAGCGATAAGTGCACCTCCGACTTCATCCATTGTCTTAAAAGCAGCTTCTTTTGGAGATAGTCCCTTTGCCAGATAACGCTCCATGTTTTCCACCACTACAATGGCATCATCAACCACAATTCCAATGGCAAGTACAAGTCCGAATAAAGTGAGATTATTGAGGGAGAAGCCTATTGCCTGCATCACTGCGAAAGTACCGATAAGCGATACCGGAATGGCTAAGATGGGGATGATGGCCGCCCTCCAGGATTGAAGGAATAAGAGAATGACCAGGACAACTAAGAGCATTGCTTCAAAAATGGTATGGTAAACCTCATCTACGGATTTTTGAATAAATTCGGTAGGATTATAGGCTATTTTATATTCGAGATCGGCTGGAAAATTTTTGGAAAGTTCCTTCATTTTGGCCTGAATTTCGGCCGAGGTTTCCAGAGCATTTCCACCCGGCTGCTGGAAAATAGGCATGGCCACGGCCGGATCTTTGCCGAGATAACCTTTGGTAGCATAATTCTGAGCACCTAATTCTACGCGTCCTATATCCTTTAATTGAACTATTCGGCCATCGCCCCCTGATTTTACAATGACATTTTCAAACTGCTCTGTAGTGATCAGTTTTCCCTGGGTCTGAATATTTATTTCAAAAGCTGATTGGCTCCCAGAAGGCAGAGTGTTTAATGTTCCACTTGCAATTTGCACGTTTTGTGCGCGTAAGGCAGCGACCACCTCGCCGGCTGTCATATCCAGATTGGCTATCTTATCCGGATCCAGCCAGATGCGCATGGCATATTCCGCTGCCCCAAAGATTTGAATATCCCCAATGCCTGTAATACGTGCCAGTTCATCCTTCAACTGAAGGGTTGCATAGTTCCCCAGATACGTCTGATCATAGGTCTTATTGGGCGAATACATATTCACGACCAGCAGGATGTCCGGGGATATCTTCTTGGTAGTAATGCCCAGGCGACGCGCCGATTCCGGCAACCGCGGTTCGGCAATCGCTACGCGATTCTGGACCTGAACCTGAGCTTTGTCGAGATCTGTGCCCAGTTCAAAAGCAATCTGCAAAACCACACGGCCATCTGCGGATGATTGGGAAGTCATATAGATCATCCCCTCAACTCCATTTATTTCTTTCTCAAGCGGCGCTGCCACCGTTTCTGAAAGCGTCTTTGCATTAGCTCCCGGATAAACGGCTACGACCTCTACCGTCGGAGGTGCTACCTCCGGAAATTGGGATACTGGCAGGGAGAAGTAAGCGAGACCTCCCACGATGAGTATAAGGACACTCAGTACTGCTGCAAAAATCGGTCTTTTGATAAAAAGGTGACTAAACTTCATAGTTGAATTTTGTTGTTGGTAAATTTTGTCCCTCTTGCTACCGGTTGCCTCAATTTATTATTGATCATAAAGTAGCAACCATCGGAACTTCTATATCTTCAGAAAAGGTTAGAGGGAATGTTGTCAATCCACTTTCGCAATGGCCAGTTCCCCGCTGCCACTTTTTTCCAGAGCGCTTTCTTCGGGGGAGACGGCAACCCCCGGGCGGATTTTTTGAATGTTGTTGATGATCAATTTATCTGTCGGTGAAATCCCCTCCCTTATAATTCTCAAACCATTGGAGTGTAAGGGTCCCAGGGTAACATTCTTGCTGACTACGGTACTGTCCCTACCCATGACATACACAAATCGTATGGATTGATTGGTGCCTATCAATTCATCCGGAATCATCAGGGCTTCATGTTCGGCACTTCCCAAAAGCCTAGCCTTACCAAACATGCCGGGCTCTAGTAAATGATCCTTGTTTTCAAGTACTGCACGACTCTCTATGGTTCCGGTTGCGTTATCTATTTCATTGTCCACAAAATCCATCTTTGCTTCGTGAACAAAATCGTCTTCATCCTGAAGT
>JBGTMS010000144.1:0-2350 GCA_041743425.1 Zeaxanthinibacter sp. | reverse complement strand
AAATACAGACAAATGCAGAGCCTGCTACGAAGTAGTGGAACGGGCTTAAAAGCGACTTTTTGCCAATTTTAATCAGTGCAAGAATTACGATAGCTATTACCGCTGGTTTTAGGCCGTTGAACATCGCATATATCCAGGGAAACTGTCCATATGAAACATAAATTGCGCTCAAGCCCAGAAGGATGAACATTGAAGGCAACACGAATAGAATCCCCGCGATTAGGCCGCCCCTTTTGCCATGGAGCATCCATCCAATATAAGTTGCTAGCTGTTGTGCTTCGGGCCCGGGCAAGATCATACAATAATTGAGTGCATGTAGAAACTTGCTGTCGCTGATCCATTTCTTTTTATCCACGAGATACTCGTGCATGATCGCGATTTGTCCGGCGGGCCCGCCGAAACTTATAAAGCCAAGTTTTATCCAAAACTTTAACGCTTCTTTAAATGAGGGCTTTTGCATCAACAGGCCAACTTCCCCTTGTAATGCCGATTTGTATAATCTCGCATGGGAATGGTTTTAAATTTATCCGATGATAGGTGAGTCATAGATCGATATACGCAGACCATTGGCCATAGTGAAAAATTCTACCATGCAACCATTTTGCCGGTAAAATGTATACTTAAGCTTATTCTTTGGTTATTTGCGTTTGATTCAAAGAAGCCTTAAGGCCTTTAGCCAATTTTTCTGCCAGACCAACTCCCCAATAATGTAGGAAGAAAATCCGGGGCTCTTCATTGACCATATGGTTGTGTACGGCGACCACTTCTATATCATATTCGACCAAGGCCTTGATTACGGGCGCCACTTCACTGGCGAGCATCGTAAAATCCCCTGCCACGGCAGCCTTTTCCGGTGTTCCCTGCCAGCTAGCCCAAGTGTTGAACCCTAAAAATAGATCCATGGCTTTTTCATAATTCATTTCGTAATTAAAATTAATTCTACCTATATCAAACCCAACTTCTTGGTTTTGTATAAACTAACTTGTAGAGGAAACAAATGTTTCCAACCGGACCGATCGATAATTTGATTTTAAGCGCAAGTTTATCACCATATCAAATTTATTAATTAAAAAGCAACCAAACCTTTATTAATGAATTATTGCAGAACTGTAATATGTATTACAGGCGTTTGGTCCCCATGAGGGTCGAACCTTCAACCTTTAATTGAACGTAGCCAAAAATCTGTAAGCCCAAACGAACCGATTGCTTGTTGAAAGTATGTTGCACACATTAATGTTTTGCGCTAATTTGATTTGTGACTTCTTCTACCATTAGTGGTATGGCACTTTCGGGAAATGGTGAAACACAGCTAACATTGATTTCACAGAGGGTATACTTTGTTTTTGGGTTGCTCGTATTTATTTTATTAATGAAAAAATCCGCATCCCAGATTATGGGCACAATTTCGGCGTTTAGGAAGGCGATTTCCAGCAACTGTGGTACCCATTCCGTTTCCATTATCTTTTTTAGATCCTGAAAAAGACCACAATCCTCAGTGAAGTAAAAACGCTTGCTCGGTGCTTTTCGACTTGTTCCGGTTGTCGGATAAAGTGCATTTATTTCCTGGTACCCGAACCCGCTTACCTTTGTTCCCGTTAAATAACAACGGACCGTTCCGTTAACAATGGCTGGGTTCCATTCCTGATCGATCAGCATCCCACCATTGCGAAAATATACTTTCATTTCTTCAAAAAAGTCTGTGACCGTCAACTTATGCCCGCCCTGATCGCCCGTTGCATGTGTCATGCCAATGCTATTATTGCCAAAGCCGGTCGTATCAATTTTAAAAATTCCGATTCCACCGTTTCCTCTGTATTGTTTCAAAACTCTTATTCCAGGCGGTTGACCGGTATCCGGGAATTTTTTGATAAATTCTTCATGGGTTTTATACAATCTTATATCCCCACCGAATTCAAGATGCCGGGTCTTATATAAAATATCCTTTGTCCCGATTTTTAAAATTACGTCGGGATGACTTGAAACAAAACAACCTTTAATGGATAGTTCCAGTAATAGGGCATCCAGTTTTTTTCTATCGTTACCTTGTTCTATGGGGTTTACCCAAACGAGGATACCATCATAGTCAAGTAATTCCTTGGCCAACTTGTGGACGAGAAGGTCATTATAGATAATAGAATCGACTTGGAATCCTTTTTCAATGAAAGCGGTAACAAGTCCCTTGTACTTTTCCTCTGTATGTGCATTCCTGTTGGAATTTGTTGCGCCATATAATAGTATGGCAATAGAATAACTATTCATAGGTTTCTTTGTTAGCTACAGAAGCATTTAGGAACCCACCACTAAAAATGAATGGAGGAACTAAATTGTTGTGTATAAATTGATTTCTGCC
>JBGTMS010000143.1:0-36519 GCA_041743425.1 Zeaxanthinibacter sp. | reverse complement strand
AGGCATCGAATCCTAAGGGTAGATATTCCGCCGTGTCGAAGCCCAGATCAATTTCTTCCTCGGTTTCAACAAAGTCGATCCCCCCTAGGTCAAGTTCCATTCCTGCATAGGCATCGAATCCTAAGGGTAGATATTCCGCCGTGTCGAAGCCCAGATCAATTTCTTCCTCGGTTTCAACAAAGTCGATGCCACCCAGGTCAAGTTCCATTCCTGCATAGGCATCGAATCCTAAGGGTAGATATTCCGCCGTGTCGAAGCCCAAGTCGATTTCCTCATTGAACTCGATGAAAACGATGTCTTTTACAGACCATAAGTCGTTTTCTTTTTGCGGAAGTAAATCATTGATAAAGGGTTGTTGCAATTCGGTCAAGCTCGTAGCGGCTTCTTGCGATTCCTGTGATTTTTGACATTCGCTCTTTCCAACGAAGGATAAAAATGCCAGAGCCAATATTCCTATTCCTGATAATACAGCTATTTTATTCATGATATTTAATTTTAGGTCCTTTTGATTATGGACGGGTTATTACTTATTTACAAGACAAACATACAATGCTAAACAGAGGAGTATTCTGGAATGCGACGAACCTGAAAAAGTTTGCGATAAACCTGAAAAAGTGGTCTGTAAATATTTTTGGAGGTTTGAAAAGGAGTTTTATCTTCTATTTCTAATCCAATATATTATTTGGTAGGCTCAGTACCTCCAATAATATTAATACTATGGAATCCCATTAAAAATTAAATAAATATAATTAAGCCTTTATCAGTTTCCTTGCTTCTAAGGTAATTCCAAACAAGATCCCATGAGCAACAAAAAACCAAGGCCATGATCGTTTGGTTTTTATTCTCAATGTTCGGGCGGGGATTCGCTAATCCAGATAGCTATTAAGACACCAGTCAGACAATGTAATTTGGGGCATATGCCCCGCGGTGATAACGTTTAAAGAATTTTTTACTTTATATCATTTTAATAAAGTTCGGTGATTAACTTTTGTACTTTTTTTCGCGTACGCCAATAAACATCTTCCATAAATCTATGGGCAAACTCACCATTTCGACCTATACTTAATAGATTTTCAATATTGGTTGATAGTTCAAAATTCTGACGTTCTTTTTCGTAATCATTGTGAAAAACCGGATACGCAATAGGAGTCCGCAAAACACTGCCACCCAAAAATTCATTTTTAGCATCGGAAAATATCGTCGTCATTTTTTCAAGACATAGTTCAATTAATTTTTCTTCAGACATCGTCCAGTACTCATCTTCTTTTTCACACCCGATATCTGCCGTTATAATGGATTTTCCTTCAGGTGCAAGCCAGGGCATTGAGCGTGTAACTTCGGTAAGGCGAAAAAATGGGTAGCCTTTTTCGGGAGTCCATAAAACGGTATCCGATAAATGATTCTGCCCTTCAAAATGCATATTGACAAAGATCATAGGCCTAAAACGAAATTTGGAAGCACCCTCCAGCGCATTGGATCCTTTTACTATTTTGGCAAGTATATTTGCAGGTGCTGTGCTGATCACGGCTGCAACTTCCTGTATGCTATCCTTAACGCGTATTGCAACTACTTTTTCATTCTCTACTAAAATTTCCTTAACAGGCGATTCAAGCAAGATTGAATCTTCCATTCCCTGGGCCAGATTTTCGCATAATGTTGAAATACCATTTTTAGGATATACATGCCATACTGAAGGCTTTTCTGGCATTTCACGACTATATCCACAGGCCACCGCCCGACCGGTTAACGTACTTGCTGCTTTCAAATACAGGGTTTTGAAAATACTTCCCGGCAGACTTGCGCCCACAGCGGGAGCAAGTTTATTTGCCGGCACACCTGACCAAGCCTCAATCAGTGGTAGCGCAACTTCGTCCGCAAGTGAGGTTCCGTAACGGTTTCTAAACCATTCCTCCGCCGATGCTATGGGACGGTTATTTCTTAATGATCTGACTTTGGTATTAATGTAGCTAAGGGACATTCTCGGGATCGTCATCAATCCAAATGGGTAGTTATAGCTTTTGCCTTTTAGCCAAACCGCTTCGCCATAATGTTTTACTGTCCGGCAATCAGAGCCTACACCAATTGCATCAGCAAGGCGATTGGTAACAAAGTGCGCGCCAAAATCATTGCTAAAACCTTTGTCATCTACAAAACTTGCTGCAAGACCGGAAATTTTGTTGTTTGCTTCGTACAGAATAAACGGAACATTCTTTTCTTTTAAGAAATTAGCGGCCGTCAAACCTGCAATCCCTCCTCCAATAATGGCAATCGGTTTATTTGTTTTCATAGAAAATATTATTGTAAGTGCCTAGGGTTTTCTAAAAGTAGCCTTCAGCAATGCACCCTTACCGAACTTTTGTAAAATGAAGTCAAACATCGTAAAGAAGGAAAGTGACACAGTTGAGTTAAGCGTAAACTGTTTTATTAACCAGGCAGGTTTCTTTTTGTCAACCAAGGCATTGTGAATGGAATAAACCCAATTTACCGGACTGACAATTGTTGTTATATCAAACACTTCGTAACCTGTATTTTCGCCCAATTTGGAAATCGAATGACGGTTGAATAAATTCCAGTGCCGCGGAAAATGGTAGCCCCCCCAATAGTTCTTTTTGAATAAATTAAAATCATAAGAACCTGTATTATCAGTGACAATGACCAATCGACCCCCCTTTCGCAAAAGCTTGTTTACTGTTTTTAAAACGACATCGGGCTTTTCAACATGCTCTATCGTCATAATCATAAAAACCAAGTCGTAACTTTCATGTGGCAAATGAATTTCTTCCACACTTCCCAAGTGTACTTTTAGTCCTGCCTCAGTGGCAGTTTTGACCGCACGTTTATCAAAATCAACCCCTTCCAGCTCCCAACTTTTTTTACCATACGTTTTCAAAAGTTGCAAATGGAAGCCATCTCCACAGCCCACATCCAGAATACGGGCATTATCAGGTAAGTTACGGCACCGGTTTAGTGAACGCCGGGCTTCCAGATAGGATCTCACTTTATGGACAAATCCATATTTTTCCTTTGAAAAATCGAATGCATGATAACTTGGAGGATATATTGTCTCAAATTCTGAAACAGATGGTCGGGGATTCAAATAGACCAGTCCACAGGAATTACACTGTCTTGCAATAAATTCATCTGCGCTGGTCTGGTATTCATAATCTGCTCCTTTCCCAACAATGGCAGAATCACTACTTCCGCAAACACAGCATTGAACATAAGTTAACTCTAATTTGTTTTGTTGCATTGTCATGGATACTTACTCCGGCCTTGCATTTTATCTCAGCAGACAGCTCAACTCTTACGGTGCAGATTTGTGTAATGGGGTTTTATTGACTGATCCTTCGCAAAAAATATAAAAAATAATATATTTTTACAGGAGTATCCATCCCTTGGAATGTGAAGGTATAAAATTAATTGATGATTTTATAGGGTAGTATTTAAACTTTTTAGGGCAAAATAAGGTATTTTGAATATCGTATTTCGAAATATAGATAATTAAGCTACAGCATATTAGATGTGTTTTTCTAGATTTAAAGTCTATCTATCACCAGCACTGTACATTAAAGTGTTGCTTTCTGACAGGACTATCTTACAAAGCTACCTTACCGGCTCAGCTATGTCCTTGAACCTACTAAATTTGTCCTTGATCTCCTCCCATTGTATGTACCCGTCGAAATTAAAAAAACCGGGCTGATTGACCTCCTCCCATTGTATGTGCCTGTCAAAAGTAGAGGATCCGGGCTATTTTTAAGCGTTTCAATGAACTGATCAGGAGTCATTCCGTCCAGAGAACTATGTGGCCTGAAGCCATTATAATCATCTCTCCAAAGATCTAGTTTTTCCTGTGCATCTTCCAATGAGAAGAACCAATTAGTGTTCAGGCAGTCATCCCTGAAAGATCCATTGAAACTCTCTATAAGAGGTTTGTCTGTTTTTTATCAGACTTGGAATACAATATAGCTCTTGGCATTTTTACTTATGCTTAAAATTTGTAATGAAAGCCGAGGGAATAATTGTCATCCCAATGGGTAAAGGACAGCTCCATGTGCTCCTTTTGATATGGCGTTGTAAAAAGGTAGGAACTCCCAATACCAACAACTGCTCCGGCAAGAACATCCCAGCCATCATGTTTTTGAGCATTGATTCGACTAAACCCGGTAAATCCGGCAAGTGCATCAGCGGGGATACCATATTTCCAACCATATCTCATTTGAATGAACGCGGCGCTTTGAAATGTGGTTGAGGTATGACCGGATGGAAAGGCTCTGTCTCCGTTATCGTAAGGGCGACTTTTATCAGTTGCGTATTTGAGTCCAAGCGTTACCGCCTGGTTTAGTACGAAACCCTTGGCAAACTGCCCGGTGCCCTTATAATCTCTAAGTAATAACGAAGTTGTAAGGGCAGTGACAGGTAACGTAAATAGTAATATATCTCCAGTTGTTTCAATGGTTTTATTTTGTGAAAAAGAACTTTCGGGATTGAAAAAAATACATATTAAAATGATACAAAAGAAGAACGCCCTCAGTTCAATAGGAACATACATTTTTAAATATTTTGGTCAAATGTAGCGGGTGATTCTAAAGCAATTTTAAAGTTTTGACAGGTTTTAAAGGAGGTCGATGAGTTCACATTCCAACCCTTTTCAAGGGAAATATTAGCAACCAGATCGTGCAGACAACATTTAGCGGTTTATTCTATAACTGTAACCTTTTCTGTGGCCATATTCATGATTTATCCTGCAATTCCTCTTCTTCAGAATGCACATGATTTCTAAATTCCTTTTTTATCAACTTTGACTAAATTTTGTACTTGATCCCCAATCGGAAAATTTGCGTCTCAAAATAATTTTGATATAAAGCCGTAAACCCATCATTAGTTACCCTTTGCTGGATTCCGAAGCGATTAAAGATATCACTTGCAGAAAAGGTGACTTCAGCCTTATTTTTTAAAAAACTTTTCTTAAGTCCAATATCCACAGCCGACCGGGCCAATTCTTCCCCCTGGGGTATATTCCTGTCGGAATAATAAACACCAGTTAACTGCATTGTAAGTTCGCCAGCCAGATTCCATTCTGTGCTGACTTTCGCATCCCAGGCGTTGGCGGTGGATGGCAAAATTTCAAAGTTGCGTGCCACAGGGAAGAGCAACGTACCCTGATAGCCATCGATGGCATTGGCATACCAATTTAAGGTGCCTGATATCTTCCAGTTATCTGTAACATCCTGACTCAGCAACAATTCTATGCCTGAGTTGGTGGCACTTCCCGTATTCTGATAAATACGGTTCACTATGTCATAGTTGGGATTTGAGTCGTCAATACTAAATATTCGCATGTATTGATCCTGAATCATTCTGTAATATACCGCAGAGAATAAGGAACCGTCAGTCCATGAATACTTATGGGCCAGTTCAAATGCATCGGTCAATTGAGGACGCAGATAAGGATTACCGACCTTCAACAGTTCAGGATCGTCATACTTGGGAAAGACACGGAGTTCAGGCTCTCCTGGACGGTCTATTCTACGGTTATAAAAGACCGATAGTTTATTGAAGTCATTTAATTTATATGTAAAACGAGCACTGGGAAACAGTTCAAAATAGTCATATTCGTCATTGTCAGGATAATAAATATTGACGGGATCCAATTCATATGATACATCGGTTTGTTCAGCGCGGATTCCGGCTTCCACATCGTATCTTTCCTTTTCCAACAGATAATTGAGGTAGGCGGCATAGAGGTTCTCCCCCCAATCAGAAAATGTTCCCAATCCGGGATAAATAATGGATTGATTGCCGGGAGTAATGGTATATGTGACTGGCAGTCTTCGAATGCGGAGTTTTGCCCCTAATTCCAATCGACCTGATTTAAGGGGCCGGACATAATCCCCGGATAAACTACTCGTGTTTTCAATCGCAAGAATATTGGTTTTGTCCCGTCCTGTGCGCACCCCGGAACTGTCGTTAAGAGAGTACGTTTCATCCTCCAGCCCTTGGGTAAATTGGGCATTTGCACTTAGGGTATGACCAGCTTGCTCGAAAATATGCCTATAATTTATCGCTGCATTTATATAGCGAGTCACTTCCTCTTCCCGCCAGTTGTAAAACCGGTTTCTTGAATTCGTATTTAAATCTACAAAGGCGACCTGTGCGGTGTCGATATGCTTTTCACGGTCATACAGCCCGGAGAATGTAAAACTATTGCTCTCATCCATCTCGTAATCGATACCTGCATTGATTATGGACCTGAACTGTTTGCGGTTTTCCGGTACCTGCGAGATAATATTCCGGCCATCTTCATAGTTTCTGGTTGTAAATTCGTTATTGGGAAGTGCTTCCTGTAATATGAATTCGGATTGTAGAAAATAATTGAACTTATCTTTTCTATAATTAAGGTTGACGCTGGGAATCAATTTCGGATTCACAGAAAAACTTCCTAAAGCAGTCCGTGTATCTTCTCTACGCTTCCCCAATGCTCCCAGACCAAAGGACAGACCTATATCACCGTTAAGCCCTGATTGATTTTCTTTTTTATAGATTATGTTGACGATTCCGGCAAATCCATTGGCATCATACTTAGCGGAAGGATTATTGATAATCTCGATTTTATCTATGTTCGCCGCCGGAATGTTGGCCAGACCTTTTTGATTCCCAAAACCAGTGAGACTGCTTTGTTTACCATCAATTAGGACAACTACTTTATCACTTCCCCTTAAAACCACTTTACCTTCCTGGTCAAAGGTCACTCCCGGAAGTGTTTTCATGGCATCCAGGACTGAGCCACCTGCCTGCGCTATAGTGTTATCCAAATTGAATGTTTTTTGGTTGAGGTCAGAATTTACGGTTGCTTCCTCTCCCACCAACTGTACCTCGTCCAAAATTTCTGTACTTGGAGTAAGTTCAATTTTCCCCAAATCGAAAATCGTGTTCAGCCCTCCCGCAACCAATGTTTGCTGAGTACCTTCGTAACCCAAAAAGGAAAAATACAGTTTGTATTTCCCAAAGGATATCCCCAAAACTTCAAATCTCCCGTTGTCATCCGTAATGGCACCTGTAATTAATTCATCCGTAACAAAATCATGTACGGCAATATTGGCAAAGGGTAAAACTTCCAGGGTGGTGGCATCGATTAATTGTCCCGTGACGGTGACATTAGCCTGAGGGAAAAATTGAAGTGTAAAAAACAAACAAGGGAGCAATATCAGTAATTTTAACATGAATTAAACTTATTGAGTCCAATGCCAAAAATACGATTGAATTTTAGGAGAATTTAAATTTGTGGTTAATCTGAAATAATAATGGGGAATCAGATTAATAAAATACATGTCTGTTACACTTAACGCTGTCGAAATTTCAATCGTATAGCAGTATAAATTCGTTACAAATCGAACAATAAACTAATTTAAATTGATCTCCAGCAAAATGTCAAATAAGGAGTGAGTAATATCGAGGTAGTGGTAAGCGGCAGAATTTTCTCTAGTAAAATATAACTTTTTAGATGGATCGTAGCTAGCATGTACCCTACACCTTCACCGTCTTCCATTTTCCTCTGGAAAACAGCCATAGGGTAAATATACCCACCCCGGTTTCTGAGAAAAAGACCCCCCAGAATACCCCGGAATACCCCCAATCCAGCCCAAGAGCCAGATAGTAGCAAAGTGGAATCTGGATCAGCCAGAAAAAGACGAGGTTGATCCGTGTGGGTGTTGCGGTATCGCCCGAGCCGTTAAAAGCCTGTACGGAAACCATCCACCATCCATAAATGAAATAGGAATATGAAAGTATTTTTAACCACTTACTACCTACCGCCACTACGCCCGGATCTTCTGTAAAAATGCCCATTAAGGCGTCGTTGAAGAAAAAATACACAAAAGAGACCCCGACCATAAATACCATGGTATAAATCCCGATTTTCCAAACTGCCGATTCGGCCCGCTGCGGATGGCCTGCCCCCAAATTCTGCCCGACCAGGGTGGCGGCCGCATTTGACAATCCCCAGGCCGGCATCATCGTAAACATCATTATTCTCAAGGCAATGGTAGCCCCCGCGACGGCATCGCTGCCTATATCGGCCAAAATCCGCATCAGGAAGATCCACGAGGTCATGGCCACAAGCATTTGCCCTACGCCGCCCAATGAGGTGCGCACTATATTGAGAATGACTTTCGCATCCCAGTAAAATTGTGAGATGCTGGCGCGAATGTGTTTTCCTCCTTTGAAGAGTACCCACAACTGGGTGCCTACTCCTACGGCCCGACCTATATTGGTGGCAATTGCCGCCCCTTCTATACCCATCGCGGGGATAGGGCCCCAGCCAAAAATAAGCAGTGGATCCAGAATAAGATTCAATCCGTTAGCGATCCACAAGACCCGCATGGCAATGGCTGCGTCCCCGGCGCCCCTGAAAATGGCGTTGATCACAAAAAGGAGGATAATAATCCCATTCCCCCCCCAGCATCCACTGGGTATAGCGGTACCCCTCCTCCAGAGCCCAGGCATCCGCGCCCATCAAAGACAGCAGGTCCTTTGCGAAGAAAATTCCTCCTATCGAAAATGGGATGGATATCAAGAGGGCAAGGAGGATAGATTGGACAGCTGCAGTACCTGCATCCTCTTTTCTTTTCTCGCCGATCCGGCGTGCAATGATCGCGGTAACCGCCATAGCGAGACCCATGGCAGTAGAGTAAAGCAGAAACAAATAGGTTTCCGTTAGTCCGACAGTTGCCACTGCGGATGCTCCAAGTTTGCCGACAAAATAAATATCGACCACCGCGAAAGTAGACTCCATGATCAGTTCCAAAATCATGGGCACCGCCAAAAGAAAAATCGCTTTTTTGAGATCAATTTGCGTATAGTCAGCCTCCGTCCCACGGATGGCATCTTTCAATGCGCGCCATATACCACCTTTTGGTGGCGGCACATGCCCAACCCCAGCTGTCCCTTTCTCCTTATCGCTAGCTTCCATTGGTGTGATTTATTTTGCAGCAGCAAGGTAGCAGGAAAAAGTGATTCTCCCGCAAACCAAAAACGACATTGGACGGGGGCAATTGCGTCAAAGAATTGCTCATTCCTAAAGAGGTGGCTGTGGCCAAACAGCAGGATAAGACACAAAGATCGTCAGCAGTTAAATCCTGGTCATCACTCCCTAATCTGGACGGATGTGATGCGCATCCTTTCCAACCTTAAAACATTTGCCAACTGGAATTTGGCTCTTGTCACAGGCTAAAGTAGGTATCACGAATGCGGTAAATATTTTTTACGGTAATAGGCTTATCAACGTATTCCATCACCTGCGGATAGGTCATCGCTTTTTCCTTATCCTTATAATATACAGAGGATGACATCATTGCAATAATCGCGGGTTGTGAAATATGATAGTTCCGATTTTGGTATTCCTCCAGAAACTCCCAGCCATTCATAATGGGCATATTGATATCCAATAAGATCAGGTCCGGAAAATTGTCTTCGTTTTCCTTTAAGTAAGCAAGGGCATCCTGAGCCCACAATTTAAATGTCAGAGTACAATCAAGGTCGGTATCCTGAAAAGTGTCCTCCGTAATAAAATTGTATTCATCATCATCATCGATAATCAATATATTCTTTAATCCGGTTTTTTTTGAAACCATTGCTATTGATTTTTGCTATTGGTTAATTGTTTTAACAGCACCTTAAATTCTGTGCCTTTCTCCAGCTGGCTATTAAAATCAATACTTCCACCTTTGGCTTCGACCAAGGACTTGGTAATATAGAGACCCATACCGTTTCCCGGGGCACTGGTGGTCAATCGCTGGAACAGTCCAAAAACTTTCTCCTTCTTGCTTTCATCCATTCCGATACCGTTGTCCTTCACCTGCAGGCAAAGATGTTTCTTTTCCATGCTCGTTCTGATGGAAATGACCGGGGTTCTCTCATTAGAGTGAAATTTAATGGCATTCGTCAAAAGGTTGAGAAGGATGCTCCGCAAGTGTCCCGGAATATAATTAATTTTCGGCGCCTTCCGAAAATCACAACTGATCTTCGCATCGGCTTCTTCTATCTGAATGGCGATATCCTTTCTGATATCCGTAAACACCTGTTCAAAACATTGCTCCCTGGTTTCCTCATCCAATGTATTCCTGTAAGCAACTACCCGGATGAGGTCGTGAAGGGTGGCGTTGATTCGACTGACGGAACCGTCAATCCGTTGAACGATCGCCTGGTTTTCACTGGTTACATAGCCCCGTTTTTTAAATATATCAAGTATCCCATTAAGATTGAGAATGGGGGCTCGAAGGTCATGGGTGGCCACGTAGGCAAACTGCTCCAGTTCCTTGGTATATTTCATCAGATCCCTGGCCTGATTTTCTACCTGTTTCTGAGATTTTTGAGCTTGCTTTTTAGCTTTATTTGCATCCTTCATCATCCGAACAGCTTCCTCTCTGGCGATTTTAAGCTTTTCGTTTTTTATCTCTAGTTGTGAAAGCAATCGCTCGTATTCCTTTTCCTTTTCAAAGGAATACGACCTGAGAAATGTAGCGACTTTTGAGGACAGTATCTCTTCATTGAAGGGTTTAAAAAGATAATCTATGGCACCGACCTTATAACCCTGCAGCATGTTTATTTCATCTTTGTCGTAGGCGGTCAGGAAGATAATCGGAATGTGCTGCGTTTGAGTATTGCTCTGCATCAGCGTTGCAGTTTCTATGCCATCCATTTTAGGCATCTGTATGTCAAGCAATACCAGGATGTACCTGTGACGTAGTAATTTTGACAGCGCTTCCTGTCCCGAGTCTGCCGTATGGATGACGACATTAAATTTGGACAGCAACTTGGTAAGGATGGCCCTTTCTGTCTCCCTGTCATCGACGATAAGTATTTTCGGTACTTCCCTCACAGTGTTGGTTCACTTCATAAAATGACAGGATATCGGCATATATTTTAGCTCCTCCCTGTTATTATTCTCTTTTCCATAGCTGAATTAGCCAGTCACAGGCAATATGAACAGATACCGCAGGGCTAAAATATCGACAAGCATCCTGCAGTTCATTATGGTAACCTACTGGTATAACCACACCCGTATAAGCCTGAGTAATTTTTCGATATCTACGGGTTTGGTCAGATAATCATTAGCTCCGGCATCCAGGCTTTTGGCCTTGTCTTCCGGCATCGCCTTGGCGGTTAATGAGATGATCGGCAAATCCTTATAAGCCGATTTTTTTCTGATTTCCCTTGTCGCTTCGTACCCGTCCATAACGGGCATCATGACATCCATCAGCACTATATCAACGCCCTTTTCCTCCTCCAATTTCTCAATAGCCATTTTGCCATTGTCGGCCATGATTACTTTCATCCCTGCGTCAGAGAGGGCTTTGGATAACGCATAGGTATTGCGCATATCGTCATCTACTACGAGTATTTTCCTATCGGTCAGCAACTGCTCCGGGTCATGAAGTTCCTCCATGATTCGTCTCTGTTGTGCGGAGAATTTATCGCCATTGCTATGGATAAAAAGTGAGACCTCGTCCAGCAGTCTTTCGGGAGAGGAAGCGCCTTTGATCACAATGTTGTCTGTATAAGTGTGCAACTCTTTCATTTCGGTTTTTGTCAGCTGCTTTCCGGTATAAACTACCACAGGTATATCATTGACAATGTCACCCGACCTGAGTTTTTTCAACAATTCAAAACCGGGAATATCGGGTAATTTGAGATCGAGGATCATACAGTCGAATTTCTTCGACTTTAAAGTGGCAAGTGCCTCCTTGCCGGAGGAGGAGTTGGAAATACGCACATGCTTGTTATTAAGCAGATTTTCTATGGCCTTTACCTCTCCCATGTTGTCCATGACTACCAGCAGTTCCTTAACCGGACTACTCTGTAAAGTTTCGAGCTTGAGCATGACCTTCTCAATTTCTTTTTTTGAAATTGGCTTTAAGGTAAATCCGATGGCACCTTTGGTAAGGGCGACCCGGGTCTGATCTTCCGAGGAGATGACATGAACGGGAATATGTCTTGTCGTAAGGTTGAATTTCAGGTGATCCAGGATCGTAAGACCATTGATGTCCGGTAACTGCACATCAAGCAGGATGCCATTGGGTAGGTACTGTGTAGCCAGATCCATTCCTTCCTTTCCTTCCCTCGCAACCAGGACTTTATATCCTTTCTTCGCCACTATTTTCTTAATAATTTCGGCAAAGACCTTATCATCTTCAATAATCAGGATGGAAAAGTCGGTAGTCTTGATATGGTTTCTGTCATCAGGAATATAGTTTTCTTCCGTTATATGAGTCGCCGAACCATTGGAATTTTCAAACGTAACATGTTTAACGGATCTGCCATAAACAGGTCTGGAGTAGGAAGATATGGCATCGTGTTTTTCTCGGATGGGGGCACTTGTTAAATCTTTGGGAATGTACACAGTAAACGTACTACCCTGCCCTTCCGCGCTTTGAATATGGATCTCCCCGCCCAACAACCTGGACAATTCTCTTGAAATGGTCAACCCGAGCCCTGTTCCGCCGTATTGTCGGCTCGTACCGCCCTCTGCCTGCTGAAAAGCCTCAAAAATCATCAGCCGTTTTTCATCCGGGATTCCGATCCCTGTATCCTTAACTGATATAGCCACCACCTCCGATTTAGGCAGTGGTATTTCCAGGAATTTTATACGTTCCGCAGGTTCGCTTATGGAAATGCTAACAGTCCCTTTTTCCGTGAACTTTATTGCATTGGAAATCAGATTTTTTATAATCTGTTCCAACCGCTGTCCATCGGTGATGATGATGTCCGGCGCGTCTTGTTTCTGTTCAATAATGAATCTGAGCTTCTTTGATTTGGCTAAGGGCTCGAACTGGTTCTTGAGGTTATTGATCAGGTTATCAAAACGTACTTCTTCCGGATGGATCTGCAATTTCCCGGCTTCCACTTTTGAAAGATCCAGGATGTCATTGATAAGGTTCAGCAGGTCCAGTCCTCCGTCATAGATAATACTGGCATCCTTTTGCTGCTCTTTGGAGAGGTTGCCATTGTGATTGTTGCTCAGGTCCTTGGCAAGGATCAGCAGGCTGTTGAGCGGTGTCCTTAATTCATGAGACATATTGGCCAGAAATTCCGATTTATATTTACTGGCCAATTCGAGCTCCCTCGCTTTTCTTTCAACTTCGACCCGGCTGGATTGAAGGTCTTCCTTTTGCATCTCAAGATCCTTGGTCTTCGACTCGAGGTCATCATTCGCCATTTGTAATTCCTCACTCTGGATCTTGAGTTTCTCCTGTTGTTTCAGTAATTCTTCTGACTGGCGCTGGGATTCTTCAAGAAGGACCTTCATTTTTTCTCTGTCAAGAGAAGAACTGGTCGTAATCGCAATATTTTCGGCAACGGAGCGCACCAGTTCTAGCTGGTTATCGGTAAAGGACCTGAAAGATCCTATTTCCACTACGCCCTTCACTTCCCCGTCAATGATAAATGGTTGCACCAGGATATTTCCGGGGTCTTTTTGTCCCAAACCTGAAGAAACACTTATATAATCCCGTGGAATACCTGAAAGTACGATCGTTTCCTTTTCCAGGGCCGCCTGACCCACCAGGCTCTCTCCGAATTCAAACGCTGTCTTCAGCGATTTTCGCTGCGTAAAAGCATAAGAGCCGGTCATCTTCAGCAGTTTTTTATCATTCGCCCTTTCAGTAAGATAAATAACCCCTACCTGGGCCTCGAGATACTTAGTGAGATATGAAATGATATTTTTGGATAAAGTAAGCAGGTCCTGCTCTCCCCTCATTCTGTCATTTAACCCTGCCTGTCCTGTCTTGATCCAGGCCTCGTTCTCATTTTCCTCAGAAATGCGCTTCAGGTTTTCTGTCATCGAGTTAAGGGCGATCCCCAGCTGATCTGCCTCAGAACGCAGTGGCATCTCTATGGCAAAGTTTCCTTCGGCAATTGTATTGGCCGCTTTGACAATGGTCGTGAAACTGTCCACCATCGCGTTAATATTGTTTTTAAGTTCCTGCACCTCCCCTTTTACCTCCACGTCAATCTTTCTTGAGAAATCACCTCTCGCCAGTGCTGTTGATACACCTGCGATATCCCTCACCTGTGAGGTCAGGTTGCTGGCCATCTGATTTACGTTTTCTGTTAGGTCTTTCCAGGCTCCGGCAACGTTGGGCACCTCAGCCTGCCCGCCTAATTTTCCTTCCGTACCCACTTCGCGCGCCACATTGGTCACCTCATCGGCAAATATGTTAAGGGCATCCACCATTCGGTTGATGGTGGTTGACAATTCCAGTACTTCCCCACCTTTGCCCTGTTCCGAAATTTTCTGGGAAAGGTCACCATTGGCAACCGCAGTGGTCACAGAGGCAATCTCCCGTACCTGGGTGGTCAGATTACTCGCCATGGTATTCACATTGTCGGTAAGGCCTTTCCAGGTACCCGCCACATCTGGCACATCGGCCTGACCACCGAGCATCCCTTCGGTCCCCACTTCACGGGCCACCCTGGTTACCTCAGCGGCAAAAATATTCAGGGAGTCTACCATCTGATTGATGGTGTCCTTCAGTTCAGCAATTTCTCCTTTTACGTCAATCGTGATCTTTTGGGAGAGATCTCCGTTTGCCACCGCAGTTGCGACGTTGGCGATCTCCCTTACCTGGCTCGTCAGTTTGCTTGCCATGGTATTTACATTCCCGGTAAGGTCCAACCATGCTCCCGCCACGTTTGGTACATCGGCCTGGCCACCGAGCATTCCTTCTGTTCCCACCTCCCGCGCAACACGTGTTACTTCATTAGAAAGAATATTCAGGGAATCGACCATGGTATTGATCGTGGTGGAGAGTTCCAATACTTCCCCGCCTTTTTCCTCTTCGGAAATTTTTTGTGAGAGATCGCCATTTGCAACGGCTTTGGTCACTGAGGCGATCTCCCGTACCTGAGTTGTCAGGTTGGAAGCCATGGTATTTACATTCTCCGTAAGCTCAAGCCATGCACCCCCCACGTTGGGTACTTCCGCCTGGCCTCCCAGGATACCTTCAGTACCCACCTCACGGGCCACGCGCGTAACTTCATCAGAAAAGATGTTCAGGGAGTCGACCATGGTGTTGATCGTTTCCTTCAACTCAGCGATCTCTCCCTTGGCTTCGATGCCGATTTTCTGTGCGAGGTCTCCTTTTGCCACAGCCGTGGCAACATTGGCGATCTCACGTACCTGGGTTGTCAGGTTGGATGCCATATAGTTCACATTATCGGTGAGGTCTTTCCAGGTTCCTGCCACATCCGGTACGTCTGCCTGACCCCCAAGAATTCCTTCGGTACCTACTTCACGGGCCACCCTTGTTACCTCATCGGAAAACCGGTTAAGTGAATCCACCATCTGATTAATGGTATCTTTTAATTCGGCGATTTCTCCTTTCACATCAATGGTGATTTTCTGAGAGAGATCTCCATTGGCCACCGCGGTGGCCACATTGGCTATTTCCCTTACCTGGGTGGTCAGGTTGCTCGCCATGATGTTGACATTGTCGGTAAGGTCTTTCCACGTTCCGGCCGCACTGGGTACGGTTGCCTGCCCGGCCAGTTTCCCTTCAGTACCTACTTCTCTTGCCACCCGGGTTACCTCGGCGGCAAAGAGGGTCAGGGAATCGACCATGCTGTTGATCGTATTAGAAAGGATCAGTACTTCACCCCCTTTTCCTTCCTCGGTAATTTTTTGAGACAGGTCTCCCCGGGCAACTGCAGTGGTAACCGAAGCGATTTCCCTTACCTGATTGGTAAGGTTACTGGCCATGGTATTCACATTATCCGTGAGATCTTTCCAGGTGCCGGCCACATCGGGAACATCGGCCTGACCTCCAAGTTTTCCTTCTGTACCCACTTCACGGGCCACCCTGGTTACCTCATCGGAGAAAATGTTCAGGGAATCCACCATCTGATTGATCGTGTCTTTCAGCTCCGCTATCTCCCCTTTCACATCAATCGTAATCTTTTTTGAAAGGTCACCATTGGCAACTGAAGTTGCCACTTCTGCAATTTCCCTTACCTGAACGGTGAGGTTGGCAGCCATGGTATTTACGTTCTCTGTCAGGTCCTTCCAGGTTCCGGCCACGTCCGGCACATCTGCCTGCCCGCCAAGTTTCCCTTCCACCCCCACTTCCCGGGCAACATTGGTCACTTCCGCTGCAAAGATATTCAGGGAATCCACCATCCTGTTGATTGTCGTTGACAGTCCGAGGACCTCTCCTCCCTTTCCTTCCTCCGTAATTTTCCGGGACAGGTCGCCATCGGCCACCGCCGTGGTTACTCTTGCGATCTCCCGCACCTGCGCCGTCAGATTACTGGCCATCTGATTTACATTGTCGGTAAGATCCTTCCAGGTTCCGGAAACATTAGGAACACTTGCTTGCCCGCCCAGCTTTCCTTCTACGCCCACTTCCCGGGCCACCTGGGTTACCTGTTCTGCAAAAATGTTCAAACTACCCAGTGTACCATTAATAACATCGGCCATCGCACGAAAATCTCCTGTGACCGTAAGGCTGAATTTGTCTTCCATTTTTCCTGCAGCAATACTGTTGAGGATGCGGCTAACTTCAAGAACCGGTTTGGCGATCGCCTCGATAAGGATATTAATGTTATCAATCATGTCCTTCCAGACGCCGGTAGCGGCCTTAAACTCCGCCCTTGCATCGAGATTTCCTTCAATACCGCCTACACGCGAGATCCTGGAGACTTCGGTACTTACTCCACCAATCATCTCCACCATGGTGTTATAGGCTTCAGCAAGATCTGCGAATTTGTCATTCCGTTCCTTGGAAAGGCGGACGGAAATATCGCCTTCCCGGAAGGCTTCAAGTGCAAATATCAGCCGGTCCAGCTGTTCATGCATGTAATCCGTATCCTTAAACATTTCCGCTCTTGTAACCCGGCGGGACTTCCTGATAATATTCGTGTTAGTAGTTGTCATTTTCCTTGGGGGAGTTTTGGAATTTCCTCTTTTATTACTGGCAATTTTAGCCTTTATGGTGGTAGAGGTCGATAATTTAGGCATAGACTTTTAGACTGGTAGATAGTTTGGAAAGGTTAAATAAAAGTATATAATAGCCCATAAATAATGCGCTTTATAGATTAAATCCCTGACACGACTGCCTTGTTATTTCCAGTTAAATTGATGAAAATCGCGCTTTGCCTGGTTTACCAAAGTGTGTTTTAAACTCTGTGAAAACGTAGCAGCTTTCAACACAGGTTGTAAATACAGATCCTGAGAAATGTATGACAAAGTTTCATTCCCGCCAAGGTTAATATCAGTTCTACAGGCTGTACGGGTCAGGGTTTAAGTCTAAGGGAAGAACCGGAATATCGTGACCGCTCCAAGTCCAAATAGGACATGAGCGGCAATTAATTGACAAAAATAAGGGAGCAGATGAATTTTGGGGGGATCATGATGTAATTTCAGCAGGATCCACCAACCTGCCACACCGGCCAGGCCCAACAAGCCTCCAAGGAGGAAACCGGCCGTCCAGTCAGGCGCACTATCAGACCAATGAAAATACCAGGCCATCCCGGCTGAGAAAAAAAATCCGGTGATATAATGTATCGCCCACCCATAGAAATGATTTCTCCGAACTTTCCTTTGAACTGATCGTGCCCGGTTAATCATCAGATTTAAAAGTGCCGGTTCACCAAATTCCGAATTGGCAACCAACCCAGCCAGGTAACTAAAACAGGTCATTATGGTTGTGCCAACGAATCCCCCTACTATAATTTTGATGATATCCATATGTACATAACTGGGTTAGCAGTCTGGCACCGCTCAGAATTGAGACGTACGAATGACAACTATCAGCTAATTTTCTTTTTTTTAGCCGTGGTTTTCGCTTTGGGTTTTTTGCGGACTCGTGCCACTTTTCTTTTGATCTTTTTCAATTTGGTTTCCAGAGCGGCGATTACTTCCTGTGGCCGGTAGTGGGCATTGGCTATAATGGAATCAATTCTGGATTCAAAAGTCTCCTTTTCATCCGTATATACCTCTTCGGCTTTTCCCTTAAGCTCTTCTGCGGCCCGTGAAATAGCATCCAGAGCCATTTCAGCACTGTCTGCAATACTTCTTCTGGTCTCCAAACCTTTTTTAGGCGCGTATAACATGGCGATCAAAGAGCCTATCGCAGTACCGGTAACGAGAGCCAGAAATACATTCGAGTTCGTATTCATCTTTATATTTTTAGAAATATGCCTAAAGGTAAATCATGTTAGGTATCCTATGCATTCATAACCATCCGATTTTTGACGCTATTAACAGGGCCACGGCAATCGATTATTTTCAGAATTCAGGCTGTTCATCTGACAACCTCCTGAAGGTTTGCGTATTTTCACGCCTCGACGTATAGATTCCAAATAAACTGAATGCTCACACCTAATTTTTCAGATTCAGGTATCCCGGACAAAAGAAGGATGGTTTTGTTGCTCACAGGCATCATTTTGATCGCCTTTAATTTACGTCCGGCATTAGCCAGTATCGGACCATTAATTGGTGACATACGCCTGGCGACGGGCCTTTCAAATTCGACCCTCGGGTTTTTGACCACCCTCCCACTCATATCCTTCGGTATCATTTCTACCCTGACACCGCTCTTTACACGCCGGTTCGGGATGGGAGGGACTTTGCTCGGAGCCATGTTCTTATTGGCCGCAGGTGTTGCAATAAGATCCCATGGAAGTGTAGGCATGTTATATACAGGTACCCTGTTGGCCGGCATCGCCATTGCTTTTGGCAATGTCCTTTTACCCAGCCTTACCAAGCACAGTTTTGCCTCAAATTCCGGGATGGTTACCAGTCTCTATTCCAGCTTTATGGCCGTGGGCGCCGCGGTAGCAGCGGGAATCAGTGTGCCCCTCTCCAGGATTCCGGAACTTGGGTGGCGTGGATCTCTCGGATTCTGGGTAGTTCCGGCACTCCTGGCAGCTTTGGTTTGGTGGTATCAGCCAACCCGTTTTAAGAGAGCAAAACAGAACCGGGGCTTCCGGGTGGCGATGTCCCATCTCGGTACCTCGAGACTTGCCTGGCAAATTGCCTTATTTATGGGGTTGCAGTCGCTTACTTTCTATGTCATATTGGCCTGGTCGCCTGCTATTCTGCAAAGCAGGGGCTTTGATGCCGCCTTTTCAGGTTGGATGCTTTCCCTGTGCCAGGCCACGGGAATACTTGGCTCTCTGATCATTCCCATGATTGCGGGCAGAAGAAGGGATCAGCGCAGTATCGTTATATGGCTGGTAGGTTTGGAGCTGATAGGAATTACCGGACTGCTTCTTCCTGCTCTTGGTTTGATATCGCTCTGGATGGGGATCATGGGCTTTGTGTTGGGCGGCACTTTCGGACTCGCGCTGCTTCTTATTGTAATTCGCTCAAGGGATGCGGAATCCGCAACGGAACTCTCCGGGATGGCACAATCGATAGGATATCTCGTTGCAGCGACCGGCCCGTGGATATTCGGCAGTCTTTTTGATCTGACCGGATCCTGGACCTATCCTATTTTGTTATTGTTTGCTATATCCGCTCTCAAACTAATTACGGGATACCGGGCAGCAGTCCCAGGCAGTCTGTAATTACCCCCCAAAAATAGCCCGTTTTCTTCCTGTTAAAAATAGAGGAAGTATCATAACTTCCCCTTTAATATACCTAGCTCTGCAGAACCAGAACAGGGGTATTCTTTATATAGCCCAATTTACCCGACGCTTTTCTGCCGAAACCCAGGCGTTCCCAAAATGAAGGTTTGCTTTCAATATATGTAATCATATTAGGCGAGCGCAACCCAGGTAGAGATTCAAATGCATTTTCCATCTTATTATCAGAAGCGATCCTAAAGCTGTGTTTTACATTTTGCAAACCTCGGCTTAGCAGCATTTTTTTTGCTTTCTGACCAGGGCTTAACGGGTGACGTTTGTTCGAACTAAAGACCTTGATACTGGCTTTGCTGAGGTGGGCTATTTCAGCGAGATACTTAATTTCCGACATATTGAGGTCCGTATCGAAATTCGTTGCCAAAACGATTTCTTCCGGACGTTGAATGGTGGCATTGTTAGGGACGATAAGAACCGGAATTTTTTTGACATTTTCAATAAGTGAAAGCGTATGCCCGGAATAGTTTCTTTTCCGCTGATCAGGGTTGCTACTGACACCCATAATTATCATATCGACGGCTAGTTTTTCTGCGATATTCTGCGCCTCCTTAACAATGATCCCCTCACGCGATATGACATGAAAACGATGACGAATGGGAATGTCTAGTTGTGAAAGTCTGACCAGCAGCCGTCCCAAACCTTCCTTGGACTCATGCTCCGGATCAGAAGGTCGATTGTTTTCCAGGACGAAAGGTCTGCTAAACACTTCTGTATCCTTTTCATAGGTGTTAAGGAAATAAAAGTCGCAATCCCTATCTTCAAAAAGTGAAATGGCATACCGGGTCGCCATCCATGAGTTGTCCGAAAAATCGGTTAGAACTAAAAGTTTGTTGTCCAATAACTTACTAGGTTTGTTTACGATTGACATATTGCAGAATTTTAGATAATACCTGATTTTTGACTCCCCTGTATTTTTTAAGATGGTCCAGATAAACATTCCGGAATTTTTCATGCGTATGCAGATAGTAGGTGTCACACTGCACCGTATCGCATTCTATGGCATTTTTAATGGACCCTTCGTAGCGGTAGAAATTTCCAAGGCGTAATGTATTTTCCCTCCGGACAAGGTGTAGTTTTTGATATAATTCAGCACTTTTCAGCATTCGATCTTCTATATCAAGAAAGTACCCCAGTTCCTCATGAATATATTCAAGATCCGCCGTCCAGTTGGCTATCTCCATCTTATCTTTTTTAATCATGATTCTGTTATCCGACTCATGATTGTAGAATGATTTTGACCTGATCATAACATCATATTTAAATTTAGATAAGAATGCTCCTGTACGACTTTATCAATGGTAAGCTGTTGTTCGCCTGACGGAAATTCCCATACCAGGGAATCCCCTTCGGCATATCCTATAACTGCCGCACCCATGGGCGTAAGGATAGAAATTTTATCATGCCTGGCATCACTTTCAGTGGGCATGACCAATTTAAATTCCCTGCGCCAACCGTTTTTGGCAAGAATGCTGATGGTTGAATTAAATCGAATGACATCCTTTGGCATCGCGATTTCGTCGCGTATATCTGCCGACTCCAACTGGCCCGCCAATTTCCTGATCGACTTGAGAAGGCTGTCATCCCGGTAATAACCTGAAAGGTTCATCAACCGTTTTAGCAGCACATATTCTTTTTTCTCGATGATCAAATCCTTGTATTTCATAACTACTTTAATTAAGGAAATATTCCACGTTGTACATATGCGGCTTCTAGGCGTTCAATGGCAATAATATAGGCTGCAGTTCGCATGTCGACATTTCTTTTCTTTGATGTTTCCTTGACCCGTGTAAAGGACTCACTCAGCTTCTTTTCAAGTTTGGCCATGACTTCACCGAGTTGCCATATTTCCCCATTGCGATTCTGAAGCCATTCATAATAACTGCCAATAACCCCTCCGGAATTACATAAAATATCAGGAAGGATGACAATACCTTTGTTGAGTAAAATCGCTTCGGCATCGACATCCGTCGGGCCGTTGGCTCCTTCGGCAATCAAATAGGCCTTGATTTTATGAGCGTTCTTCACTGTAATCTGATTCCCAAGAGCGGCGGGAATACAGATATCGCAATCCAGACTAAAAAAATCGTCCCCCTCAATGGCCTTCGCATCTATAAAATCGCAGATCCTTCCGTTATTGGCATCTGCATACAACATCAATTTTTCTACTGAGATGCCATCATCGTTGGCAATGCTTCCGGAGGCATCCTGTACCCCGACCATAATGGCACCTACCTTCTCCAGAAAAGAAGCAGCCCAGTAACCAACATTCCCGAATCCCTGAATAATGAATTTCTTATCTTTTAAATCTACCTTCTCCTGCTCCGCCCAGAACAAAATATTCAGGTAAACCCCATAACCTGTGGCTCTGTCTCTCCCTTCAGATCCCCCCGCTCCTACCGGCTTCCCGGTAACAACATGCAAGTTGGCAGAACGCTCCCCGGGAGGTTTGGTAGACATGTACGTATCCAAAATCCAGGCCATCGTCTGCGGATTCGTGTTGACATCCGGCGCGGGAATGTCAAGTTCCGGGCCAATATTATCCCCTAAAGCATATGTAAACCTGCGGGTAATACGTTCCAGTTCAGCGGCGGAATATTTGGCAGGATCTAACTGAATACCTCCTTTTGCGCCACCAAATGGAAGCCCCGCCAAAGACGTTTTCCAGGTCATCCACATGGCCAAAGCCCTTGCCGCATCGATATCTACTGTCGGATGATATCGAAGTCCACCCTTATATGGACCCAATGCATTATTGTATTGTACTCTGTATCCCGTAAAGATTTCAACTGCTCCGCTGTCCATGCGGACCGGAAAATGAACTATAATTTCATTGTTGGTAACTTCAAGTATTTTGCGGATATTGAGATCAAGCTTGATGATGTCTGCGGCATTGTCAAACTGACGCATCACATTTTTCAACATCCCTTGTCTTGTGATTTTTTGTTTAATTGATTTTGTATTCATCGATTGTATTTTTATGAGATCTCCCCTGGATTTTTACACCATATCCCATTCATAGACTGACAGTAACGAGGATATCTTTGACGCCTTCCGGCTTCTGTAATGTTCATATTCACTACATGAGGAAATCTTGCTTTTATCTGTGGTAATTGAACACCCTGAAATAAACGTACCTGTAGAACAAATGCTCCTGTTATATTTTAATCTCATCTGATGCCATCGATTAAAATAGGTCCAAGAATATCATGAGGATAGCTTATCTGGCTTGAAGTTCACCACTTTCGAGGGCCTTCTCAAGATCGGCCGAAATCACTGTATTTATTCCGAAAAACCGCCCCCCATCATTACGTTTGATCTTAATTTCCGTTCCGCCATTTTTCTTTTCCTTTACGGAGGTTACGATCACTTCTTGCCCTTCGGCCTTTTTATAGTTTGCAATTCCACCTCTTTTAATAATGAAATTTGCATCCGGGAAATTAATGTGTTTGAAGGTGTTGTATTCCGGCCGGCCTATTTCGAGAACGTCTCCAACCTGGATCAAAGATTTGTCATCCTGTGCCTGAAGTAAATTGACCGACAACAACAACGCAATTGCATACTTAATCATAATTATATATTTAGGGTTACTAATTCTGCTTAAAGTCGACCCTGAACATTTTGGGGAAGCTCTCAGCTATCCCCGATATGACAAACTGTATGCCCAAACTTTATTAAATTTATGTGGGATTCTTATGCTGCTGTATATCAATATATTATGGAGATATTGATAAAAATTACAAGAAGAGGCGGTGGGGAATTTTTCCCCGTATGAGCGGTAATTCCCCGGGAGATTATTTCAATTTATCCCGCAGGGTTTTTCGGTCGATCTGAAGAATTTCAGATGCTTTTGTTTTGTTCCCTCTGGTATGAATAAGTACCTGTCGTACGTATTTTCGTTCCATTTCTTTAAGAGGAATGAAGTCGGCTTCCGGAAAATGTATCTGGTATTTCAGCTGCTCAGGCAAATCCTTCACTTCTATTCTACCATCGGACATAATTATAGCCCGTTGCACAGCGTTTTCCAGCTCTCTAATATTACCCGGCCAATGGTATCTTTCCAGGATCAGCATGGCCTCCGCCGATATTTGCAATAATTTGTCTTTGTATTCGAGACCGTACTTTCTCAGGAATTTTTCTACGAGCAGAGGGATATCCGATTTACGCTCGCGTAGCGGAGGCACATCAATTTCCACAACCACCAATCTGTAATATAAATCTGCACGGAACTTATTGTTTGAAATATCCTCCAGCAGGTTGGCATTCGTAGCTGCTATGATACGGATATCCACTTTTTCTGTTTTCCGGGATCCGACTCTGGTAATTTCCTTTTCCTGCAATGCCCTTAGTAATTTGACCTGAATTTCCTGAGAGGCGGCACCGATTTCGTCCAGAAACAAGGTTCCACCTTCTGCGGCCTGAAAGAATCCGTTGCGATTCTCATCTGCCCCGGTAAAAGCACCTTTAATGTACCCGAAGAATTCCGCTTCCTGTAAATTTTCCGGAATGGCCCCGCAATTGACAACTACAAAAGGCGCCCTGGAAAATTTTCCTGAATAATGAATTGCCCTTGCAACCAGTTCTTTCCCGGTGCCACTTTCACCCCGAATAAGAACGGTGGCTTTGTTGTCCTTCAATCTCTCAATAATGTCAATTATCTTGCGGAAAGCTCCTGAACTGCCAATCAATTCCATAGGCCTTTTAGCAGCTTGCTTTGGCACTGCCATGGCAGGCTTTCTTTTGGCTCGTTGTCGGAATGCCTTTTGCACCACCTTTTTTAATTCCTCTTTTGTAAAAGGCTTGGTAAGATAATCCGTAGCGCCTGACCGGATGACTTCCAGGGCACCCTCTACTGAAGGATAACCGGTAATAACAAGTTTTGGTACCTCCGGATAATGTTCATTAGCGAAATTAAGTAGTTGAATACCATCTACCTCAGGCATCTGTATATCAGTAATAAGGAGATCAATAGGGGTATCTTTTAATACATAGAGCGCCTCTTTGACCGAGATGGCTTTATAGGTATGGTAATCCAAAGAATGGAGATGCCGCTGCAAAAGTTCCAGAATATCAATATCATCATCAACCAGCAGAATATTTTCCTTTTGCAGCATACTTATAATTTAGGAAAATTGACGATAAATACACTACCCAAGGGAGAATTCGCCTGATGCGATATGCTGCCCTGATGACTGCTTATAATGCCGTGAACAACGCTGAGGCCAAGGCCCGAGCCTTCCCCCAGCGGCTTGGTTGTAAAAAACGGTTCAAAAATTCTGGCAGCGTTTTTGGGGTCTATTCCAGGGCCTTCATCCGAAATTTTGATCTGTATTTTTTCACTGATCTCGTCAACTATCACTTTTACTTGCCCGCCTGTGGGAGAATAGTAAACGGCATTCATGATCAGATTGAAAAGTACTTGTGTAATCTGTACAGCATCTGTCCTCAGCATGATATCGGCCTTACTAAATAATTTGGTAAGTCTGATGTTTTTCTCCAATAATGAAGGTCCAAGTAATTTAAGGACATTTTCAACAATAGGATTCAAATGCACTTCAATCATTTCGTGTGGCATCTCGCAGGTAAAAAACATCAATTTTTTGACGATCTCCCGACAGAAAATAGCATTATCCATTATCTTTTTCAGATCCCTGACTGCCGCCTTATCACCTATATTTTCCGTCAATAATTCTGTAAATCCCAGGATATTGGCCAGGGGAGTATTCAGTTCATGAGCTATTCCGGCCGTTATTTCACCCAAAATATGCAACCTGTCTGTCCGCTCTATTTGAAGCCTCACGGTCGCCTCGCTGTCTCGAATCTGCTTTCTTTCCAACAAATTTCCCAGGGCTAATGCAACATTGTCCAGCAGTTTCCTTTCCTCAGCCAAAAAATCTGTAATTGCAAAAAGTTTTATGGGGTAACCTACCTGAACAAAGCCATCAATTTTATTGAAAACCTTAATTTCAGACCTGATAAAAATCTCTTTAGGGTCGTCCTTATCCGTGACTACAAAATAATCTTTACTATTGAGTATTACCCGGGCTTCCTTCTCATGCTGCCAGGCTCTCTTAAGACTGTGGGCAATGGCTTCCATAGAAGTTTCCAACGCATCATAATCGGCATTAACTATGATTGACGTGACCTCATAAAGGCAGGTGAGTTCTTTTATTCTTTCCTTTAATTTAAACTCAATTGTTGACATAGATGGGTATCTTCCTTACAGATTGGCTGCCTGCACCTTTCAATTGTCAAAGATATTTCATAAAATACACACTTCCGGGCATTCCGGAGCTTTGATAGTCGTAATTGTATCGATTAAAGATTTCTGAAATCTACATACTTTGTAATTAATCCCTGGGATGCTCCGGCGCCTCCAACAAGTGTATACAAAATTTGTATCTTGTTAATCTTTCAAGCCGAATACTTAAAAAGAGACCTGAATCGCTGGCACATAAATAGAATCAACCATGATAAACAAACTTCGATCCGGGCTATTTTTTTGCCTTTGCCTTATAGCCCAACAAGCCAGCACCCAGATAATGACGGTCACCGGGCAGATTCCGACTGAAAAGATGGGTCTTACCCTTGTCCACGAACACGTGATGGTAGACTGGGTAGGGGCTGACAGCACCGGATACGATCGTTGGGATAAACAGGAAGTGTTTTCAAGGGCACTTCCTTTTGTAAAGGAAGCTCAGGGATACGGAGTAATGACCATCCTGGACTGTACCCCGGCCTATCTTGGCAGAGATCCCCAGGTTCTGAAAATGCTTTCAGAGGCAACAGGGGTTCAGTTTCTGACGAATACCGGGTTTTATGGCTTTGGCGAGAATAAATTTGTGCCGGAAAGGGTATTGAAGTCAAGTGCGGAGGAGATTGCGGCAGAATGGATGGATGAATTTCGTAATGGTATTGAGGGTACGGGGATCAAACCCGGATTTATAAAGATATCGGTGGAGGCCGAGGATACGCTTTCGGATACCCATCAGAAATTGGTACAGGCAGCAGCGCTCACTCATCTCAAAACAGGCCTGACCATCGTTTCGCATACAGGAAAAGATGCCCCTGCCATGGCACAAATAAAGATCTTGAAAGAGATGGGCGTCTCCCCCGAGGCCTTTGTCTGGACGCATGCCCAAAACGGAACTCTGAAAGGTTATCTGACAGCCGCAGGCCAAGGGGCATGGATTTCCCTTGACAATGTCAACAGTGAACCGACAACTGAGGACAATGCTGCCGGAAATATCGATTGGTACGTTGACGTTCTGAGTTCACTTAAGAAGTCAAACCTGCTGAACAAAGTGCTGATTTCTCAGGATTCCGGATGGTACAATGTGGGGGCTCCCAATGGAGGAGATTACAAGGGTTATACGGCAATATTCACAGCCCTCCTGCCCGCCCTTCGAAAAAGTGGTTTTACCCAGGACGATATCGACCAATTACTTTTGACAAATCCGGAAAAAGCCTATGCGCTTCGGGTTAGGAAACAAGGGTAGTAACAACAAATCACTCTTTCATTAACGTACTGACTGAACCTTCACGGAATCTCCTCTTGGTAAGATGTCGTCCGGGAATTCCTTCACTCCTTTTACAATCTTGAGTTTCGGAAGGGCCCTTTGTAATTCTGACAGACCTTCCTCAGACATATCGTTATCCCATACATAAAGATTTTCCAGGACTTTAAAGGACGCAATCACCGGGATACTACTATCGGTTAATCCCGTTCCATAAATTTTCAGAATTCTTAGATTTGAAAGCCCCCGAATGGCAGCCAGCTTCTCATCTGTAATGGCAGTGTTGTCCAGTTCCAACTTTTCAAGTTGGGTGCATTGTACAATGAATTCCATTTCCTTTTCAGAAATAGGTAATCCGCTAAGATCCATTTCTACGAGATTAGCTGCCACGCTGCGGACCACCAGCAGTGTATCCGCATGATATACCGGAGGGCGGTACGCTTTGAGCAGCAGGGCCTGCGATCCTGCTGCCACGCGCTGAAGGGTGATATAATCTGAAGAAAGGCGCAGGAGCGTAGTGTCTGCCACTGCCTTCATCCCAGACCATCTTTCTAAAGGATCTGGTGCCATGAGCGTTCTAACCAGTCCGGCCAGGGGTTCCTGCCGCCCAAGATGATCCAGCCGGAGCGTATCAGAGGCTCCAAGCGCCACCCATCGTTCAATAATATCAATTTCGGTGGAATTCAGTGATTTTTTGCCCTCAGGTGGCATATGTTCTTCATCTTCAGAGGGCAAATGCAACCGCCGCAGTATTTCGCTCTCTTCGGGATGGCCGGGTACGATGGTTTTACCACTTTCGCCACCCTTCAGCAACAGGGTGAGACTTGTCATCTCCAATTCTCCTTTACGCTTATTTTCATTATGACATGATATACAATGATTGGCCAGCATTCTTCCAACCACATCGGTGTAGATAAGTGGATTTTCAGGAATAGGTTCTTCGCTCAAAGTTGTAGGTAGTGCCAGAAAATTCTCGCCATGAGTCACCATCCCCCCAAAATGCCCGGTCATTCCCACCAGGACTAACAGAATTACGGATAAAACACCGCTATAAGGTTTCCTGCCAGGCCATCTCAATTCAAACCAATACCAAAAGGCTGAAACAAGTGCAACCCCCGCTCCGAGCCATTGGTGTTTGATCAGTAATGTACCTTTCGGCTCCTGCGTGATACTTAGAAAAAATCCTGAAACGGCGGTGACCAGTGCAAAAATAACCGCTACAGTGAACAATGTCATCGGAAGTGCCCTGGCGGTCAGGGCATAGTAAACTATGATCAGCAAAAGTACAATTGGAAAATGTAAAATGACAAGGTGCCACCTGCCCAGCCAGGCCAGCCATCCCGGGAGTTCTATTGCCCCTTCAAAGATCAGGCAGAAAATCAGAAAGACGGCAAGGCCAAAAATAAGCAGCCCTGACCAGGGATTACCGGGAGTCGCTGCCATCCTTTAGGTTAAGAGGTCTTTTACCACCGTTCCCGCCACATCGGTGAGCCTAAATCGCCGGCCCTGGTATTTATAAATGAGTTGTTCATGATCCAGGCCCATAGCATAAAGAAGCGTAGCATGAAAATCATTTATATGAACCGGGTCCTTAATTACATTGTACCCAAACTCATCTGTTTCCCCATAACTAAGGCCGCTTTTAATACCGCCCCCGGCCATCCAGATACTGAAGGCCCTGGGATGATGATCCCTGCCGTAATTAGCCGGATCGAATTTTCCCTGACAGTAGTTGGTTCTGCCAAATTCTCCTCCCCAAATAACAAGGGTATCCTCTAACATTCCCCGCTGCTTAAGATCCAATACCAGGGCTGCGGAAGCCCTGTCCACATCTTGGGCCTGCCCGGCCATTTCATTAGGCAGATTGCCGTGCTGGTCCCATCCCTGGTGATATAACTGAATAAAACGCACCCCGTTTTCTGCCAGGCGCCTTGCCTGAAGCGCATTGGCAGCATACGTGCCGGGCACCTGGCAATCTTCACCATACAATTGAACAATAGATTTGGGTTCTTTAGAAACATCCATAACTTCCGGAACGGACATTTGCATGCGATAGGCCATCTCATACTGAGCGATACGCGCGTTAATTTCGTCATCCCCGGTTTCCGCCCCATGTATTTTATTGAGCGAGGAGACCTGGTCCAGAAGGTCCCTTTTGTCATTACGGGAAATGCCTTCCGGATCGTTCAGGTAGAGCACAGGATCCTTTCCTGACCGAAGTAGGACTCCCTGATGTCTGGAATCCAGAAAACCGCTTGACCATAATTTGGAATAAAGACCCTGGCTGTTTCCCTTTCCGCGTGAAGTTAGCACTACAAAAGAGGGAAGATTTTTGTTTTCACTCCCAAGGCCATAACTCATCCAGGAACCCATACTTGGCCTTCCGGAAATCTGACTTCCTGTCTGGAAAAAGGTAATGGCAGGGTCATGATTGATCGCCTCTGTATGCATGCTTTTGACGATACATATCTCATCTGCAATACTTGCGATGTGAGGAAAATAATCACTTATCCAGGCCCCACTGTTACCATATTGCCGGAATTTGGCTGCAGAGGGCATTAATGGAAAACTCTCCTGCTCCGAGGTCATGCCGGTGAGGCGCTGACCATTTCTTATAGATTCAGGCAGATCTTCTCCAATACGCTTCATCAAAAGGGGTTTGTAATCAAATGTTTCCAATTGTGAGGGAGCCCCGGCCTGGAATAAATAGATCACCCTTTTGGCGCGCGGAGCGAAATGGGGCAGACCCAGAACGCTTTTTGTAACTTCCTTTGCGCCTGCATTAAAAAGGTCCGGAATTAACAGAGATCCAAGCGCGAGAGACCCGATGCCCACACTTAACTGAGAAAAAAAATGTCTGCGGTTGACATCCAGTCGCGCTTCCGGAACAGGTAATTCCTTTTTCATCCGATCATTCTTTGGTTATTGTTTCATCAAGGTTGTACAGTACTTGAGCTGTGAGCATCAGAGCGGCAGTCTTAGCAGGATCTGTATTTGCAGTCTCATAGGCCCCTATGGCAATTAATTTTTTCGCATCCGTCTCATTGTCAAGAAATTTGGAAAGCGCATCGTCATAATAGTCTTTCAGCATCTGCAATTCCTCTGGTTCAGGCTCCCGTATTAAAATCTGCCTGAACATTTCCCAAACCAGTTCCGGATGTTCAGGATGCTCCTTGAGTGTTCTCTGGGCCAGTACTCTTGCAGCCTCAAGCATCTGAATATCATTTTGCAATGCCAGCGCCTGCAACGGCGTATTTGTCTTCTGACGGCGTACCTCACAAAAATCGCGGTTTGGGGCATCAAAAATGGACATACTCGCCGGGGGCAGTGTCCTTTTCCAGAAGGTATAGAGCGACCGCCTGTATAATTTGTCCCCTTCATCCGGAATATAGGTTGTCAGGATGCCGCGGTCTCCTCCTGCATTTGTCTCTTCCCATAAACCCGGGGGTTGGTAGGGTTTTACACTGGCACCTCCGATTTCCCTGTTGAGCAGCCCACTGGTGGCGAGTACATAATCGCGGATCATCTCGCCTGACATCCGAAACCTACCTGCCCTGCCCAGATATTTATTCTCAGGATCGGCTTTTTTCATGGCATCCGTTACTTCAGAACTTTGCTGATAAGTTGCAGAACTCATGATCTTTTTCAACAAATATTTGATGTCCCAATTATGTTCCATAAAATCAACTGCCAGCCAGTCCAGGAGCTGCGGATGCGAAGGCAGGCTGCCCTGTACTCCGAAATCCTCGGCCGTCTCCACAAGTCCCCTGCCATACAACATGCCCCAAATACGATTTACAAGTACGCGGGCCGTCAGCGGATTTTCCCTGTGTGTCACCCATTGCGCCAGGCCCAGACGGTTTTTCGGAAAATCAACAGGGAAAGGAAAAATTTTTGCAGGGGTACCGGGTTTTACAGAATCTGTGGGTTCATCATAATTGCCGCGGTTAAGGATATAGGAAGTCCGGGGTGCGTCGTCATTCATCACCATCACCCTGATCGACTGACCTTTTTCCATATTCACAAAAGAAAGTACGTCCTCTTTCTCCTTTTCACTTACGGTGATATAAGGGGGATCCGCATAAAACTGCTGCTTCGCTGCCTGTACTGCATCCATTTGAATCCCTTTTTCATCTACCTGATTAAAGAAGGCGAACATTTCATAATAGTTCTGCTGTGAAATGGCATCATATTTATGATCATGGCAGCGGGCGCATTCCAGGGTTAGTCCCAGTATTCCCTTTCCAAGCGTATTCGTACGGTCCGTTACGTAGGTAGCGCGGTATTCTTCCTGTATTACCCCGCCTTCCTGAGTAATAGGATGATTTCTGTTAAACCCTGTAGCCAGAATCTCTTCCCGGCCCGCACCAGGCAAAAGGTCACCGGCAAGCTGCCAGGTGAGGAAACGGTCATATGGAAGGTTTTCATTGAAGGCATGTATCACCCAATCCCTCCATGGCCACATGGTCCGATAGCTGTCGTCCTGATACCCATGAGAATCGGCGTATCGGGCCACATCAAGCCATGATTGTGTCATGCGCTCTCCGTAGGCGGGAGACCTCAGAAGTTCATCTATTACCTTTTCTATTGCTCCCGGGCTTTTGTCCTTAAGCCATGAACTTAGCTGCCCGGACGACGGAGGAAGACCTGTGAGATCAATACTTACTCTGCGAACCAATGTTTCAAAACGGGCTTTTGGCGCGTGGGTAAGTTGATGGGTTTCGAGCTCTTTCAGGACAAAGTGATCAATTTCATTTTGTACCCAGTCGGAGGACTTGATCTCCGGCAACGGATTTTTCAGCGGAGGAATAAATGCCCAGTGCTTTTCATAGTTCCCACCCTGACTGATCCATTTCTTAATGAGTTCCTTTTCGAAGTCCTGAAGTACCCTGTCGGATTCCGGTGGAGGCATTATGCGTTGCGGATCTTTGGAAATGATCCGTTCATAAAGCGCACTTCTGGCAGGTTTGCCGGCCACCAGGGCATAATGCCCGGGATTTTCAGCCAATTCTGAAAAGGCGGCCTCTTCCAAGTCCAGGCGCAGACCCGCCTCGCGTTTATTCGCGTCGGGGCCATGACAGGCATAACAATTATCGGAAAGGATCGGTTTAATGTGAAAATTATAGTCGACAGTCGCCGGCATCTGAAACTTGGTCGTAGAAACGGGATCAGCATGAAGAATGCCCTCCTTTAATACAATCACACAAACAACCAGTGCTGTCAGTATTGCCAGTATAAGGATATTCAGTTTCATAATTTGGCATCCAATTTCCTAAGTGAAAGATACGATTTTTGTCCCTTTCCTTTTAACCTTTTGCCAAGGTACCCTATGAACCAGGGATAGAAGTCTTTATACTTAAAAACCGGGATACTGATCAAATGGATATTGTGCAAGCGTGCAGAACGCTCAGTCTCACAATTCGACAAGTAGCAAGATATTCCGGAGCCATTTTACCGGGATTCAGCGTCTAATTATTGTTCAATGACAAAGGTTTGCCGGGCATTTGAGCAGGAGCCGGGGGAAGGCCCATGAATTTAAGAACAGTCGGGGCTATCTGGTTGCTAAATAATTGCTCCGGCGATTTCACCTCCCCTTTTATCTCTACCGATTTGCCAAAGAGGATCATCCATACATTGCCGGCACCCATGACTTCTTTCCCGTGATCCTTCCACGTCTCAATTGGTTGGGTACCCCGGCCATGATCTGTGGTGATGATAAAAAGCGTCTGATCCTGATAAAACGGATCATTTTGTGTATAATCCCAAATTTCACTGATCAGCATATCCGTTCTGTTGGCAGCTTTCAGATAGGCTTCATAGTTGCCGTCGTGGGCGAAATCATCCGTTTCGCCAAACGCGATATATACAAGCGAGGGATGATGCTGTTGCATGTACTCCAGCGCGTAATAATGGGTAAAGGCATCATGGCGAACACTGCCCCAGGGACTGGGGATTCTATCCTGAAATTCGTTCAGAAATTGTTCCCTGTATGAAAGTGTGTCAGCTGTAGCTTTTTCAAACCCGGCATTCACAGCAACTCCGGAGCGTGTCGTGTTTATAATAAATGGAAATACATCCCAGCTTCCGAAAGCGGCGACCTTATCCTTAAAGGCAGCTGTATTCTCTGCTATTTCCAGTACGGTCTCATTCGGATTGTTCACCTTATCATTGCTTGTGATCCTGAGGTCATCCGCCTTTCCGCTGAGAATCTCATTATATCCCGGATAGGAGAACCATAGCTTGTTGGTCAGATCGACCTTGCTCCCAAGTTGCCTGTTGCCATGTATCTGCCCTTTTACAGCTACCTGGGTCCAGATAAATGGCATGAGGGCCCTGCGCCTTTGGGTCGGGTCGGTATGCCAGTAAGCCTCTTTCAGGTTGACCGAATCATTAACATAATCCTGATGTGTCACCAGTAGTGAATCGGCTCCGGAGAATAACTCCTGCCAGCGAAATCCATCCATGGTGATGAGAATGACTTTGGGATTTGATGACCGGTTCTGGCTGAAGGCGTGAATGACTCCCATCAGCAGAGTCAGTGCAAGGGCTATGTGTTTCATCTGCTCAACGGATCAGTTTTCAGTTTTTGCTCTCTTCTCACGGCATCAGGATTTTATTGTGAGCACTTGTTAAAATATCAGCCGTGATTTGATCCAAACTTAAAAATTTCTAACTTTATACTAAAATACATATCCATTATGGCAAAAGGTAAAGATGCCCGGAAAAATTTAAAAAAGGAGCCCCTGTTAACTCCAAAGGAGAAAAAAGAGGCCAAACGGGATAAGAAATCTAAGAGATAAGTGCTTCCACCACTTTGTGTAGTGGTGCGCCTTGCCCTTTCAATGCATCGGTCAATAACAATATACAACCCTAATCTATAGGATGTTTCCATCCTTCCACAAACGTCGGCTCAGCTCCAGTCATACCGGTAGTATATCAGGTATATACTGTGAAAGCAAATGTCAAGTTGTGCCCGACATATCGCTGTTAACGGATTTCGACGGTACCTCAGAGCCGGAGACAAATTACCCTTTCTTGTTCTGCTTTTCTACCCAGTGCAAAGCAATTACTGGCAAGATGACTTATATGAATACGCTGTCTGCAAAAAAATATCCCCGGATAGAAAGTGGTAAAACAATCAACCGTCATAATAAATGGGTGGCTTAAGGAGAAGGGGCAGGTATGGCAATAGTTGTTTGGTTCACACTAGCGATAATGATCTGGTGTTGACCTTTTATACTTTTAGAAGGAATCATATTGAGAGCGTAAAGCATTATAATTTTTAGTTAACTTTATTTTCAATAAAACACCTGATGCAAACCTATAAGGTGTTATTTTCGGCCTTAGTTATTTTACGGCAACTACTTATAAAATTGTCCTGATTATATAATTACCGGATTAAAGAACACCTAAAAAACAGAACGAAGTAAATGATACACCCAAAGACGGAATTAAAGTTTATCAGTAATGATGTTGGATACGGCGTAATTGCCACCGAATTTATCCCCGCCGGAACGATTACCTGGGTTCTGGACAAACTCGACAGGGAATTCCGACCTGAAGAAATAGATGCATTGGATCCGCTGTATCAGAATATTTTGGATACGTATTGCTACAGGAACAACATAGGCAATTTTGTACTTTGCTGGGATAACGGGCGGTATATCAATCACAGCTTTAACTCTAATTGTCTTACTACCGCCTACGATTTTGAGTTGGCTATCCGCGATATCCAGGCCGGGGAACAATTAACCGATGACTATGGGTATCTGAATATTCCCGAGCCGTTCAGGGGTGTCGATGAAGGTACGAAACGAAAAATTGTCTATCCCGATGACTTGCTCAGATATTCCAAAGTCTGGGATAAGAAAATACGTAAGGTCTTTAGCGATATACCAAAGCTCCGGCAACCTCTGAAAGAACTTATCAGGGAGAGCACCTGGAAAGAGATCATGGCCATTGTTGAAAACCGTAAAGAAATGGAGTCTATCGCCAGGAACTACTACAAGGAAGAAACTACAAATCATACGCAAAATTGAAATTGAAGTTTAATTGACCCATGCCGGGAAACAATCCTTGATCATACCAGAGATAATCACCGGAGGGTGCAATTAAAAACCCAGCTTCCAAAATGGCGCTCAGGCCTCAGGAAAAAAATCATAAAAGAGCCCGCGAACTTGGAATACCGCTCGAAGGTATTCCAGGCCCTTACAATGCCATAACGGACGTTGGTGATATTACTGTAGGGCATACCACTCTTATTTCCGGCAAGGGAGCATTGCAGACAGGTAAGGGCCCGGTGCGGACAGGGGTAACTGCCATTTTGCCAAGAGGAGCTGTATACGACCCGGTCTTTGCTGCCACTTACAGCCTAAACGGGAATGGGGAAATGACCGGAATGGCGTGGGTGGAAGAATCTGGTTTCCTTGAAGGCCCGGTCATGATCACTAATACCCATAGCGTTGGACTGGTAAGGGATTCGGTTATCGAATGGCAGGCTCTCAATGGACATTATTTTCCCATATCAGAAGGTGACCCGGCTTTTTGGGCGTTGCCTGTAGTAGGCGAGACCTATGATGGGATATTAAATGATATCAATGGATTTCATGTAAAGAAAGAGGATGTATACCAGGCTTTAGAGTCTGCAACGGGAGGAGCTGTTGCAGAAGGAGGGGTCGGGGGCGGCACCGGAATGATCTGCCATTTATTTAAAGGCGGGATAGGCACCTCCTCCCGAATGGTTAAGGTGCACGATTCAACGTATCATTTAGGTATATTGGTACAAGCCAATTACGGCACACGCAAATCGCTGACAATATCGGGTATGCGTGTCGGAAATGATTTCCCTGATCTCATGCCGGAAGGTGCCATTTTTAACGATACTCAAGACCGGGGTTCTATTATTGTAGTTGTGGCTACAGACGCTCCTCTGTTACCTCATCAGTTAAAGAGAATTGCCAAACGGGTGCCCATGGGCTTGGCCCGGCTGGGTAGTTACTCAGGCAATGATTCAGGCGATATTTTCCTGGCCTTCTCAACTGCGAATCCAGGGGTAGCGATCAGAAACACCTCCAAAACCGTACGAATGCTCGCTATCGAGCAGATGTCCCCATTTTTTGAAGCAACCGTTCAGGCAACAGAGGAAGCAATTCTCAATGCATTGCTGGCGGGGAAGGATATGACAGGGAAGAATGATACAAAAGTATTTGGTCTGCCTGGGGACAAACTACTGGAGGTGATCCTGCAAAAAGGGGGGTGGCCCGTCTTATGATAAAATCAAAATAGGCAGTCTGCGACTATAGTTGTCTCAGAATCCTTACTTTTAGAAATCCTATGCCACGTATCAAAAAGAAATACACCTACCTTT
>JBGTMS010000142.1:0-39229 GCA_041743425.1 Zeaxanthinibacter sp. | reverse complement strand
AGCTGCTCAGTGGCGTACTTAGCTTACTATTCTGATCTACCAGTTGTGTAATTCCTGAACAGCTACCACTGGATGCGGCGCAGAAACCTACGAATAAGACCCCTCTCGACAGGTATTTGTTTTTCATTTCAGACCAGGTGTGACCATTACAATCATTGTGGGTTTCGTTCCAGTTGGAATGGGAAATGATAGTAACATTATTATGACCACCTGACGCTTTTTCCAGTGCTCTCCATACAGTCTCCATCGGCCCTGCGGCCAGGATCCAAAGCGGATTGGAGGAGGTGGATTTTTCAATTTCGTTGGCCATTTTGGCGGTCGAAGCACTTCCTTGATTTTCATAATCATAAAAAATTGAGGAGCTGTAGTTAAATCTGCTCATAGCACCGTTAGCGCTGCTTCGCATATTCTGGGAATCATCTCCGGCTCCGGCACCGTAACCATCATTTTCATTGGCTCCTGTATTACAGACATGGTTGTTATACTCTACCTGAACCAAATTATTTTTTAACCCGGCTGCCCACCAGATGCCGAGAGACATCGGTAGCGCCACAATGTCGTCGTCATCGTGTACGTTGCCATCAAAACTCATGATGACCCGTCCCCCCGGGAAGTTGACCTCGGGGTTTTGTTTGCAGTCTGACTGAGCAAAAAGCGAGTAGGAAAAAAATAAAAGTGCAAAGTTTTTTAATAGTGTTTTCATAGAATAAGTGTTAATTATTAAACATGGATTTTGGGGTAATAAGTGGATTTGCCGGACTTGACCGGTGATTTTGGGGTAGCTGAATAATGAGCTATTAATGTCAATACCAGGAGCAACTCCTGTTTCTGGCCATCAGAAGCTCATGATATCCAACAAATCCTATTCCGTTTGGAAGTGGGATATGTGAAACAAAGTGCGGGATTTGTAAAAGAGATATATAGAAATAGAAGAGCGATTCCTCATATATAAATATGAGGCTTGTACCTTAATGAGGTACAGTAGGATGTGGGGGAACATAAATTTTGTTTTAGAGCGTGATTTAAATCAAACAATCTCTGCTGTTCTTAATAAGTACGAGCAAAATCAGGTTGATGGATCACACAAGTTTAAAAAAATGAAAGGTTTTTTCAGCCGCTTCCTCCTGCTCTCTTAATTTTTAAGGCTATAAACTTTAAGAAAAATAGGCCGAAATTCCATCATACAGGAGCTTGTTCAGTGATTCCTCACATTGTCCATAATAAAGGAATGTCCTTCTGTTTATTTGCGATTAAATCGCTTTTTGAAACCTAAACTGGCAGGCATCACATAATAATTTCATAACTTTAAATGGCTATCCCTAATTTCCTCGACATGAAAATTTATGATGCCAAACATATTAAGAATGTTGTCCTTGTGGGGGCGCATAGCTCCGGAAAAACAACACTTGCAGAAACAATGTTGTTTGAGGCTGGGCTCATCAACAGACGTGGCACCATAGAGACCGGGAATACCGTATCTGATTATCACGAGATTGAAATGGAACGTGGTACTTCTGTTTATGCCACTCCTCTGCATACCGAATGGAGAAACTTCAAGATCAACATTCTTGATACCCCCGGCCTCGATGATTTTATTGGGGAGATTGCATCGGCCATCCGTGTAGCCGACACTATCGTGATGGTGCTCAACGGCCAGCAAGGGGTGGAAGTGGGTACAGAGATCATCTGGAATTACGTTGATACCTATTTAAAACCCACCCTCTTTGTCATCAATCAAATCGATCATGTAAATGCTCGGTTTGAAGAAAGTTTTAATAGTATAAAATCGCTGGTGGGGAATCAGGCCATTAAGGTGCAATACCCGATTTTTCTGGACGGTGCTCTGTGCATTGTGGATGTCTTAAAAATGAAACTGTATAAGTTTGGGAAGGAGGGAGGTAAGCCTGAAAAATTGACCATCCCGCATGATCATAAAGAACTCGCTACAGCCTTGCATAATGAACTGGTCGAAAAGGCTGCGGAAAATGATGACGAACTGCTGGAGCTATTTTTTGAAAAGGGGACACTGAATGAAGATGAGATGAGAAAAGGAATTAAGGCCGGGATGCTTCATCATGAATTGTTTCCTGTTTTTTGTATTTCTGCTCTTATGGACATGGGTTCGGGAAGGTTGATGGGATTCATTGACAATGTGGCACCAGCTGCCACCGACTTAAAACCGGAACAAAGTGTTGAAGGAAAAGAAATTGCTTTATCGGCTTCAGCTCCCACAACACTCTTTGTTTTTAAAACTGTACATCAGCCGAATTTAGGTCAGATCACTTTTTTTAAAGTGATTTCAGGAGAAGTCTGTACCAATATAAAATTGGTAAATTCAAGAAACAGCGAAACTGAAACATTGAACCAGTTATTTATTATGGATGGAAAGAACAGACAATCGGTTTCCAGACTTGCTACCGGGGACATAGGTGCTACCCTTAAATTAAAACATACCGAAACGAATGACACCCTTCATGCTCCTGAAATGCCTGTTTCTATTATGCCAATCAAGCATCCCGAAGAACGTATACGCAGGGCGGTTTCGACGGTAAATACCAAAGATGAAGAAAAGCTAAGCGAGGCGCTCAAGACCCTTCACAGTCAGGACCCCACGATAGTCATCCATTATTCCCAGGAGTCTAAAGAACTGATTATTGGCTGTCAGGGAGAACTGCACCTGGCAACCATAGACTGGACCCTAAAAAATATCTTTAACATCGATGTCCGCTTTGAAAAACCAAAAATCGCTTTCAGGGAGACCATTAAAAGGCCATCCACTGCCAGTTACCGGCACAAAAAGCAATCGGGAGGTTCTGGACAATTTGCAGAGGTACATTTAAAAATTGAACCCTGGGAGGAGGGTATGCCTGAACCCGGCGGATTCAATATAAGGGGTAAAGAGGACATAAATCTCAAATGGGGTGGGAAATTGATCTTTTATAATTGTATAGTTGGCGGCGCAGTCGATCTGCGGTATCTCCCTTCAATATTGAAAGGCATCCTGGAAGTTATGGAGGCCGGTCCGCTCACCGGTTCGTATATAAGGGATGTTCGGGTGATGGTTTATGATGGTAAAATGCATTCTGTGGATTCCAATGACATCTCCTTTAAAATTGCCGGAGCACACGCTTTCCGTCAGGCGTTCATGAATGCGCAGCCTAAACTTCTTGAACCCACAAGGGAGCTCACAGTTAAGGTGCCTGAGGAGATGGTAGGAAATGTCATGACCGATCTGCAGGCCCGGCGATCGCTTATTCAGGGAATTGACAATATCGGGAATTATCAAATTCTGAAATCAATTACTCCTGAGGCGGAACTGTTTGGCTTTTCAACAGATCTCAGATCCATTACCCAGGGCAAAGCCGCATTTCAGTCTGTATTCTCATCGTACCAGCCCGTCCCGCCTAACATCCAGGAATCACTTGTAAAGGAGTTGCAGTAACTGTGAGAATTCCTGACGATTGCATCTTTTATGATGCCGCCGCTCTGAAGCTGCTAGTTACTTCATGTATTTGCTGATACAAATTACCTCCAGACGTTTGGCAGGAAACAGAAACAAAAGGCCTGTAAATTAATCAATTCAAAATCTTATATTTGTGGTGGTTTTGGCTATCATATATTTCAAGGGAGGGCCAAAACGCCACGGCCGGACCGTTGAATAATTATGAAATCCTTTTCCTTAAAAAGTCCTTTATGATTTTCACCGCTTCTAAAACACATTCGGAATAAACTTAAATTTAACAATGGCAAAATCACAACAGACGTACAACAAAAGTGAAAAGGAAAAAAAACGCCTGAAAAAAAGAGAGGACAAACAAAAGAAAAAGGAAGCCCGTAAAATTGCCTCCAAAGAAGGAGGGGGTGGAATTCAATTCGCTTATGTAGACCATGACGGGCATTTAACCGATACTCCGCCGGATCCCTCTAAAAAAATTAAGGTTGACGCGGATTCTATCATTCTGGGGATACCTAAAAAGGAGGAAGGAGATGAGGAACCGATAGATCCTGTAAGAAAGGGCAAAGTTTCTTTCTTTGATTCATCTAAAGGATTTGGATTCATCATCGACGAAGAAAATCAAGAGAAATATTTTACGCATGTCAGCGGACTGATTGACGAAATCGCTGAAAATGATAAGGTCACCTTTGAACTTGTGAAAGGCATGAAAGGGATGAATGCCGTGCGCGTAAAAAAAATATAACTCAATTCATTTATTTTCCTGAGCATCCTCCCGGCGCAATAGCCGTATTAAGTAACTTACTTTTTTGCCTGACTCCCATTTCAACCATCAACCCTGAGAAATGGTGATTAAATATTATTTTCCTGAGAGCATACCTCAACTTCACTTTTTAATTATCTTCCCACTCAATTTTTTGATCTAATTTATGTTCATGAAAGCCAATAAGACTTTTCTATCACTTATTTGGATTCTCCTGGGATCCATTTTTCTCAACGCACAGGACACGCCTAAGGCCGGTCCTGACGAAATATATAAAGGCCTCGAATTCAGAGGCCTCGGCCCGGCTTTGACCTCAGGGAGAATCGCCGATCTCGCCATACATCCCGAAGATGAAAGTATATTATATGTGGCGGTAGGTTCAGGAGGCATATGGAAGACAGTGAATGCCGGTACTACCTGGAGTCCGATCTTTGACAGTCAGGCCAGTTACTCAATTGGCTGCATCACCCTGGATCCCTCCAATCCAAATACCGTTTGGGCAGGTACCGGAGAAAATGTGGGTGGTAGGCATGTCGGATTCGGAGACGGAATTTACGTAAGCCACGATGCTGGCGCCACGTGGAAAAATACAGGCCTTAAAAATTCAGAACATATTTCTAAAATTATTGTTCATCCTGAAGACGCCAATGTTATTTGGGTAGCTGTACAGGGGCCTTTATGGAATAAGGGAGGAGAGCGCGGTCTGTATAAATCTACAGATGGTGGCATTACCTGGAATAAAACACTCGGAAATGAAGAGTGGACCGGAGTAACAGATATTGTATTGGATCCTGAGAACCCAGATGTACTCTATGCGGCCACCTGGGACAGACATCGCACCGTTGCTGCCTATATGGGTGGCGGCCCGGGGTCAGGAGTGCACAGGAGTGATGATGGCGGGAACACATGGGTGAAGCTCAGCGAGGGAATTCCGACTTCCAATCTTGGAAAAATAGGTCTGGCGATTTCACCCTTTAATCACGAAACCATATATGCGGCAATAGAACTGGACAGGAAAAAAGGTGGCATTTATATGTCAACCAATAAAGGGGTCTCTTGGACCAAACAATCTGAAACTGTATCAGGAGGTACAGGCCCGCACTATTACCAGGAACTTTATGCTTCTCCACACCAGGAAGGCAGGTTGTACCTAATGAGTTTTATGGTTTTGATTTCAGATGATCATGGCAAGACGTTCCGATCAATGAATGAAGAAAATAAACATGTCGACAGTCATGCCATGCTCTTTAAGGAATCAGATCCGGATTATTTGTTATTTGGAACAGATGGTGGACTATATGAATCTCATGACCTTGCGAAAACATGGCGATTTTTTGGAAACCTTCCTGTTACGCAATACTATAAGATCGCCGTTGATGACACCTCCCCCTTTTATAATATCTATGGTGGAACACAGGATAATGGTTCGCATGGTGGCCCTTCAAGGACAAAGAGTAAGGCGGGAATTCTGAATTCAGACTGGTGGATCACACTCGGCGCAGATGGGCATCAGTCTGCCATTGAACCCGGAAATCCAGACATAACTTATGGTGAATTTCAACAGGGATGGTTATGGAGAGTGGACCAGACCACAGGAGAAACTGTATTTATCCAGCCTCAGCCAGCCAAAGGCGATCCCTTTGAAAGATTTAACTGGGACGCCCCCATCCTGGTGAGTCCCCATAAATCATCACGACTTTATTTTGCGTCTTACAGGGTTTGGAAATCGGAAGACAGAGGAGATGACTGGATCCCTGTTTCAGGAGATCTGACCCGCAATGAAGAACGTATCGGGATGCCTATAATGGGCAGGAAACAAAGCTGGGATAACGCCTGGGATGTAGCCGCCATGTCTGATTATAACACCATTACCTCACTGGCAGAATCTCCTCTGAAAGAAGGTCTGATTTATGCCGGAACCGATGACGGCACCTTACAGATTACGGAGGACGGCGGCTCTAATTGGAGGAAAGTCATGCTGGGAAGTATTAAGGGTATTCCTGCACGAGCCTTCGTCAATGATGTCAGAGCGGACCTTTTTGACGCCAATACCGTCTACCTGGTGCTCGATAATCACAAGGAAGGTGACTTCAAACCTTACTTTCTTAAAAGTACAGATACTGGCAAAACCTGGACCATGATCAGCGGCGATTTGCCACAAAGGTTGCTCGGCTGGCGCATAGTACAGGATCACATTAAAAAAGAGCTGCTTTTTGCAGCTACTGAATTCGGAATTTATTTTACGTCCAACGGAGGTTCAAACTGGATTAAACTCGGAAGTGGCTTACCGACCATTTCTTTCAGGGATATTACGATTCAGCGAAGGGAAAATGATCTTGTGGCAGGTTCTTTTGGAAGGGGGATTTTTATTCTGGATGATATCACTCCGCTCAGGGAATTCAGTACCGCCACAAGGAAAGATTCGATCCTTCTTTTTCCGGTAAGGCCTGCGTATCAGTATATCGAAAAGGATGAAGTCTATGGTCAGGGAGATAACCAATATGCTGCTAAGAATTCGCCTTTTGGCGCTACTTTCACATATTACCTTCCTGAAAAACTGAAATCTCACAAGGAGATGCGACAGGAGAAAGAGAAAACCCTGAATAAGGAAAAGAGCGATATTCCTTTTCCGGGTTGGGATATTTTGCAGGAAGAAAAAAATAATGAAGGCCCCTCCCTGTCATTGGTTATAAAAGACGCCCAGGGAGAGGTGGTGAATACGGTGCCAGGAAGTAATCTGAAGGGATTTAACCGGGTAAGCTGGCCTCTGAATTTTGCCAAAAGGGAAGGGGTTAGCCTGATTCCACCAATTGATACTGAGACCGAAGAAGATTTTTTTAGCAACGCTTACCTTGCCGGCCCGGGAACCTATTCAGTGACACTCTACGAAAAAGAGGGTGGAGAATTGACCCTCAAGGCTGGCCCCATGTCCTTTGAAGTAAAAACGCTGGGCGGGGGCGCGCTACCTGCAAAACCGGCATCGGAGATTGTCGCTTTCAGATTGGAATACCAACAGTTCAGCCAGGATCTTGGCGCTACGGATATGGTTTTGTCCAAAAGCCTGGAAAAGGTGAGAGCCATGAAACGGGCTTTGGACGAAGCGAAGAAGCCAACAGCAGGATTACATGACCGCATTTACAAGGCGGAACAGCAGCTCCTGGCAATCGATGAAACTATGAACGGTAATGCTGCCAAAAATGAGATAGGAGAAGATTCGAAACCGTCGCCTCAGGATGCTGATTTTGTTGGAATGGTCGCGTTAAATTCTACCTATGGACCTACCGCCGGGCACAGAAAGGCGTTCGAAAGGGCCAGGACACAACTCTCGGAACTTAAAACCGAACTTAGAAAGGTCAGTGATACGTCGATCCCTGCCCTTGAAAAGGAATTACAGGCTGCCGGTGCACCCTGGATTGAAGGCCAGGGATTGATCGACTAGTTAATTCATCAGCACCAAACAGGGACGCAAGGATCATAGGTTTTTACAAATCGTTTATAATAATCAGGAAAGTATGAAATCGTATACCATTGCAGAGCTCAATAAATTGTTGAAAGGGAAGCTGATCGGAAATTCTCAGCAGCGGATCACAGGACTTGGAAATCTTGCAACCGCAGAAAGAGAACAAATAACCTTTATTGGCAGTTCTAAATATGCACGTCTCTGGCCGACCTGTGGTGCTTCCGCTGCAATTGTTGATGAATCCCTTTCTCTTGAACCCGGCGATGACAGGGCTTTTATACTTGTAGCCGATGCTGATCTGGCTATGGCCAGATTGCTTGAGCTTTTTCTGCCGGATGGTCCGGTATTCGAAGAGGATATACATGCCACAGCCGTCATTCATCCCACAGCCATTGTGGGAGCAGGAAGTAAAATAGGGGCGGGCTGTTACCTGGGTAAAGATGTGGTGCTTGGTGAGAGAACAGTGCTATATCCCAACGTGACTATTTTTGACGAATCAACCATTGGATCGAATACCACCATATGGTCAGGAACGGTTATTCGTGAAAGGACACAAATTGGTCAAAATTGTATCCTGCATACCAACGTCAGCATTGGTGCGGACGGTTTTGGATACAGGGAGAGGGAAGACAGGCAGGGCCTCGTGAAAATTCAGCATATCGGCAATGTTATCATCGGCAATTGGGTCGAAATTGGAGCCAATTCCTGTGTTGACCGGGCAAAATTTAATGCCACGATTATAGGGGATGGCTGTAAAATAGATAATCTTGTGCAAATCGGGCATAACTCGGTAATGGGCCGCTCTTGTATAATGGCCGGAGGTAGCGGGCTGGCAGGTTCGGTAACTTTGGGTGACGGGGTGGTTATTGGTGGAAGCGCTTCAATAAAGGATCATACAACCATTCATTCTGGTGCCGTTGTAGGAGCCGGCTCCGGAGTAATGAATGACGTTGGGGCAGGCAAAACCGTACTTGGTTATCCCGCTTGCGAGTCGAGAGAAATGCTCCGGCAATGGGTTGCCCTCCGGAAGTTGGGCAAAGCCTAGATACCTGCAAAGGTCAATCAAACATCAGATGCGATCAAATTCATCCCAATGTCCACAGTTTTATTGGCCAACAGATCCAGATCTTCTTTTTTTGTCCGGTGATTCACAATGCATACCCTTATACAGAAATTATTCCCCAGAATGGTAGATGAAGGAGAGGCAATCCCTCGTTCCTGTAATTGTATCAGGATTTCTCTATTCAGCTCATTCGCCTCCTCCTCAGACATTCCTTCCTTAAAAAACTGATAACACACAATGCTCATGCCTACCGGAGCCATTACCCTGAGAAGCGGGTTTTCTTTTATGATGTATGCAAGGTATTCTGCCTGCCTGTTGTTCTGAGTAATTAAGGCGCTGTATTTTTTCAACCCATGTTCCTTCAGGGACATCCATACCTTAAGGGCTTTAAAGCCTCTTGAAAGTTCAAATCCGAGATTATTCTGGGATTCAGGACCCGCAGCCAATCCCCTGGCTGCCTGTAGCAGGTAATTTGGGGTAATGGTAAAAGCCTCTCTGTGAGCGGCGGCATTTTTAAACAATGCACAGCCTACCTCATAAGGAATATAAAGCCATTTATGCAGGTCAAATGCCAGGCTATCCGCTTTCTCTATGGCCTTTAGAGCATCGGCATATCGCTCATCAAGTTTGCACAACGCTCCATAAGCCCCATCCACGTGAAACCACAGCTGGTATTTCTGACATATGTTATAAATAGCGTCCATTGGATCTATAGCCCCCGTATTTACTGTTCCGGCATTCCCGACAACGCACAAGGGCACCAGTCCCTGTGTAAGATCCTCTGCAATTGTATTTTCCAGCAAATCCACCTTCATACGGTATTGATCATCTGTCGGAATAACTCTCACTGCTAGGGTGCCAAGCCCAATAATTTCTGCCGCCTTGATCACACAGCTATGGGTTTCTGACGAACAATAAATCAACAGTTGCCGCCCATAGGCGTGTAAGCCATTTTTCCTGATCTTCTCACTCTGGTAATTTCTGGCAACGGTCAGGGCTGTAATATTTGCCATACTGCCACCACTCAGCAGGATGCCGGAGGCAGTTGAGGGAAAGTTCAGCATTTGTTTGCACCAGTTCACTACCTGCTGATCTACATACATCGGGCTGTGCTCGCCAATGGTCACATTCGGGTTCATAGTAGCTGCAAGCAGGTCGGAAAGTGCTCCGAATGCAGTGCCTGTTCCCTGAACCCAGGCGAAAAACCTGGGATGGATATTCCCTTTGGTGTATGGAAATACGTATTTTTTAAAATCTTCGTATACCGCGTCGATATCCTGGGGATGTTCCGGGAGATCGGCAGAAAGGAAACGCTTAGCTTCGTCAGGGATGGGTTTCCAGCTCGGTTGTTGTCCGATGGTCTCCAGATAATCCATCATATCATCAATCATCTGATGACCCAAACGGCGGATCTGATGCCAATCATCGGGGTCAAGGGTTAAATTTTTTTCGATAGCCATTGAATGATCTTTGCGACTCATAGTTGATATTGCTGCGTTGCGTTGAATGCGGCGACCAATGTAGGGAATTCTGATTGTTTTTTCTTCTTGCGGCCGACTTAAACACAAAAGTAAACCGTAACGAACATGCCTGAAATTTACGGCTGAAATCATAGCAAATTTATGCTGTTCGTTCATCAGCATATGCTTAATTTTGCTGTTTTTTACAAGAGGTCTATAGCCATGGGAAAATCTTCAAATACCACCCTTATCCTGCTTGCCTTTTTCTCAATATATGTTATTTGGGGATCCACATACCTTTTGAATAAGATTGCGGTTGCTGAACTTCCTCCATTCATGCTTGCCTCCCTGAGGTTTACAACGGCAGGACTTTTAATTTTTCTCCTTTGCAGAATCATGGGAATCTCACTCAAAGTGACTAGACGTGAGCTGGGGAATACAATAATTGCCGGATTCCTTTTCCTCACCTTTGGTAACGGGGTGGTCGTTTGGGCGCTGAAATATGTGGACAGCGGTTTTGCGGCCCTAGAAATTTCTGCCCAACCGCTGGTCGTTCTACTTTTAATGCGGATTATAGAGGGGAAAAAAATTAAGGCCATGTCGTTTATTGGCATTGTCCTAGGTTTTATAGGTATATATCTTTTGGTTAGTCAGAAACAAATCATCAGCCGCGAAGGATCGCTGATCGGAATGATCATGATTTTGATGTGTATGGTAAGTTGGGGTTATGGAAGTCTGTTTGTTGCCAAAGCACGTCTTCCTCAGAACTTTTTTGTCAATACAGCCTATCAGATGTTCACAGGTGGACTCATGCTGCTGCTGGCCAGTTTAATTTTTGGAGAACAGTGGAGCTCCCCGCATATCTGGAGTGGCCCTGTTCAACTGTCGATGATACTTCTTGTGTTATTTGGTAGCATTGTTGCCTTTACTTCTTTTAATTACCTCCTGAAAACAATATCCCCGGAGAAGGTGGCAACCTCTACCTATGTCAATCCAATAATTGCTTTACTGCTTGGATGGTATTTTTTAAATGAAGAAATCACCCTCCAGTCTGTTGTGGCGGCGGTCGTTTTACTCACCGGTGTTTATTTTATCAACACCAGGAAAAAACTGGCCGTTTATTCCCGTTTTATTAGATAGACAACGCCTATCTGGCCTGTGGCGATATCTTTACCTTTATATCACTAAGAAATTTCCGTTTTTATGATAGGCTACTTTTAAAGATTAATTCACAGGCCTGTACAGGATTTCTTTTTTTGTTTTAGCTTTGTTCCGCCCGGGAAATAAGTCAGAGGGGTATCTAAACTCAGCATTTGAATTTACCGTCCATTTTTCAGAAGATTTATGGGGATTGCGCGAGAGTGACAAGTCATAAAGTAATCTTCCGAATGGGCGGCAGGCACCCTGCGAAATCCGGATACGTCGCAATTTTGCTTCAGGAAATCGTATTTTCTGATACCCTGATCAAGAAGGCGTTGATCCAAGATCTCCATCCGGGTAAGGTCATGCTAAATAAATGGCGATATGCGCTTCACTAATAAGTCACGAGTAAATTCTGCATATTGAAAAAAATTAAAAAAGGAAAAGTCCTTTTTATATCGAAATACGGCGAAATTCTTGATCTCGCCTATGCTATGGCGCAGGAAGGCCATACTGTACGAATGTTTATTGAGGAAAAATCCTGCCGGGAGATCGGATACGGATTTATCGCCAAGGTCCAGGATTGGAGAAAACACAGGGAATGGGCCGATATGTTCGTATTTGACTACACCGGTTATGGCCGCATCTGCGAGGAACTAAGGCTTGAGGGAAAACTGGTGGTGGGAGGATCTGTGTATACGGATAAGTTGGAAATGGACCGCCATTTTGGCCATGAGCAACTGGTAGCGCATAAAATTAAAGTGCTCCCTTCCCTCGAATTCACCAATTTTCATGAGGCTATTGAACATGTAAAGCGGAATCCTGATGCTTATGTTATAAAACCCTCAGGAGAGACTCAGGAATGGAAGCAGCTATTGTTTGTCGGAAGTGATGATGAAGGACTGGATGTCATTCGCGTTATGCTTGCCTATGAGAAATCATGGGGAAATGATTTTGGCAATTTTCAGCTTCAGAAAAAAGTAAAAGGGGTTGAAATTTCGGTGGCCGCTTTTTTTAACGGCACCCGCTTTTTACATCCTATCAACGTCACTTTTGAACACAAAAAACTATTTCCGAAGGAGCTGGGTGTTTCCACCGGTGAGATGGGTACAAGCATGTTTTGGGTCAAGGATTCTCCAATATTTGAAGCCACTTTGAAAAAATTCGAGCAGACCCTGGCCGAATGTAATTTTATCGGGCACATTGATATTAATTGTATAGTTAACGGGAACGGAATATATCCTTTGGAATTTACTTCCCGCTTCGGATACCCTCAGATATTTATACAAAGGGCAGGAATTATTGAGCCCATCGGGGAATTTTTCTTTAAACTGGCAGCAGGAAAGAATTTTAAGATCAATGTAAAGAAAGGCTTTCAGGTGGGCTTGTATGTCGTAGTTCCTCCATTTCCTTTTTATGATAAAAAGACCTTCCGCCTCTTCTCTAAAGACGCAGTTGTCATCTTTAAAAAAGATAAGAAAGATGGTGTTCACCCGATGCATTTAAAAAACATAAATGAAGAATGGCTGATCACAGGGGATACAGGAATTGCCCTGGTTGTAAGCGGTACCGGTCTTACAATGAGGGATGCACAACGCAATATGTATAACAGAGTGCAGCAGATAATTGTGAACAACAGCTACTACAGGACCGATATAGGAGATAGATGGCACGAAGATTCAGATAAGTTATGGTCATGGGGACTGCTATGAAAAATGAGACACCTTGTTGACATTACCGACACCCCGGAACACTTTTTTCGTATTCTTCCGACGGATTGGCAGGAGGCCATAGTCCCCTTCTGGATGGACTTTGCTGACCACGTTCACATCTATGTTTTGATGCAGGATCACGAAATAGTAGCTGGAGGGATCGTTTTTAGAAAAACCCCGCCTGATATGGAACATTTCAGATCTGAAGCCAAGAGGTGGTTTAGAAATGGGTACCGCTATATAGGATTTATTTGGGTACCTGAGAACAAACGCAATCAGAATTTCGGTTCCGCCTGGTTGCAGGAATTGAAAAAGACCGAACCCGGGCGTGGCTTCTGGCTGACGACGGAGGAGAAAGGTCTGGCTGGCTTCTACCTGAAAAATAACTTCAAAAAAATTAAAACACTTCGGTTCGGGCCAATTGAAGAAGATCTTTTTAGCTATACTCCAGATTATTAAGTAAATTAACGTGAATAACGGTCAAACTGTTGAAATCGAAAATTCTCTTTCCCTAACCCTAAAGGGCATAAATTTTCTCTATCAGGTTATTTTTATAGGATGTTTCCTCCCCTTTAGGGAGAACAGAAAAATCCAGTTTCATTGGCTTATCCATTAATCATGCGAAATAATATTGTCAGAATATAATACCCTACATCGCTTCCGGCAACAAATGTAAATTGACTTGCGTATGAATAAAATTTATCTAATCCTCTGTGGTCTGACCTTTGTTGGCTGCACAGGCCAGCCCTCCGGAGATCTTTTTAATGGCAGTAACCTTGAGGGCTGGCATGCGGATGTGCCTGAAAAGGACACCATCCCGGGTGCCATTGATCCCTTTTTCGTAAGAAATGGTCTTTTGGTAAGCCTCGGAACACCTCAGGGACATCTGATAACCAATGCGGAATTCAAGAATTATCGCCTTGAAGTTCAGTACAGGTTTGCCGGAAAGCCAGGGAATTGCGGGGTGTTGGTACATGCCTCAACACCTCGCGCCTTATACAAAATGTTCCCGAAATCTATTGAGGTCCAGATGATGCATGAAAATGCCGGGGATTTCTGGTGCATTGTCCAGGATGTCCGGACGGACAATATGGTCGCCAGACGGGGACCGGAATCTTCCTGGGGTGTTACGGAGCGAAAGGAAAGAAGGATCATGAATCTGACCGACGGATCTGAAAAACCCCTGGGCGAGTGGAACAGAATGGTAATCGAATGTCTGAAAGACAAGATAAAAGTCTGGGTCAATGGGGACCTGGTCAATTACGGATATGATGCTACAACAGACAGCGGGCAGATTGCCGTACAAGCAGAAGGGGCTGAAGTCGAGTTTCGTAAAATATATCTCACCCCGATTGAGGAACTCAGCGCTACTTCCCCGTAAAGTCCACTACTGCCGATTCGCTGTAGATCTCTATTCGGTTTAAACAATTAAGAATACGCTCAGCCGTATTAACACACCTATCCTGTGGGTATAATCAGGCCCATTCTTCCCGCTCACAGAGTCTCCTGACTTCGCAGATGTCTCAACAGCGAACATACTGTTAATGGAAAAAAGAACCCATCGGGTGAATTCTCCATAAAGTTCAGTTTGCATTAAGGACGTTTCACCCCTGTAATTTACCGCTTCACTCAGATTCCTATGGAAAAAGGAAGGAACTGAAATTACATTTGTCGCATAAATAATATCAACAAGTACAATTCAGAATTAATATAAAAGTAAGTACCATGAAAACAACAAGTTTATTAACCGGAATGGGGATGACAACCTTAGTGTTTTTATCCTTGTATAACCTAAGCGATTACGGGAAATCAAGAATAACTTCCACCCCAGCCATACACCTGAGTAGTTCCGGTGATACGGCATACAGTCAGCAGGCAGCGCAAACTCAGAAAGTAGCGTTCCTTTCTGCCGGAGAAAGCACTCCGGTTCAGCCAAACAGGGTTTCTATACCCGCAGTTGCCCCCATTGTGGCAAAACACCTCAAATTGGAACTCAACGAAATTGTTTATATAGAAAATGAAACGGAGATCGATCTCGGGTTCGACGTGGAAGCATATCTGCCTGCCAATTTTGACCCCTATGCCGGAATGCCCGGGAATCTGAATGAAATCAGTTATGTAGAAAATGAAGAAATTGTTGAACTGGGTTTCGCAACTGCTACCTATCTGCCCACTGGATTTAATCCTTACTCAGGCATAGCCCAAGGACCAGAGGACATCAATTATCTGGAAGGCGAGAGTGTGGAAATCGGGTTTGATACCGCGGAATATCTTCCTGCTGATTTTGATCCTTATTCACGAGTGGACACTGCCCGCGATCTGGACCTTAAAGAGATTCTTTATATAGAAGATGAGGAGCCGGTTGAAATCGACTTCGGTCCCAATGCAGGGGGATTATTAGAATTCATCCCCTCCTGAAATTAAACAAGCACAGATAAAATAAGCTTTCTACCTTTGTAGGAAGCTTATTTTAGTTATAAACGAAGATTAAAAAGCGGATACAAGAGCAAGGAAATGAGAGTAAGACAGGTAAAACAGGAAGAAATTGTAAAGATAGCGGCCCTCGTGTCCGCCCTGGTCACATTACCCATCACCATTTCGCTTTTCAGAATTTCCGCGCTCGGACAAGACGATATCTCCGGGGTCAGCTACGGATATCTTATCATACGCCTCCTCTTTATTTTTATTCTTTCCTATCTGGTGCTTCAATTCAATTCAAATTGGAAGTATCGGACTTATAAATTGTCGCCAACCTTTCAGAAGGTATTGGTCATCCTTGTGAATATCGGTATCTATTTCGGGACGATCGCCCTCTTTACCGCCACATATTCATTTTTTGTTGCAGAAATTATGTCTGCCCCTGAAGAGAAATTCTTCTATTTTATCTTCAGTATAGTTCATATCATTCTCTTATTCATCGCACGTATCCTCAGGCTCGGAATTATCAGGCAGGAAAGTCTCCTGGAGAATGAGCGCCTGCAACAACAAAATCTGCAAAAAGAACTCAGCGCTCTTAAAAATCAGTTGAATCCGCACTTTTTATTTAACTCTCTGAATACCCTCAATTCGCTCATCCGTGACAATAGCGAGGCGACCATGTTTGTGAACAAGCTTTCTCATATGTACCGGTACATACTTCAAAGCGGGGAACGCGATCTTGTATGCCTGAAGGATGAACTCAAGTTTCTCGACAGTTATGCCTTTTTGATAAAAACACGCTACAGACAGGCCTGCTTTAAAATTGACATGGCTATTGATGAACAACACTACCAACAGGAGATTCCTCCCATGGCATTGCAACTGCTTGTGGAGAATGCGGTAAAACACAATGAAATTTCAAAAAACTGTCCTTTGCAACTGCGTATATATTCCGAAGGGAATTATATTGTAGTGCAAAACAGACGCCACCCCAGGAACTCAGAAGTAGAAGGTACAGGGAGCGGATTGATGAATCTGGATAAACGGTACATCCTGCTGCGAAAGCAGAAAATAATCATTCAGCAGGACGATGCCTTTTTTACTGTCAAGCTACCATTAATACCCATGGAATGAAAGTAGTCATCGTAGAAGATGAAATTGCGGCCAGCGATAACCTCACCTACCTGCTAAAGCAGATAGAACCGACTATTGAGGTGGTGGAAGTACTTGATTCCGTTAAGTCGGCCGTAGCATTCTTCAACAATCCTCACGCCGCCGAACTCGTATTTATGGATATTCACCTGGCGGATGGGAGGTCATTTGAAATTTTTGAGCGGGTACATATCAATACTCCGGTGGTATTTACGACCGCCTATGATCAATATGCGCTGCAGGCTTTTAAAGTGCACAGCATCGACTATTTATTAAAACCAATAGACCAGCAGGAACTAGAAGCCGCGATCATACAATTCAAAACACAGATCCATGGCAGTGTATCTCTCAATGATCAGATGGACAGGTTGTTAAGTCTTATCAAGACAAAAAAAAGAAATTATAAAACATCGTTGCTTGTCAACCTGAAAGACCAGATGGTACCTTTAAAAACAACTGCCATCGCCTATACTTATATTGATGCAGGTCTTGTGAAACTGGTGAGCAAGGACAATCAAACCTACTTTCTGGATAAAAATCTGGAAGACATGGAATTTGAACTGGATCCTGAAAACTTTTTCCGTGTCAACAGACAATTTCTCGTTAATCGGGAAGCCATTGCCAATATTCAGCAATACTTTAACGGAAAACTCCTGGTTACCCTTCTCCCCGGAGTAAAGGAGCGTGTTATTGTTAGCAAGGCCAAAGCGACCGAATTCAAACAATGGCTAAATTCCTAGCCTGGTTTGACAGAATCATTAATTAGCTACCTTTTTTTATTTTGACTCCCGGAAGGTCGCTACAGTTAATTTAATGCTTCCCAGCCCACCTGATTGAAATCAGAACATAAATTTAATCCCGGTATTTCTTTTAATGCGTTAATTTTATACACGGTGGGGGTACGCACCTAAATGCTAAAATCAGTTTATTTGTGCACACAGTCTGCCAATCAAAAGGAGTTTAAACATGGAATCTGCAATGAAAAGAATGGACATCAATAATGGCAATCCCCTGGAAAAAATCATTGGTTTTAGCCGGGCGGTCCGGGTAGGTCAATTTATTGCTGTGGGTGGTACCGCTCCGGTGGATGACGCGGGAGAAACTGTTGGTGTTGGGGATATCACTACACAGACCAGGCAATGTCTGGAAATAATTAAGGATGCTCTTGAAAAAGCCGGCAGTGGTTTTCACGAAGTAACAAGGAGCAGGATCATGCTGACCAATATTGAAGACTGGAGAGAGGTGGTAGTTGTGAGGGCTGAATATCTTAAAGGTAACAGACCGGTAGATACCATTGTTCAGGTAGACAGATTTATCAACCCCCAGTGGATGATAGAAATAGAGGTGGATGCAATAACCACTAATTGATTTTTAAGATATGTCGATAACAAACCCTGAATTGAAGGTACGGTATCACAATGTCATAACAGGCTTCCTTTACGGAGTGATCCTATATGCGAAGCGGCTATCCCAACTCCCTTCGGACTATGTATAATCAATTACGACAGCATGTGGCTAAAGTGATTGCCATCTCAGATGAAGAAATGTCCGAGTTTGTTGGATTGTTTAAGGAAGTCAGCATAAAAAGAAAAAAATTCCTTATCCGACCGCATCAAAGAGTAACCACCGAGTACTACATAATTCATGGGTGTCTTAAGGCTTATTATTTGGATGACTCCGGAGAAGAGCATATCATACAGTTCGCGGTGGAGGATTGGTGGATCAGTGATTTTGAAGCCTTTTTCAGCGGCCAGCTTTCCAAACTTTATGTAGAAGCCATAGAAGATTCCCTGGCACTCGGAATTGAAAAAGAAGTACTGGAAACGGTATACATGCGAATTCCAAAATTTGAACGCTTTTTCAGGATTAAAACAACCTCCGCTTTTGTATCGGCCCGTAAGAGGATCCTTGCTACTTTGGAAAAGTCCGTGGCACAACGATATCTTGATTTTTGTCTTACCTATCCCGATATTGAAAAGCGTGTCACCAACTATCAGATTGCCAACTATCTCGGCATTCAGCCTGAAAGTTTAAGCCGGATCAGAAAACATCTGGAACTGACTTCTTAACGATTTTTAACAGCCCCTGATAACCTATATCAAGGCGTGATAGGCTTCAATCACCGTACTTTTGGAAACAACAAAATATGGCTGTAATGAAAAATTTAGGATTATTGGCAACTCTTAAAGCCAAACCGGAACAAGCCGAGACGGTAGCTGATTTTATTAAAGGAGCTGTGGAACTGGCTCGCAATGAAGAGAAAACATTGAGCTGGTACAGCTTCAGAATAGACACCAACACCTTTGGTATTTTCGACACTTTCGAGAATGAGGGTGGGAGGGAAGCTCATCTTAATGGTGAGATTGCCACAGCGCTTATGGGCAAGGTGGATGAACTCTTATCAGCGCCTCCGGACATTAAAAAGATTGACATCCTTTCTGCAAAATAAGACCTATACGGCTGACAGACATCCCATCATTAAATGCTGTTGAAATTTTAAAAAAAATATAATGAAAGAACAGTTGTTATTGCAGCCCTATACAATGGGGAATTTGAGATTAGCGAACCGTGTCGTCATGGCGCCTATGACCAGGAGCAGATCTGATAATCCAGGAAAGGTCCCTACCGATGAACTGCACGCCATTTATTACGCCCAGCGGGCTACGGCAGGCTTGATTATTACCGAGGGAACTCAGGTTTCTGAAGCGGGAATTGGCTACATCAACACTCCCGGAATACATACCAATGAACAGGTACTCGGCTGGAAAAAAGTTACTGCAGCCGTCCACGCAGCGGGCGGAAAAATCTTTGTTCAACTGTGGCATGTTGGGCGAATGTCACATCCTGATTTTCATGACGGAAATCTGCCTTTGGCCCCTTCTGCGATCAATCCGAATGAAAAATCTTATACTCCTGAAGGATTTAAGGAAACGGTGATACCTAAAGCCATGACAACGGAAGATATAAAAACAACCATCAAAGATTTCAGAAAAGCAGCTGAAAATGCTATGGAGGCCGATTTTGACGGGGTGGAGATTCATTCTTCTAACGGATATCTTTTTCATCAGTTCTTCAATGCAACAAGCAATCAGCGGACGGATGAATACGGCGGAAGTATAGAAAACAGAACGCGGTTTTTTTTCGAAGTTCTCGATGCGATTGGTGAGGTGGTACCTCAAAACAGGATAGGCGCCCGCTTTAATCCTTCCCTTCACAAACTCTTCGGGATGACCCTTGATGAAGAAACGATTCCGACCTTTGACTCCATCATCGATCGGCTGAATGCCTCCTACAATCTGGCATATATCCACCTCTCCGAACCTTTCAGCGATGTTTCGGAATTATCCTATGCAGAAACCGAGATCGCCAGGAGATACCGGTCCAGATATAAGGGTACCTTAATGATCAATTCAGGGTTTGATCAGAAAAAGGCGAATGACGTCCTGGATGCCGGGGATGCGGATTTGGTTTCCTTCGCCAAACTATATATCTCCAATCCAGACCTCGTCGGGCGATTCCGGGAAGATATTCCTACTTCTGAATGGGATAAGGATACATTTTATACACCGGGCAAAAAAGGATATACCGACTACGAAGCAAAGACGCGGGAATTGATCCCGGAAAATAAATAAAATAAGCCCCGGAAATCGTACATTTAATGTTTGTAAAATAAAGGACATGAAATTCAACAGATCAGCAAAAGCCCAATGGAAAGGCAGTGGTAAAGAAGGTAAGGGGAGTTTAAGCACTGCAAGCGGCGTTTTGGACAGCACTCAGTATTCCTATAGAACCCGTTTTGAAGATGCCAAAGGCACCAACCCGGAAGAATTGATCGGGGCGGCACATGCAGGTTGCTTTACTATGCAACTCAGCTTTCTTTTAGGGGAGGCAGGCTATACACCTACGACTCTGGATACCGATGCCACAGTGTACTTTGAGGATGGGAGCATCACCATGGTACAACTTAAGCTCACCGGAGAAGTTCCTGAGATAAAGGAATCAGAATTTAAAGAAATCGCTCAGAAGGCAAAGGAAGTTTGTCCTGTTTCAAAACTGCTCAATGCCAAAATTGAACTTGAAGCCTCCCTGGCCTGAATTAAAGCCATTGCCGTCAATAGGACTTATAAAGGAAGTCAGGAATAACCCTGAAGTAAAATCAGAAAGAAGATGAGTAACGAAGTAAAAGCGTATGGTGCCAAGGCATCCAAAACCGCTCTGGAACCCATGAAAATAAAAAGGAGGGCCGCCGGGGAAAATGATATAGAAATTGATATTACCTACTGTGGAGTGTGCCACAGCGATATCCATACTGTCAATAACGATTGGAAGAATTCCGTATATCCTGTTGTCCCCGGGCATGAAATTATCGGACGAGTGGTCAAAACTGGTCCGGGTGCGACGGAATTTAAACAAGGTCAGCTTGTCGGGGTAGGATGTTTGGTCGATTCCTGTCATGATTGCAGTGCCTGTAATGATGATCTCGAACAATTTTGTGAAAAAGGAGCAACCTTTACGTATAATGCTGAAGATAAACACCTGGGAGGCCAAACGTATGGGGGCTATTCTACCAGTGTGGTGGTAGATAAAGAATTTGTTCTGCGTATCCCGGAGAATTTAGATGAAAAGGCGGCGGCCCCGTTGTTGTGTGCTGGAATTACCACCTGGTCACCTCTCCGTCACTGGAAGGTTAAAAAAGGTGATAAGGTAGGGGTCGTCGGACTGGGAGGTCTTGGACATATGGGAGTGAAATTTGCAAATGCCCTGGGGGCGGAAGTGGTGATGATTACCACATCCCCATCCAAAGCGGATGACGCCAAAGCCTTAGGGGCACATAAAGTACTGATCTCCACCAGCGAAGAGCAGATGAAAAAGAATATGGGCAGTTTCGACTTTATTCTCAACACGGTACCGGTAGCTCATGATATGGATCCCTATATCGGATTATTAAAAAGGGATGCCACCATGGTACTTGTTGGTGCCGTTGAACCTTTAAAACCTTTCCATGGTGGTGGTATCATCATGGGCCGAAAACGCATTGCAGGTTCTTTGATAGGTGGAATTAAGGAAACACAGGAAATGCTTGACTTTTGTGGTGAACATGATATCGTCCCTGATATTGAGATAATTGACATGAAAGATATCAACAAAGCCTATAAGCGTGTTGTGGATTCCGATGTCAAGTACCGCTTTGTTATTGATATGGCCTCACTTAAGAAATAGGGGGTGCGGCCGTCGGTGTTCGCGGCTAATTTTGCTTAAGATGCAGACGTTGGATCAAGGGACTCGGCGGGCCAGAATAGGGCAATCTTTTTCTTTAAAAAGGCCACACTACGTTCCAATTGATCCATGCCATCAACGCCGTCCTCAATGCTGATCCAGCTATCAAAACCAACGCTTCTAAGTTCTGTGAAGATGGCATCATAGTCATTTAACCCCTTCCCGATTTCACCGTGTTTTAGTCTTTTTGCATACCCGGTTGACCCACCTTCCTCCCTTCTTAGATCGGCGATAGTTCCCGTTGTCAGGTAGCGGTCACTTGCATGCATGGTAACCACCCGATCTGAAATAAGGGCGAGGAGTTCCAAAGGGTCTTCACCTGCAAGAAAGGTATTGCTCGGATCATAGTTGATCCCGAAATTAGGATGTCTGATCCGGTCTGCCAGCCTGCAAAAAATGTCCGACTTTTGGGCAAATTCCGGATACTCCCAAAAATCATCCTTATAGTGATTCTCCAGAATGAGGGTAATTCCCAGATCCCTGGCATAGGGTAGGCAGGAATTAATACACCCGGCAGCCAGGTCCAATCCCTGTTCGATAGTCAACGAAGGCCTGAACTGACCTGAAAGCACCCGGCAATAGGATGCACCAAGGGTGGCCGCCATTTCCATCCAATGATATTGTTTACTGATCTCATTTTTACGGAAATCAGGATCAGGGTGGGTAAAATCCGGGGAACAACACACCATGGGAATGCTCATTCCATGCGATGCTACCTCCCTGCGCAAGCCCTCCCAGGCGGAGCGCTCTTTCATCTCCAGAAATCCGGCATACCATTCAAGACCCTCCACCTCCAGTTTTGCCGCCATGGAAATCCATTCGGATAGGCGCATACTGCCATCTATGCAAAGTGATTGCATATAGGCCTTTGGGAAGACTGCTAAATTGGGCATTGGCAGATGATTTATTCCTGATCAGAAATTAAAGCTGACATTGGTTTGCTATTTTTTGGGCATATTACGTCCGATCATAGGGAATTGTTCCAATTCCAGTACCTGTCCGCTCACCGGGCCACACTCATCCGAAAGAAGGTAAACGACGCCCGAAGCAATTTCCTCAGGAGTAAACAACCGGCGGGCTGGAGAAAATACCTCAGGCAGGGTTTTGTGCCAGTCCTCCTTCATACCCTGTTCCCGCTGATTGACAATTTCATGCTCTGTCAGAACCCACCCCGGATTCACCTGGTTCACGCGCACCCCATGGTCGCGAAACAGACTGTCCCCCAGGTTCCGGCTTAAGGTCATCAGGGCGCCTTTGGAAATACTGTAGGGCAAAAGGTTGGGTTCTCCACTCCACGAGTTAATAGATCCTATATTAACTACACATCCTCTGAAGGCAGTCAGGTGGGGTAGTGCGGCCTTAATGATGGCAAATGGTGCCAGGGTATTTACTTCCAGCATCCGTCGGAAAAAGTCCAACCCCGTAGTATGTATGTTTGAGGAGGCCACAATTGCCGCGTTATTTACAACGGCATCCAGCCTGCCAAAGGAGGTTATGGCTGTCGCTACCAGTTGGGCCGGGGCATCTTCATCGGTAATGTCACAGGTGTCAACTACGGCATTTTCCTCCCCAAGTTCGTCAATCAATACCGCGGCCAATTCTTCCTGCAGACCATTGGCAACTATTCTGGCACCTTCCCGAACACATAGTTTGGCAATCGCCTTACCAATACCGGTATAGGCCCCGGTGATAAGGATCACTTTGTTTTCTAGTCGCTTCATATAATTCGATTTACCTATTTCCTGAGCAAGGCCGGTCAGGCGACGCCTGGTCTGAGGACGCTTTTAACGACACTTCCGGAGTGCATTGCCTCAAAGCCTTTTTGCCAATCTTTAAGGTCCCAGATACCTCCTATGATGGGCGCAACATTGAGCCGGCCTGATGTAAGCAAGGACAGGACTTTTTCCCAGACAGGCCAATTATGGCTAAAACTACCCTGAAGGGTTACATTTTTCTGTACGAGAGGATCAAGGGATATATTTAATGGAGCACGTCCCCAGCCTACTTTGGTGATGTGGCCTTTGGGCCGAACCATCCGCATGGCCATATCCATTGTTGCGCTCACTCCCGCGGCATCTATAACACAATCCACTCCAAGACCGTCTCCGGAAAAGCTCCACTCTGCCGGATCCCCGCATATTGGTGTTATTCCATACATGGCAGCTACTTTTAAGCGGTCTTTATCGCAATCCAGGCCCGCAATTGCCACAGTCGCACCGCAGATGTGGGCCATGGCCGCACAGAGAATCCCGATAGTTCCCGGACCGAGAACCAGGACCCGGTCTCCAGGACTGATCGCAGAATTTCGTACCACTGCATTGTAAGCGACAGCGCAGGGTTCTGTCAGACAGGCCTGCTCAAAAGGCAAACTCTCCGGAACCTGATGCAGGCAGCGGGCAGGGACTTTTACAAAGCGCGTCATGGCTCCGTCAACTCCATACCCGAAACCTTTGCGTCCGGGATCAAGATTATAAAGTCCCTGCCGGGAAAGCGGGCTGTATATATCTATAACCGCTGCTGTTTCGCTGACAACCCGATCGCCCTCTTTCCATACCGTAACCTCATTTCCTAGAGCCGAAATGTGACCGCCAAATTCATGGCCAAGTATTACCGGATATTGTACTGGCCAGCTATGGTCGGCAGTCCACTGATGGAGATCACTTCCGCAAACGCCAACATGCGATACCTCCAGCAGTACCTCCTGTGGCCCAATAGCCGGGGGTGTCACTTCCCTTATTTCAACACTCCCAGGTTCTGGGGCGTAATTGACTACAGCGATCGATTTCATCATATGCTGATGCTATGTATTGTTATCATTCTCATAGGAATGTATTTTTTGACAAATAATGCGAAGCGCAGCTTCCAGATCTCCTTCCGCCGTCTTAAACGCATTGGCATCAATGGTCAAAGGCGCTCCAAGCACCACAAGGGGAGCACCGTATTCAGGACATCGTATGGCCTGTTCCATGGTTAATCCGCCTACCGCCTGAACCGGAATGTCAACCGCCGCCACGACCTGTGCGAGCTGGTCAAGTGGACTCGGCATTGGTAAACCTTGTGCAGCAATGCCCCTTCTTTCATCATATCCTATATGATGGATGATATAGTCACATCCCAGTTCTTGTAATCGCACGGCAGCATCCACCATATCCGGACAACCCAGTGTATCACCCATGACTTTTACATTAAAATCCCTTCCCGCCTGGACAACGACCTTAATGGTTTCCTCGTGGGCACGGGCCATCACAACTACATGAGTTGCGCCGGCACCCGCCATCATCTCAGTCTCAAGGTAGCCCCCGTCCATCGTTTTGAGATCGGCCACAATAGGAATACCCGGAAACGTCTCCCGAAGTTTACGGACACCATGCAATCCTTCGGCAAGCAGCAGCGGCGTACCTGCTTCCAGCCAATCCACTCCCGCCCTTAAGGCAAGGGAAGCTGTTTCAAGGGCTTCATCAATATTGGTAAGGTCTAGGGAGATTTGAACGATGGGTCTCATAAAAATTCAGCGGTTCAGTATGTCGGTGCGCTCTGTCCTCTTCAAATAGAGTTTTTAAAGTGTCTTAAGCCGTATATTTCTGTATTCTACTTTCATTGGAGGTCCAACATGAACCTGTACCCCAAGCACCCCTTTTTCACTTCTGTTGATCGTATCATTATCGGTGACGTCACTCATCAGGATATCGTTGATATAATGCAACATCCGGTTGCCGCGAATCACTAGACGGCAGCTATTCCAGTCCTCGCTTCGGATCTTATCTTTTAAAATATCTGAATCCCCGAGGGACCCTGTGACCTCCCTGTGTTGCCAGGCATTGTTCTTTACGGCGTCCTGCATTGAACCGGGCGCATCGGGATTTTCCTGGCTGTTAATGATTACCCGTTCTCCCCGGTAGGCTAAGGTGGTACGTTTTCTCTCTTCATAATTCTGACCGGTATAGGTATTTTTTCCATCAATATCGGCCTGATACCCTTTGAGGGCGAAAGGAATCGTATCCAGAAGCTCACTTCTGTAATTAATTCCGCTGTTCCCTGCTTCCGCAATTCGAAATTCCAGTCGCAGTTCAAAGTCGGCCGGTTTTCCACCCTCCCATGTAATAAATGTATTAGAAGTAAGCAGGGTTTCCGGTGTCACCTCTCCCACGAGATTTCCATTTTCTACGCTCCAGTATGTGGTATCCCCTTTCCAGTTCGTCAGGCTTTTTCCATCAAAAATAAGATCAAAGCCTGAGAGAGTATCCGTGGGCATGGTATCGGCAGTCTTTTGTTCACGGCTCTTTTCCTGGCAAGCCGTTGTCAAAATTAAAAATGACATGACCAGGGGGAAGGGGAGGAGGAATGCGGCAAACGAACGAGAGGTATTCATGCTGATAATTTTTTTGGATAAGCGCCATGTGGCAGATAAAACCAGATGGCCGGATATACTAAAATAGCCAAAAGACATAAGGTATTCAAAACTATTTATTTGTGAAAGCCGTGTTGACACCCCCGTTTGTGCTACCTATAGAAATAAATGTTATGACACGGCCGATGTTCAGGTGGGAGGGATAAAAAAATCGGATTCTCTAAAAGGAGGTTTTTGGAAAAAGGGATATCTTACAAGAACTATTTTTCATTAAAATACTTACGAGATGTCCTTTGAAAATTATTTTTCCATTTATGATACCGATAAGCCAACGCTTACTCCTCAACAGGTGTCCTCGGTTATCCCACGGCGTCCAGGCGCGTTTTTCCAATGGCTTGCATTGCTTCTGGGTGTTATTGTACAACCATTCTATGCCTATTACAAGGAACACGCCGGGGTGGTAGAGTTAGGTGCTATATATAACAATCCCTGGTTTATCGCCTTTGCCGTCATAGTGGCGCTTATTGCCTTTCCGGCAGTTTATCGCAGGGCTTTTGATACCGACCGGCCTAACTGGGTCCAGATGATTCCCATCTTTACTGCGGGAATAGGGTGGCAGACGATAGTAGATGTTGCCGTGGAGGTGGGAGCCAACGCGTCGACCGATCCTGAAATCAGCTACATTATTGGTTTGGCAGGCTATTTTCCGGGATTGTGCCCCTGAAGAGTCCTACCGCCAAAGGCATCCGGGTCATTTGCAGGAGGTAAATGCATAGGTCCTGCGTTCAGTTCCTTCTATTTTTTCACACGGTTTAGGTTGGCGGGCTACCGACACTACGGATACCATAATGGGTAGTTTCTATGGGTTCGTGCGTAATATTTATTAATTTCGCCCGAATGTAATACGATTGGAGTAACAGCAATGGATAACTACAAAATAGCCGTCATTCAGTTAAATCTGAATGACCATCCGGAGAATAATTTGAAGAAAGGCCTGATATGGGTAAGGAAAGCAGCGAGGGAGGGCGCGGAGGTAATCTGCCTTCCCGAACTTTATGGCAGTCATTATTTTTGTCAGAGCGAGGATGTTGCCAATTTCTCCCTCGCAGAGCCCTTATATGGAACTTCTTTTAAAGCCTTCAGCAGTCTGGCAAAAGAACTTAATGTAGTCATCATCGTGCCCTTCTTTGAAAAGAGGATGGCGGGCATCTATCACAACAGTGCCTATATAATTGATACAGACGGGACTGAAGCCGGCTTGTATCGAAAGATGCACATCCCCGACGATCCGCATTTTTACGAAAAATTTTATTTTACTCCGGGAGATCTCGGTTTTAAATCGATCCGGACCAAAAAAGGACAACTGGGAACGCTGATCTGTTGGGATCAGTGGTACCCGGAGGCTGCCAGGCTCACCGCACTTAAAGGGGCTGAAGTATTATTTTACCCTACGGCCATAGGCTGGCATCCAAAAGAAAAGGAGGCCTTCGGGGAAAATCAATACGGAGCATGGATGAATGTGATGAAAGGTCATGCCGTAGCAAACGGGGTCTACGTGGCAGCTGCCAATAGAATCGGATTGGAACAATATATTCCCGGGACGGACGGGATTGAATTCTGGGGTGCCTCCTTTATTGCCGGACCACAGGGCGAAATTCTGGCTCAGGCTTCCACCGACAGGGAAGAATTTATCATGGCCACCGTTGATCTGGAATTACAGGAGAATGTACGTCAGAACTGGCCTTTCTTCAGGGACAGACGTATTGATGCTTTCGGAGATCTTACCAAACGGGCAATCGACTCATGAGGCGTTTTCCTGCGGAATGGGAGGAACATCAGGCTATTTTGCTCTGTTTCCCGCATAATGGCAATGACTGGCCGGGAAAATATCAGGCGATTCAATGGGCTTTTATAGAATTCATAAAGAAAGTCAGTTGGTTTGAAAAGGTGATCCTGTTGGTAGCGCATCAGGAATTAGAGGATAAGGTCCGTGAAATGCTCCTATTGGCTCACGTCGATTTGAAAAAGATTCAATTTGTCATTGGCAAATCAAATCGAAGCTGGATGAGGGATTCGGGACCTGTCATTGTAAAAAACGGGAACGGGAGAGAGGCCCTTCATTTCAATTTTAACGGCTGGGCCAAATACACCAATTTCAGGCTTGACAGAAAGGTGCCTGAAATCGCCGCTGACGCGCTTGATATTCCATTGACTCCGGTCAAATACAAGGGAAAAGCCGTGGTGCTGGAAGGAGGGGCCATTGATGTTAATGGGAAGGGAACCCTTATAACAACAGAAGAATGTTTATTGGACCCTGTAACCCAGATCAGGAATCCGGATTTCGGAAGAGCGGATTACGAAGCTGTGTTCAGAGAATACCTTGGGATTACCAGGGTCATCTGGCTAAAAAAAGGAATTGCCGGAGACGATACGCATGGACATATAGATGATCTTTGCCGCTTTGTAAATGCAGATACAGTGGTAACGGTACTTGATTCGGATAAGAAAAGTCCGGACTATGAAGTGCTCCGGGAAAATTTAACCCTGTTAAAACAGGCCACCCTGGAAAACGGAAAGTCGCCTCGTATCGTCACATTACCTATGCCTTCAGGGATTTATTATGATTCAGTACGCCTGCCAGCCAGCTATGCCAATTTTCTGATCCTCAATAAAGCTGTTCTGGTACCAACCTTTAATGATGCAGAGGACCGGGCAGCCCTTCAGATAATCGCGGATTGTTTTCCCGGCCGGGAGATTTTAGGAATCAGCGCCATTGATCTTATCTGGGGCTTTGGGACGCTGCATTGCCTGAGTCAGCAGATACCGGCCTGATTAAAGTCGCAGGTGAGATACCCAATCGCTCCTGTTTATTTTAAAGAAAATCGTTTAGGAAAGCCTTAGCCTTGGCAGTGGGATACGCCGCAAATGATAGCAGTTGTACCAGCAGCTGAAACGGTAGAAGTCCGGAGCGTGTCCGGAGGATAAGCTAACAGATTCCTGAGGCGGGAAGCCGGAAACTATAGAAGCATTTAATACTCCAGCCTTCCTTTGGATGGTAGTAAAGGCTGCGTTTGTCGTAGTGCATTGCCAGGGTATTCATGACCAGGTGAATTTAATGTTCTTAAATTAAAGACGAAATAAAACCTCCATTGTTACAGATCAACGATGATAAGGTGGCAATTATTGCTTTAGAACGGACAGTTAATATGCAATGGCCGAACGGGATAAACAATAGTTCATACGGGAAGTGCCTGAGAGGAATTCATAGATGGGCGATTATCAGGGATAAAAAATAGAAATGTATCTTGTAGCTGAGATTCCGGTTGATCTCTTGTTCGCTAATTTAAATCAAGTCCCATGAAATTTGACGCTCCCACCCGAACCGTTTTCTATACCATAGAACAAACGATTAAACAGTACCGAAAGATGAGCCAAAAAAATATTTCGGCTGTTGTTAGTGATATCACCCTGGACCAGGCGCTTTTGTTAATCATCCTCGAGGAACATCCGGGGTATTCTCAAAAGGAAATAGGTGGTATATTATTCAGGGAAGAGGCCTCGATAACCAGAATGATCTCTGCAATGGTTCGGAATGAGCTGTTGCAAAAGGGAACCCACCTGGACGACAGGCGGCGTTCAGATCTTCAAATCACACAGAAAGGTCGGGAATATATTGCCTTACTCATTCCGGTGATCCGCGAAAACCGCGCTGCGGCACTTCAAAATATTGAAAAAAAGGAGGCGAAGCTGCTGAAGGAAATACTCCGGAAAATGATCATGAACTGCACATGACGATCCCAGTACCGAATCATCGCATATACAAAAGAAGTACCCTGAATTTCAAGGAATGCTGGTCCCGACGGAACAATGACATCTCTTGAAACTCAGGGTACAGAATGGGGTGTGATTAGCACCCTGATCATTCGAATTCTGACTGATGAAAACTAAAGGTAGCCAAAATCCTTTCATTTAATTGATATATCAATTAAATTTAACAAAACGGTAACAGCGATATTAGGGGATGCTCCAGTTCAGGGAAAAATGGAAGCGGTGATTAGTCAGTTCACAAAATCTGGCGCTGTATAACACAATATTTTGATTCATTTGATCTAATACTACGAGTATGGGGAAATTTTAAGATACATTTATACAAATAACTCTTATGATCACTATGAATACTTTAAGAATTAAATTAGGCTTACTCACCCTGGCGCTGACATGTCTGACATTCTCTTGCAAGGATGATAAAAAAACGGAGGAAACCGAGACCATGGAAACGGCCACAACTTCCGACTCCGATGAAACCAGGCGTAAAGAAGAAATGAAAGCAGAGGCAGCCTCCTCCAGTATTTCAGGTAAAGCAATGGCTTCCACGGATCTTTCCACACTTACCTCGGCTCTTAAATCCGCAGATCTTTCGCCTATGCTCGCAGAATCCGGTAGTTATACGGTGTTTGCACCATCAAACAATGCTTTTGAAAAATTGAAGGAAGGCACGCTGGATGATCTTATGAAACCCGAGAATAAAGAACAATTGCGAAAACTATTGCAATACCATGTCGTAAAGGGAAAAATCACCACTGGCAAACTTGCAGACGCAGTAGAAAATAGCAAGGGTAAATACACCTTTACCTCGGTTGCCGGGAATGAACTTACGGCCATGATGGACGGAGGACAACTGGTTATTCGCGATGAACGCGGAAATAAATCACAGGTAGTACAGGGTAATATTGACGCCTCCAATGGCGTAATTCACATTTTGAATGACGTGCTGATGCACAAGAATTAACCAAAGCTTATTTATATTGGCACAAAAGCCTGTGAATTTAAACTCACAGGCTTTTTCTATAATATTTGTAGCGGTCTGCTTTATTTAAAACCAAACTTACCCAGAGCGTCATGGCTGATTTTTATAGCCTCCAGAGGTTTCATATCAAAAGTCTGGTCCTGCTCCACCATGTAATACTTCATCCCTGAAACTTTCTTTTTGGCCAGGATCCTGGCAAAATCTATATTGCCCTTTCCAACCGGAGCAAACCTGCCCTGATCATCCATGTCTTTGACATGCCATACTTTGAATCGGCCCGGATATTTTTCAAAGTAGGCTACCGGATCAGCGCCTGCCTTGGTAACCCAGTAAAGATCCATTTGGAAATTCACCAGTTTGGGATCGGTATTTTCAAGCAGATAGTCAATGGTCACAATGCCATCAGCATCCTTGACAAATTCAAAGTCATGATTGTGATACAAAAGTTTAAGCCCGGCTTTTTTACATTTTTCTCCAAGGGTATTCAGGATTTTTGCAAGGTTTTCTGCGCCGCCTGTCATCCCCATTTTCTGGTTCACATTGTCATAAGAGAAAAGTCCCATGGGCGGTACAGGAATCACAAAATAGGTAAAGCCTGCCGCCTTCACATCGGCCATCATGGTATCAGCATTCTCCATTGTGACGGCTCCCTGATGGGTACTAACAGGTTTTAATCCCAACTCTTTCAGGTATTTTTTAAATTCTTCGGGGGCCATTCCATAAAATTTGCCTTCATTGTATCCGGCAGCCTCAATATTCTTGTAACCTGCTTCAGACACGGCCTGTAGGGTAGCCTTGGCATTCGTTTCCATGTCATCCCTCACAGTATATAACGCCAGACCTCCAAAATTTTGCTGGGCGGAAAGCCCTGTCGCAAACATGACAAGGACAGGTAGTAACAGATAGATTTTATTCATCGGTATAGTTTATTAAGATTAATGCCTTCTAAAGTACTAAAACCTAATAAACCTGCCACAAAAATCTCGCAATTAGTGCAATATGAATTTTGGGATTATTTGACTTGTCGCGAACCCCCGGAAAAATGATAACGCAGCAAAAATTATATGAAGACTGTGACCCGACTGGGAATAAAAGTATCTTTGCCGCCAACTGATTCGCCTCAGCCGGGATGCACATGAAAAAAATAATTCCCCTTCTGCTATTGGTCTTTACGATGTTGTCCTGGGCTGCGAATTTCCATATTACTAAAGTGGCACTCGACTACTACAGACCTATGGCCGTGGCAACGTGGCGATTTTTCTTTGGAATTGTCGGTCTGGTGGCTGTACTGTACTTGCAGTTCGGGAGAAAGGCCTTTAAAATATCTTTTAGCGCGGTGACATGGTGGCATATTTTTTTAACTTCCTTTTTTGGGATCTTCCTGACAATCTATTTTTTCAACTTCGGATTACAGACCACAAGTGCCGTTAACGGATCTCTGATCATCGCTACCAGTCCCGCCATCACGGCTGTTTTTTCCTTTTTGTTTCAACGTAAAAAGGTGAATCTCGTACAATGGCTTGCCATCGTGATCAGTTTTATTGGGGTTGTGCTGATCCTGGTGAAAGGCGATATGGGAAAATTGACAGCGCTGACGTTTGAGGTGGGAGATTTATATATTCTGGGTATGGCCACGGTTTTTTCTCTTTCACAGATCATCGTAGGCAAATATCTTGTCAAGGTGGACGCCACCGTTCTGACCACCCTGAGCTCGCTCATGGCCCTGGTATTATTTCTGCTTTTTTCCGTGGAAGAATTCGCAACGATCCCGCTACCCTCCGCCTTCGGATTTTGGGGAAGTGTCGTATTTATGGGGCTGATTGGCACCACCTTTGCCTATACCGCTTTTTATTATTGTGTGCTTCGTGTAGGACCGACGACTTCTACACTCTATATGAACCTCATTCCCTTTTTTACGGTGCTACTGGCCTTTCCCTTCGGCGAGAAACTGTTGGGCATCCAGTTGATAGGGGGCTGCATCATCATCGCCGGCTTATTTATTTTTAACGCTGCAAAGTACCCCGACAAGGTTAAGAAAATAGCAGCGACCCTAAAGATGTAGTGCAGGATGTTTGGCTGTTTGATTATGGATGCTGAACACTCTAAGTTAATTATGTCAGGAGCTCAGGAATGAAAACTCAGGCATTCAATTTCAGGCAGAACAGTTCCACCCTCTTAATTACCGAAAGTGTAAAGAATTCCCAGGGTTACTGTTGCCCAGGGTCGTTCTTCAAGACTGATATGGGTATAGGAAAGGTTCAATTCTGTAACGGGACCCATCATGTAGCCGAGTTGAGGTCTCAGATAAAGCCCTCCGTCCATCCCATCATTCAGGGAAAAGGCCTGGCCCGCATCAGCTCCGAAAGAAAAATTTCTGGCAGGCCATATCCGAAGCATTCCGGCAAGAGGTACAAACTTCAGATCCGGCAGATCAGCCACCGGCGTATTTCTCTGGTAAGTTTCATGAAAGCCGTAGACAAACCCCGCAGTAAATCCTATATCGACCACTTCACCGAGTGCATGCATATAACCCGCATCCACCGCGAGAACAATACCAATCTCATCATTAAAATCGTTGATGGGGAGTCCCCCCTGTATTCCCAGTTTCACTCCTTGCTGAGCAGACAGGGAGGTAAGGGTTAAAAAAAGGATGCCGGCACTAAAAATTGATTTGGTGAATTCTGACATTGCAGTTAGGGGCTGGGTCATTAAAAAAATGGTTTTATTGTCTGATTACAGAATTTCTGAATTCCCCTCCGGAGAATTAATACACAGCGTCCTGCTAAACAGGCGAGCCAAAACTAGACACTTTCGCAGAATTTGCCTTTTTAATGTTGCCAATACCACCAAAGTCGTGGTCAGCGGCACCGGATGCAGGTTGTCCCATTTCTTTAAAGGTAGTATTCAATATATTTTTACACCTCTATCATCCTGGTTTAAAGTCAGTTCCTCTTATTATTTTACATTGAATACGTCAAGTAATGCAGCAAATTTGTACATTTAATAGAGGAGCCATCCTTCTTAATATGCCGCCTTATGAAAATATACTCATACCTGATCCTGGCGTTATTTATTTTTGTTTCCTGTAACCAACGTCCCATCCGACCCGATATTTCAGCCATCAATCTCCTCCGTGGCGAACTCCGACTTTGTGGAGATAGCCGGCTCGGGAAAATCGATTTTTCGCTCTCCTGCAATCCGGCAACAAAGGCATCTTTTAACCTGGGGGTTGCACTGTTGCATTCCTTTGAATATGAGGAAGCGGAAAAGGCCTTTGTAAAGAGCATTGATGAAGATCCGGGATGCGCTATGGCCTACTGGGGGGTAGCCATGAGTAATTTCCATGCGCTCTGGCTTCAATCCGGCACCGACTATCTGGAAAAAGGTGAAAAGATCCTTGAGGCCGCCCGGCCCCTTCCAAAAGGGGAGAAGGAAACAGATTACCTCGACGCGATAGGGGTTTTTTATGCCGACTGGAAAACCATCGACCGGCAGACGCGTATCGACTCTTTTCTGAAAGCCATGGAATCCCTTTCCAAAAAATATGACACGGATACGGAGGCCGCCATTTTTTATGCTTTAGCCCTGTGCGCCGCTGCCAACCCTGCTGATAAGACCTATGCCAATCAGAAAAAATCCGGGGCCATCCTCGAAGCACTTCTTAAGGCTCAGCCTGATCATCCTGGAATTACCCATTACCTGATCCACAATTATGATTCTCCGGAATTAGCGGAGCTGGCGTTGCCAATGGCCAGACGTTATGCCGAAATAGCACCCGCTTCCGCCCATGCCCAGCATATGCCCTCCCATATATTTACACGCCTCGGATTATGGCAGGAATCGATTGCCTCCAATCTGAATTCCACAGAGTCAGCCCAGTGTTATGCGGAAAGCCTTCGGGAGGGTGCTCATTGGGATGAAGAGCTGCATGGGATGGATTACCTGGTCTATGCTTATCTGCAGACCGGGGACACAGACAAAGCCATCGCGCAACTGGAATACCTCCATAGTTTTGAGGAGGTATTTCCGTCCAATTTTAAAATTGCCTATGCGGTTGCTGCCATTCCCTCCAGGGTGGTTCTCGAGAACAGAGACTGGGAGGGCGCGGCGCAATTGAAATTACCAGAACTTGCCATTCCATGGGCAGAGCATCCATGGGAGGCCGGGATTTATCACTTTACCCGGGCCCTGGGAGCCTTACATACCGGAAATACGCTTTCGGCGCGACAGGAACTGGATACCCTGGAACTTCTCCAGAAAAAACTAGTGACAGCCAAAGATGCCTACAAAGCCAATCAGGTGCTCATCCAGGTTCATACAGCCAGGGCATGGCTCGCATTTGCCAATGGAGAAAAAGGAATGGCCCTCTCTGAAATGGAAGAAGCTGCCCGTATGGAAAGTCTCACAGCCAAACACCCGGTAACCCCTGGAGAAGTACTTCCTGCTTCGGAACTCCTCGGCGACCTGCTCCTGGCATACAAACAGCCTATGGAAGCCCTGAAAGCCTACGAATCCAACCTGGCTACACATCCCAACCGATTTAATGGCATCTACGGCGCAGCTGTTGCTGCCGATCAGATGGGGGATGGTGTAAAAGCCGCCAACTACTATAAAAAGTTGTTGGATCTCTCTGCGGCTTCCGGCAGTTCGAGAATGGAAATCACACAGGCCAAAAAGTATCTTGAGAAATCCATTTAAACATATGGCGGTAAGTAACCGAAAATGAATTATCTTTTATCCCGACCTGGTTGGAGATATAATTTAGAACCCATGAAGATTGACCTGTCTCCAAAAACCATAGGCCTATCTACATCCAATGAATCGGCGATCATTTATTAAAAAGGGCGAAACGCTCGGACTCATTCCTTTTCTTCCCACGGGTTTTTCATTTGGTGAACGCAGGATTCCACCCCACAACTGGGACGGATACGACTTTGGCCCGCCTCCTGAAATTACCGATCGACTGGAACAGGGACCTTTTTCTACCTATGGTACAGATGCCACAGCAGCCGGAAATAATATTGTGATGGCTACTTCACCCTCCCTTGAGCCCATCTCAAATTATGGGATGGGAATGGTCACCTATCTGTGTGATGAAGTAGGCCCCCCGAAAGCCCCTGCCGGAAAGCTATACCAGGCCCTGGACGCCCTGGCGGCTTATCCGATGGGGGATAAGTTGTACCTGCGGGTAGACTGGCGGGATATTCAGAAAAAAAGCGGGCGATTGGATTTTCCCGAACATTGGAAAATGACCATGGACCTCGCGCGGCAGTATAAAAAGCGGGTTGGCATTCGAATTCAGTTGATGAGCCCTGTGATTGCCGATCATTCTGTACCGGATTTTCTTCAGGATAAGATTCCCTTTGTCCGCTTAGGAACCACTGAAGAAATCGGCATCCCCGGAAAAGTACATTATTCCCCCCGTTTTGATGATCCGAATTTTATTGCCGCATTTAAAGAGCTCGATGATCTGTTATCGGATGCCTACAATGGTCATGAGCTGATAGAGTACGTCGATACCTATATGTATGGATTTTGGGGAGAGGGACACAGCTGGCCTTTTGAAGGGAATCCGTTTCCCGATTATAAAACCGCTGAGGCAACGTCCATCCTTATGTTTGAGCATCAGGCTAAAAACTGGACGAAAACGCCGCTTGTAACTAACACACAGCCGGACTATAACCATGTTGGGAATTCTGAAGTGCTTGACAAAACAATACGAAGTCATAACTGGCTCAGAACAGACACCATTTTTATTGAACCTGAGCAGATAGATGCCCTCAGCAACCGACCTCCGTGGATCGGCGCAACTATAGAGAACGGATTTTCGAACGGGAGGCCGGAAAGCTTAAGAATGACCAGCGGAACTCCCAGAACGGAATGGATCATCCAACATATTCAGGATGTCGGCCCCAATTATTGCTCCCTATGGAACTGGCATGATTTGTCCGCTGAAAACCTGAAGCGCTATTTTGATCAGTATCCGGAAAGTATTGAGCGGTTGCGAAGACGTATCGGTTACAGGGTACGCCCTTCCTGGGTATGGTACGCAGATCATGAAGAGTCACCTTATCTGATTCTTGGGATGGTCAATGACGGGATTTCCGGAGTTCCGGGAGCATTACGCCTTTACCTGAGTGATCAGGAGAAATCCTTTGAAACAGGCGGCAGCCTGGATCCGGGATACCCCTTGCCAGGCAAGGTGCGTCAGGTGAAGCTCCCCATCCCCAAAAATAAGAATTGGCAGGGGTTGCGACTCCGGGCGGAGATAGAGGTGAAATCCGTGACATACCCTGTAACTTGGGCTTGCGATAGTGGAGTAGACGATCAAGGTGCCTTGATTCTCATTAAGAACTTATGACGCGGATGACATTGTAAATTGAAATAATTTATGTCAATGGTCGAAATGAATACATTACAAACCTTTAGTTTTTGTGTGTTAAAATATATGGTCTTAAATGACAGGGGTGTTGCGATATTTTAAGGGCTATGCCTTATTTTTAAAAATTGTGTTTTCGTAAAAATTTTACCGGAATAAGTCGGTATCTAATTAAAATTATATTTTTTAATTAAGTTTATTTGCGTTTTGTTAACCGGTGGAGGAGATGATCCTGTTCATGTTCATTGAAAGGTATGGCTGAGAGCGATATGATGGCTATTTTTAGTGGTAGCAGTAAAATTGATTTTAATGTATGGGAAATAGTGAATGATGGTGTGATGGGTGGCTTATCCCAGGGGGAACTAATAATTAATGAAGTAGGTAATGCTGTTTTTACAGGCTTTGTAACTTCAGAAAATAATGGTGGGTTTAGTCTTGCCCGATTGAAATTCGGGCGGCTGGATGTTACAAATTATAGTCAGGTTGTAGTCCATTTAGAGGGAGACCGTCGAGGGTATAAGTTTAGGCTCAAAACTGAAAGTGTGGATAAACACTCTTATATCAAAAGTTTTGAAACCTCCGGAGCCTGGGAAACGGTAGTATTGGACCTTACAAGCTTTTATCCCAGTTTCAGGGGCAAACACATGAACAAGCCCAATTATCCTGGTCGTTATCTGGAGGAAATCGCCTTATTTGCAGGGACAAAGCAAAGAGAAATCTTTAGGTTGGAAATTTCAGAAATCCATTTGAGGTAGCCTTAAATATTTTTATAAAGTTTAGATATATAATATGGAGTATTTCATTATAGTCTTGCAAATAATCGTAGCATTTAGCATTCTTAATGTATGGTTGATTCAAAATAAAAAGCCGTCGCAATGGCGTGGTGGCAATGCCAAAACCTTGATCGAGGAATTTCAGGTTTATGGACTTCCTGTCTGGATGTGCTATTTAGTAGGCGCTTTAAAAGTCATTTTGGCTTTGGGGCTTTTGGCAGCCATTTGGTTTCCTGATATAAGACAGGCCTCAGCCCTCGGTCTGGCTGCTTTGCTGCTGGGATCCATTATTATGCACTTTAAAATTAAAGACCCACTAAAAAAATCGTTGCCGGCATTCATTTTTTTTATCATGTGCCTGTATATTGCTTTTCCCCTACATTAAATAGCGTCATTAGGATACAGTAACAGATAAAAAAGGTAAGCATTAAGAAGGGCATAAAACAGGGATGGGGCTGCTTGTATAATTGAATCCCTGATTTTTAATCGTACCATAAAACCAAAAATCATAAGGAGGGCCAATCCTCCTGCAGCACTGATTTGTAAAAATTTGGAAGCATATATTCCTGCCAGCAGTCCTGCGCCCCCAAGCAATTGTAGTCCCCCCACCGTCCTACGAAGGGAAGCCAACCCATATCTTTTGAACTCGGATTTCATTTGTGCTGTGGCAAAACATGCCCATCCGAGAAATAGGAATGAGCATGCCAGGAATATACTGAGATACGTAATCGTCTTCAATAAAAGAATGCCCTTTTTATTTGGTGAAATGCAGGTGGTTCCTACTAATCCACGGCATCAGAAATCCCATAGAACACTAGAGACTTCTTCAGGACGAAATTTACGTCATTTCAGGGAGGGTTCCAAGTGAACTTTCTTGGCAGGGTTCGGAAAAATTGTATCTTTAGGGAAGAACCTAAAATCCGACCCCGATGAGAAAATTTACATTGTTCAATATTGTGATTGCGCTTTTGATAATCTCGTGCAAAGAGGTCAAAAAGGAAAGCTCCGGGAAAGACATGAAGG
>JBGTMS010000141.1:0-1714 GCA_041743425.1 Zeaxanthinibacter sp. | reverse complement strand
AATCGTTACCCAGTATCGGTAAGCCACAAGGGCTTTGTCAATTTTAGAAAGTTTATTGATGTCTCGTTTGCTGTACCGGGGAAGGATCACCTTGTTAACCCTCGCTAATGCTTTGAAGAATGACTTTCTAAACATCTTTATCAGATTTAACTATTCAATTTTTTGAAAGACATCCTCCCAAATAAGCTTTCGCCCATCAGATGCTGTCATTACCCCATTGACATGAAGTTTATCCTTCTTAACCCGTTCAGTCATTTCAGTTTTGCCATTGAACCAGACGGAAGAAGAGTACAGTAAAGTAGGATAAGTCTTACCACCAGCATGTGTATACGATCCACCGATGGCGTGTTCAAACTTTTTGTTTCGGTGACTAATCCTCATCCAATGAGTAGGCGTAATTAAATGGAATCGCGTCGTTGTTTCGCTCGTGTGAGACTCCTTGGTTCCATCAAAATTTGTATAGGATGACGACAATTGAGACCATGTTCCGATAGCTGGATTATTGGGATACGACGCCTTAGTTTTTGCCCTTTTGAAAACCATGGCATGTAAAACAATTTTTTTTCCATCTGGTCGGGTGAATGTGCCCGCTTGAGTAAAGATATCTCCCTCAACTTTCCATGTAAAATCTGTTTTAACATTATCAAAAATCTGAACGGATGCCTGAAGTGGAATTTCAATATACTTGTTCCCGTCAAGGCTAATTTTCCCAGCATAACTTCTGTTAAAAACAAGCGAATCACCTCGGACATCCATCGCAATGAGCAGATAATGGGTGGGTGTAATAATTTTTGTCTCTCTCACGGTAGTCGTGTCAATTGAGAACTCCTGTCCGCCGGCATTGATACCTTTAATAGAAACCATATCCCATGTGCCAATCAAAGGATGTTGAGCGAAAAGTGAAACGGAGGAAAAGAGGACTCCAAAAAAAAATAAAGGAATTACCCTGGATTTTAATACACAATGGAGGCATAAAAAAGACCGAAGGATTTTCTTCATAGAGGGTTGCGGAATGTATAAGCAAGTTAATGTAAATTTCAATTCGTTGGAATTCACAAAGTGTTATTTATTATCTTGGGAGTTGTAAACCGAACTATTCTATTATTTAATAATGATACCGCGTTCGATAACTCATATAAAAACACCAGCGCACCCACACCAAATTCCCATACTACTAAGCTTGCAACTTGCGGCTTGAAGCTTGTAGCTATTAATGATGATAAATATGAAATTGCTTCACCTGACACTCCTAATCGTTTTTTTGCCGTCTTTCAACGCATTCGCTCAAGGTGAAGAAATAAAGTCGGCTAAAATCACTTTTGAGATCAAGAATTTTGGAATAACGGTTGATGGGTCATTTAATGAATTTAGGGGTGACATCCGTTTCGACCCTAAAGATCTTTCAAAGAGTCAGCTTCGTGCGTCGGTGTCTGTCGCTTCTATTGATACCGATAACAAAATGCGAGACCGCGATTTGCAGGAGAAAAAGTATTTTTACACGGAAAAATTTCCACGCATAAAGGTAGAGTCAACAAGAATAAAATCGTTGGGAAAGGACCAGTATAATGGAATATTCAATCTGACAATCAGGGATGTTACAAAGGAAATTGAAATACCATTTGTAGTTAAACAAATCGGAGAGCTAAGGACCTTCACAGGAAACTTTATGATAGACCGCCGGGATTACGGAGTAGGAGGGAGCAGTTTTATTCTT
>JBGTMS010000140.1:0-2726 GCA_041743425.1 Zeaxanthinibacter sp. | reverse complement strand
CCGGTAGAATCGTGTAAATAGTATGTAAAGAAGAACCTGGAGTAAGGATAAGAAACAGAATTCCGGATAGCTCCGTAAAGGTTGTACTTGTCGTTTATGTTATCTACAACAAACTCGAACTCGGGTTTTTCACTTATCACCCAATGTCTTTGGTCGAAGTCGGTTATTTGTTCAAATACCCTTGAATCATCGCAGCCGGTAAAGAATATGGCTAAGATGAATAACGCTGGCAAAATTCTCATCGTTGGCTCCCGGGTTTGGGGTTACGGTTATTATTCCGGTTATCAGGGCGATTTCCATCTCCACCACCGCCGGTTCTTTTCTTCTTGCGTTTCTTTGAGGAAGACTTGCCTTTGAACTTCTGATCCATTCGCGCGAGATCACTGTTTAATGTTTCTACTGGGATTTTTTCAGCAAGGACATCAAGGTCAAGGTTGGCGGGTTTTTTTCCTTCACGATTCAACTGTAAAATCTGATTGACCCGGTCAACATTAAGTGGGTACCAGGTGTTTTCTGATACAAATCCGAACCACATGATCTTTCTGAAGATATCAGTCTTTTGAAGGGTTGCTTCACCTTTTTCTGTGAGCAATGGGCCTTCAATTTTTGGAATATGCTCGAGTGCTTCCATGTAAGTCTCGAGCTCATAGTTAAGGCAGCATTTCAGTCTTCCACACTGTCCGGAAAGTTTGCTAGGGTTCAGAGACAAGTTCTGATACCGGGCTGCACTTGTTGCCACATTCTTAAAATCGCTCAACCAAGTCGAGCAACATAATTCTCTTCCACATACACCTATTCCGCCCAGTCTTCCAGCCTCCTGCCGCAAACTGATCTGCCGCATTTCAACTCTTATCTTGAAGTCCCCCGCAAGCAACTTGATTAACTCCCGGAAATCCACCCGATCGTCAGCGGAATAAAAAAATGTAGCCTTTACGTTATCAGCCTGATACTCCACATCAGAAAGCTTCATTTCCAACTTGAGGTCACGAATAATTTCCCGGGTTCGGTAAAGCGTTGGTAACTCACGTTTCTTCACCTCTTCAAATTTCTCGAGATCTTTTTGATGCGCCAGCCGGTACACCTTTTTGATTTCGCCGTCATTAACGACTTTCTTCTTTTGCATCTGGAGCCGCACCAATTCACCTTGCATGGAAACATGGCCGATATGATGGCCGCTTGGAACTTCCACTACAACGGCATCGCCAGTGGTAAGATTTAACTTGTCAGAGTTATTAAAGAACTCCTTTCGTCCGTTTTTGAAACGCACCTCAACAACTCTGAATTTATCTTCGCCGGGCATCTCCATGTTGGAAAGCCAGTCGAAAACATTCATCTTATTACAACCACCAGTGTTGCAGGCACCGTTATTTTTGCATCCGGAGACAGCTCCGTCTTTCGTTGATCCACATGAACATCCCATCCCGCTTTATCCTTTATAATTCATTAAATCTTGTCCAATATCTTTTCGGTAATACAATCCATCCCAGTTGATCTGACCTGCGGTCTTGTACGCCTGATCTCTTGCCTCGGCCAATGAATTCCCTTTACCTGAAACAGCCAGTACGCGTCCTCCGTGGGTTACAACAGATTCCTTCATTTTTGAAGTGCCGGCATGAAATACCATCGACTGGTCCTTGTGATCCAATCCTTGAATGACCTTCCCGGTTTCATACTCAGCTGGATATCCACCTGACACAAGAGCTATAGTGACCGCAAAGTGTTCATCAATTTCGATTTTTTTATCTTTCAGTTCACCGCTGGCAGCAGCAACCAATATTTCAACAAAATCACTTTTTATCCGTGGCATTACAGCCTGTGTTTCGGGATCTCCCATTCTTGCATTATACTCAATTACAAAGGGATTACCGCCGACATTCATTATTCCGACGAAAATGAACCCCTTATAATCTATTCCCTCATTGTTCAAGCCCTGAATAGTTGGCTTTACCACAAGCTCTTCTATTTTATGCATAAAAGAAGCATCGGCAAAAACTACGGGTGATACAGCCCCCATCCCTCCTGTGTTCGGTCCAGTATCTCCATCACCGATACGCTTATAGTCTTTTGCTTCGGGAAGGATCACATAATCCTTACCATCTGTAAGTACAAAAACAGAAAGCTCGATGCCATTCAGGAATTCTTCGATAAGAACTTTGGAGCTGGCGGCTCCGAACCGCTTATTTACCAGCATTTCTTTAATAACCGCTTTCGCCTCTCCCTGGCTTAAACTGATAATAACACCTTTCCCAGCCGCAAGTCCATCAGCTTTCAATACGATCGGAGGCTTACAGCTTGATATATAGTCAAGTGCCTGGCTTAAATCGGATGCAATAAAGGTTCTGGCCTTTGCAGTTGGTATGTTATTCCGAAGCATAAACTGTTTTGAGTAGTCTTTGCTGCCCTCCAATTGTGCACCCTCTTTACCGGGGCCTACCATTAAGATGGATTTGAGCGCGACATCATTTTCGAAGTAATCACGTATCCCGTTCACCAGCGGCCCTTCAGGCCCAACTACGACAAGACCAACGGATTTGTCGATGCAGAATTTCCCCAGTCCGTCAAAATCATTCATATCCAAGGGAACATTCTCAGCCACCAATGCGGTTCCTGCATTTCCAGGTGCAACAAAAAGCTTTTGGCAAAGGGGGCTTTCCCGGATCTTCCAGGCAAGGGCGTGTTCCCTTCCTCCATTACCAATAACGAGAATGTTCATGGGTTCATTCGGT
>JBGTMS010000139.1:0-15385 GCA_041743425.1 Zeaxanthinibacter sp. | reverse complement strand
ATCTACTACCGTGCCGTCATCTGAAGGGTCGTCAAGATTCGTTTCTAGCGTTTTGGTATAATTCCGCCAGTCTCCACGGACAAGATCCAGGGTCGCGAAACGCAATACCAGGTCGTCGGTAAAGCCGGTCATATACATTCTCATAAAACTTATCGACCTGAAATCAGAAATTCCACCTACTGCATCCGTAAAGTCGCTGAGCGGAATCTTATACTGTATCCACCTTCTGTCCAGTTGCGATCCGTTTGGTAATATCTGAGTCATGCCTTCTTTAATATCGGTAACATACGGATCATCTATAGTGGTGTTGGGTTTGATATCAATACGATATTCATAGTAACTGTTAATCGTATTCATGGTAAGGTCACGGTCAACGTCCTCAACATCCGGAAGGGTGGTGGAGCCGCGATCTGTATTGGATACGGTTACCGGAGAATTCCCCTCCGTGTTGTTAAAGTCAAAATAACGCTGAAGGATACCCCCGTCCCTGTTCAGATAGTACTGATAATTATCAAGGGCCGGGTCTGCCCCGGCGCCATAGATGGTGCCTTCTGAACTATCATTCAGGCCATCAAAGCCAAGATCCTGAAGGGATCTGTTGCTTTCCACGGCATCAAAGGCATAGACCAGTGCCTGGGTGGCTGGCACTTTTCCCCATACCGTGTTGGTTGTCAGGTCATTGCTGCTTACACCCGGCAGACCGTTTTCATATTGTTTCCTTCCATCTTCCAGAATGTCCTCAGAGATATTCCCAAGATTGATCACCAATTCCCCAGGTCCTGATGCCACTCCGTCTATATAAGGGTCCATAACCCAGAACTGTACAAATTCTACGTTTGCCTGTTCAAAATTTGTGCTGCTGAGGGAGCGCATGATACCAGCCCATTTTTCGATTTGAGGTACATTGTTAAAAGCTGGATTGGCATTATAAGGTCCCTTAGAATTTGGGTAATAGGCGAGGTCGAGCGAGTTCTGAACCTGGGTTTGACCCTGGGCAATATCTACCTGTGGGAAAATTTCTTCGATAAAAATACGGCGGGTTTCGTTTGTGGAAATGTCATTGTCACTTATGCCGGCCGGTCTCTGATTGGTATAGAAGATCGGATCTATCGTATACCACGCCATTTTCGCCCTTTCATAACCGGTTTGCAAATCCTCTTCCCCGTTAGACTTGAATTCCTGCGGGGTACTGGCAAGACTCCAACCCAGAGACGAACGGATGTCTATTAAGGCCTGGGCGCCTTCAAAATCGTCGAGATAGGTGGTAGTCTCCCCTTGAAAATCCGCATTTTTGGGAGAATTGGGTTTCAGAAATGCCACTTCTCCTCTCACGGACACATTGGAGGCCACATCCGTGTCAATATTGGGGAGCTTGTTTACCAGTCTGGTAAGAAAGGGCACTTCTGTGGAGTAATTTCCATTGAGCCCGAAGATCGTATTGTTTACCGGTTCAATGCCAAAATTTGATTTTTGGGTGAGCGGGCGTTCATTCAGATTCAGCAGGGTGCCTCCCAATACAAAGGTTTTGCTGAATTGATGTTCCAAATTCACCCCTGTAAAGCGACGGGTCTGCTGCCCGAATACCGCATTGTTCTCCACAGAGATATTGATAGGCGTATTGGACGCTTCCAGGCTGGGATCGAGGATCTGGACCGTCCCGGCCTGATAGTTTACGGTATAGTCAATGCCCTCTTGTAGCTGTCGTCCTCCTGCATTCACCCGTACAGATCCTCTGGGAACATTGAAAGCCCCGATAGGAATGCCATTGGATCCTTCAGATTTATATCTTCCTTTCAGCCGGAACCTGTTCTTTTCGGCATCTTCAAGAGAAGCTGCCTTGGTCTGGGAATACATATCACGAAACACATATTTTTGCTGGTTCATATTATATCCCTGGGCGTCAGATACATCATAGGTGCCCCCTCCAAGGAGATCGAACAAGTATTCACCAAAGGGTTCGACCTTCGTAAAGATGATCTGACCTCCCTGTGTATTAACTGTGGTGCCGGGTACAAAATCAAAAAAACCATCGCCCCCGGGTTGCACGTCATTGTAAACGTTTAGTCGATCCAGATTAAAGACATCAATCAGAATCCGGTCCTGAAGTCCCTCCGGCCAACCGGTCCCAGGTCCTTGATCAACCGGTGTGATATAGTTTCTCGGGGTTGATTCTGTATAGAGAATATTAAACTTAAAATCCTCCTGACTCAGTTGAAAGGCCCCGGTGGCATAAATATTCTTCATCATCAGATCCCAGATAGGATCATTCACGTTGGTGATATTGCTCTTAAGCAATTTAAGAACAAGGGTGTTGTTATTGATCTCAGGAGCTTCAACTCCCGGGGAAATAGTAGTGGCGTCAAGGCCTCCATTGGCAAACTCTCCCACCTGGAATACCTGGCCGTTGTACGTGTACTGGAATGCCACCCCCAGCACCTCATCGTTACTAAGCCTTTGGTTCAGCGAAATATATCCCAGTTGAGAGTTGAACTGAAAGTCCCGTCCTTCTTCCAACTTTCTTGCATTCTCCAGGATCGCATAGTCAAATCCCTGGTTGATCTGATATCCTGTAGCTATCGTAAATCCGTCATCCACAGTGGCAATATCCCTGATTTGGGGGTTCAGTACGCCGCCACCGCCAATTAGCGCGGGGTCGTAATCATTCGCGCCATTGCGAGGCAGGTTGGGGACAGATCCGACTATATTAAAAAAACCGCCGGGCTCGCCATTCGCAGTCCCGATCCGGGTATCTGCTTTCAGGGCTTCTCCCAAATCCTGAATAGCCACTACATTGCGGACATTAAGCGTTTGCTGGCTTCGGTTGGTAGTCCAGACTTCGAGGCGGGTAATTTGCACCTGGCTCCTTATATATGGATAATTTGCTAAAGCGTCATTGTACTGATCACGAAAGAACTGCGCAAGAAAAAAATGCCGGTCCTCATCATAATCCAGTGCGGTAAGCTCAAAGTCACTCAAGGTCCCTCCGCCCTGGGCGACGACAGTGCTGTTCTGAGAGCGTTGCTCGGAAAAGACGGCTGTAACTGTTGTTCTGCCAAACTGCAACTGGGTCTTTACACCAAAAAGACTTTGTGCTCCTGTAATCAGGGAACTGTTCAGAGGCATGTTTACGTTCCCCACCTCAATTTTCTGAATGATATCATCTTCAGTAGGCGTATAGTCCAGTTTAACAAGGTTCTGGAAATCAAAGGTAGCCTCTGTATCATAATTTGCGGTTACCTGTAAGCGTTCTCCAACCTTGCCAAGCATACTCAGGCTGATACGTTGATCAAAATCAAAGGAGAGATTTGTTCTGTTTCGGGGAGAAAGCGCGGGATTGTCGTTCTTCTGCCAGATGACGCCCAGATCCATTGCCACCGATCCCTGAGGAATCACTTCAATAGTATTGCCTCCAAATACGGATTGAAAAAAGTTGTTGTTTACATAGAAGTTCGGAAGCAGGTTTTTACGCGCCTCTTCACTGCCTTGTTTCCTTCCGGAGTAGGCATCAATTTTTTCCTTGAAATAGGAATTCATATTCTCGCGTTCCACCAAAGCCAGATACTGCTGTGGGGTCAGGATCACCGGATAACCAATGTCAAACTCTCCTACGCTTTCTGTATAAATATACCTGTCTAAATCGGCGTCATAGGTATATTTCGAAACAATGCTTTCCGGGTTCTTCATCACCATCCTTCCGAGGGCAAATCCGGATTGTACAGAATCGGTCTGTGTTGAATCTGTCTGTTGGGGTTCCGTATCCTGTCCCAGGGCATAGGGCACCGATCCAAGGAAAATTATGGATAGGAAAAGAAGCTTAAATTTTAGTGATTTAAGTAATGATTTTGCCCCTGTTTTCAAACTTGCTATAAATTTTTAAGCGAAAGCTTTATGATCTCCTCTACGCTTAGTGCAGGGTCCTGGCTGACTACCTTGTTCACAGCCTGTTCTGCGTGTTTCCGAACAAATCCAAGGACCTCTAAAGCAGATAACGCTTCTTCCTTGGTTGTATTGTTCGGATTTACTGAAACTTGGCCGATATCATATACTTTTAAAATCTTGTCCCGCAAATCCAAAATAACCCGCTGCGCTGTCTTGGCACCTATCCCCTTTACAGCCTGTATGGCAGGGACATTTCCTGAGGCGATAGCGTCCCTTACCTGCATGGGACTTAGGGAAGAGAGCATCGTTCTGGCAGTACTCGATCCGATACCGGAAACGGATAATAGCAATCTGAAAATTTCCCTTTCGGATTTCTCCGCAAAGCCAAAAAGTGTATGGGCATCTTCCTTGATCTGCAGATGGGTGTACAGATGAATATTTTCTTCATCCTTTATCTCTGAGTAGGTATGCAGGGAAATGTTGACAAAATATCCCACGCCTGCACATTCAATCACAACATGCGTCGGATTTTTTTCTATCAGTTTCCCTTTGAGATGGTTGATCATTACAATGTTGTTTTAAAGGTGGCTGTCCGTACTTCCGACATTACATCTGTAGTATCTGATAGGAGTCAATCCCAAAGGATGCAGATCAAATGCTTGATAGGTGCATATTCTTAAAATGGTCGCAATTGATATTCTTCTGTTTCCCGCAATTTCAAATCGCCCCTGATTTTGCCTTTTTCCTCTTTTCCCTTTCCTGGACATCAATCACGGCAACCGCGGTCATGTTCACCATCTCTTCTACAGTGGCTCCCAGTTGCAGTATATGCACCGGTTTCCGAAGTCCCAGCATAATAGGCCCGATAGAATCCGCATTGTTGAGTTCCTTGAGTAACTTGTAAGTTATATTGGCCGCTTCGAGATTCGGAAAAATCAGGATATTCACCTTTTTTCCAACCAATTTAGAAAATGGGAACTGACTTTCATGTAAAGTCTGATTCAGCGCGAAATCAGTTTGAATTTCGCCATCGACCACGAGTTCAGGGTTCTCGGCATGAAGAATTTCAACAGCCTTTCTTACCTTAATGGCGTGGGGATGACTGGAAGAGCCGAAATTTGCATAAGACAACAATGCCATGACCGGATCAAAACCAAAAGTTACGGCAACATTGGCGGTCATTCTTGCGATCTCTGCGAGCTCATCTGCGGTCGGATCAATATTAATAGAAGTATCAGCGAGAAACATCGGCCCTCTTTTCGTAATCATAATGTGAACCGTGGCCGCCTTCCTCACATTGGCTGATCTGCCGATTACTTCAAAGACCGGCCTGACCACCCTGGGATATGCCCTGGAATATCCTGAAATCATTCCATCGGCATCGCCCTCCAGGACCATCATGGAACCAAAGTAATTCCGCTCGCGCATTTTTGACTTGGCATTGTAGAGCGTAGATCCGCTTCGTCTCCTGTTCTGCCAGTATTTCTCCGCATAGAGATTACGCTGATCGGCTGTGCCATCAGCATTGGGATCAATGATGGGGATCTCAGCATCAAACTCCAACTCCTTTTTTAGAGCCAGGATGGTTGCCCTGTGACCGAGTAGGACCGGAAATGCAATGCCCTCCTCATGTACGATCTGGGCTGCTTTTAAAACGTCAAGATGATCCGCTTCCGTAAAAACAATTTTCTTAGGATCCATTTTGGCGCGGTTCATCAGCAACCTCATCACTTTGTTGTCATCACCGGATCGCTGCAGCAATTCCTCCCGGTATACATCCCAATCCAGGATAGGCGCTTTGGCAATTCCGCTTTCCATGGCTGCCTTCGCCACAGCCGGAGGAACCTCGGCAATCAGCCGGGGATCAAAGGGTTTGGGGATGATATAGTCCTTTCCGAAGGTCAGCCTGGTTTCACCGTAGGCAATATTTACCTGTTCCGGAACCGGAGCCTTCGCCAAATCTGCCAGCGCTTTTACAGCAGCCATTTTCATGGCCTCGTTGATGGAAGTTGCTCTTACATCGAGGGCTCCCCTGAAAATGAATGGAAACCCCAGCACATTATTCACCTGATTCGGATGATCGGAACGGCCTGTAGCCATGATGATATCCTCCCGGGTACTTCGCGCGAGATCATAGTTAATTTCCGGGTCCGGATTGGCCATTGCAAAAACAATAGGCCTTTTCGCCATAGACAAGAGCATCTCAGGAGTAAGGATATCAGCAATGGACAGGCCAATAAACACATCGGCATTGATCATCGCTTCAGTGAGGGTGTCAATCTTCCGTTTGGTAGCAAATTCCAGTTTGGAAGGTGCGAGGTTTTCGGCATCCCACCTTATAACACCCTTGCTGTCCAACATAACAATATTTTCGGCCTTTGCCCCAAAAGCCTTATAGAGTTTGGTACAGGAAACCGCGGCAGCTCCTGCCCCGCTAATGACAATGCGGACCTCCCCGATTTTTTTCCTTGCGATTTCAAGAGCATTCAGCAAGGCGGCGGCAGAAATAATCGCGGTCCCATGCTGATCATCATGCATCACGGGAATGTCCAGCTCTTCCTTTAATCTCCGCTCTATTTCAAAGGCTTCAGGCGCCTTTATGTCCTCCAGATTGATCCCTCCGAAGGTTGGGGATATGATCTTTACCGTCTCCACAAATTTATCAATATCGGTGGTATCCAGTTCAATGTCAATTCCATCAATATCAGCAAAAATTTTGAATAGCAGGCTTTTCCCTTCCATAACGGGTTTTGCTGCCTCTGGTCCAATGTTACCTAGTCCGAGAACCGCAGTCCCATTGGAAATAATTGCCACAAGGTTACCCTTTGCGGTATACTTGTATACGTTTTCCTTATTTTTTTTTATCTCAAGACAGGGTTCAGCCACCCCCGGGGAATAGGCAAGCGCCAGATCTCTTTGTGTAGCATATGGCTTGGTCGGAACTATTTGGATTTTGCCCGGCTGAGGCTTTGCATGGTATATCAATGCCTCCCGTCGCTGCTTCTGCTTGCTCATAAACTCATTTTTACGAAAACAAATGTAAGTGTATTCTGCTGATAAGTTTTCAGAGGCCAATCTTTATTGCCCTTTGCCCTCTTTTGGTGGCGCGCATTGGGCTTGGACATTCAGGAGAGAGGTATGTCATCTGGAGCAGTAACTCCGGCTTTACACCCTATAAACTCCACCTTCAGACGGCACTCACCATAGCCTTCAACAGTTCGCGAACTTTTGCCGTGTTTTCTACGAAGTACTTCGCCTGTGTTTTTTGTCGGCCCACCTTGATGGTTACTGAAGTGTCCGGCAGTTGATGGAACATAAATTCGTCCGTCCAGTCATCGCCTATGGCAAAAATAAAATCATAGTTCCCGGCTCCAAGGATACGCATGGCAGCGCGGCCCTTATTGACATTACTACTCTTGATTTCCATCACTTTATTCCCGTTAAGGACGCTCAGATCATCATTTCCAATGAGACTCGTCAAAACCGTGTTCAGTTCCGTAGCCCTCTGGTTCCCGAAGTCGGGATCGGTTTTACGATAATGCCAGGCCAGTGAATAATTCTTTTCCTCTATAAAACTTCCGGGCGTACGATCTACAAAGGATTCCAATACAGGCCGTATTTTTCCCATCCAGTCATTTTTAAGATTTTCCAGCAATTCGAATTTTTTCCCGAAACGGGAAATCCATACCCCGTGCTCCACAATCATATTGTATTTCTTTGGCAGGAACCATCTGGTAAATGTATCCTTATCCCTTCCACTTATGAGATACATTTCCGTACCATGCTGCTGACTCAACGCATCCAGCAGACGGTACATTTCTTCATCAGGTCCTGCTTTTTGAGGATCGTTGTTAAATCCAGCCAGGGTACCGTCATAATCTAAAAAAAGAACACGGTTTTTTGCAAGGGCACACGCATCCAGCATGGATTTCAATATTGGGCCGGTCATACTCTTCGAAACATTTTGGGCATCTCTTAGCTTCTGTGTACGGAGTGAATTCATAAAACTGTTGGCCCACTTTTCAATATTGTAGCGTTCCAGGCGGTTCTGAATTTCTCCATTCCTTCTCCGCTGCTCCTCCACAGGCATGTTTATGGCTTCGTGCAGGGCATCCGCTATCTGCTCAAAATTATTCGGGTTGATTAGTAGTGCCTCATGCATTTCATTGGCCGATCCGGCCATTTCGCTTAATATCAGGACCCCGCTCTTATCTGTACGGGTGGCCACATATTCCTTGGCCACGAGATTCATCCCATCCCTAAGTGGTGTCAGCCAGGCAATATCACTGGAGGTATAGAGGTCGATCAGATTATCAAAAGGCATGGAGCGATAGAAGTACCAGATGGGTGTCCAGTTCACTGTGGAAAATTGCCCGTTAATCCGTCCCACAAGCTCATCGACCTCCTTTTTCAGTAACTGATACTGCGGCACCTCTGACCTCGACGGAACGGTCAGGATGATCAGGCGTACCTTTTCCTTGTATTCCGGATATTTATTCAGGAAGTATTCAAAGGCGTTCAGACGTTTTGCGATCCCTTTACTGTAGTCAAGCCGGTCGATGGATAATAAAAATTTGGACGTCGGAACTGATATTTTATGCTGGTTAAGTCTTTGCTGGAGTTCTGAATGCTGATCTGCGCTTCTCCCTGCATGCTCTTTCGCTGCTTCACTGAATTTTTTATAATCTATACCCATTGGAAACGAATCTACCTTAATGACGCGTTCCTCCAGAAAGACTTCGTTAAAACTTACCTCCAGCCCCAAAAGCCTTCTTACTGAACTCAGGAAATGCCGCTCATAGTCATAGGTATGGAAACCAATCAAATCCGAACCGAGCAATCCCTGTAATATTTCTTCCCTCCACGGCAGTGTCCTGAAAATTTCATAGGACGGGAAAGGAATATGTAAAAAGAATCCGATAGTCATTTGGGGCCGTTCTTCCCTGACCATCCTGGGAACGAGCATTAACTGATAGTCATGCACCCAAATAATATCAGTCTCCTCGGTTTTCTGCAAAATGGCATCGGCAAATTTCCGGTTCACCTTTTTATAAGTCTCCCAGTTTTCCAGTTCAAATTCCGCGTATTCGAGAAAATAATGAAATAGTGGCCAGATCGTCCTGTTGCTAAATCCATAATAAAAGCCATCCACTTCCTGTTGCGAAAGCAGCACTTTCGCGGCCCCGTGACTGCTTAAGGCCTTATCAATTTCAGGGGCCAGATCCGGCGGAATCTCTTCATCCGTCAGACCACTCCAGCCAATCCACAGGCTATCCTTACCCGAGTGAACGGATTTCATCCCTGTGGCCAGACCTCCTACGCTGGGTACTGCCGTAATCTCTCCATTGCTAATTTGTAATTGAATAGGGAGTCTGTTTGAGATTATGATAGTTTTGCCCATTATTCGGCACTTTTGGTTTTTATTTGATTATTAATTTTCTAAATTTCGACAAAAAGGGGGGCAATTACAATTGATTGTCCATTTGAATCAAGATTTTTTATTGAATGGATAATTTAGACTACGGTATTATCGGGAACTGCAGAAGCGCGGCATTGATTTCTAAAACAGGAAGTATTGACTGGTGTTGCCTCCCGGAATTTGATTCTTCATCAGTGTTTGCCAAACTGCTGGACGAAACTATCGGCGGAAGCTTTGAAATTCTCGTGGCGGATTCCTATAGTATTGAACAGCGCTATAAAAAAAATACAGCGGTGTTGATCACCAGATTTTCAGAGGGGGACAATGCCTTTGAGATCCGTGATTTTATGCCGCGATATCGCAACGAGAATGGAACTTATCACGCTCCGCCGGAGATTGTGCGATACATAAAGCACCTTTCCGGAAAACCCAGGTTCCGCGTAAAATATGATCCGAAACTGGAATATGCTTTGGGTGAGACAAAGACGTACGTAAAACATCACTTTGTCGCAAGCCTGACACATGCAGTAAAATTTGATACGGTGTTTCTCTACACGTCCTATAATAAAAACGCAGTGGTGGAGGGAAGGGAGATCGATATTACCAAAGACGGCTACTTCCTTATGGGTTACAATGAAAAGCTACTTCAACCCAATATCCGGAAAATATATCTTGAACTGGAAAGAACCAAAGTGTATTGGCTCAACTGGAATAATGACACCTCAACCTACAAAAAATACAACAATGAAATAAGTCGCAGTGCTATCACGCTTAAGCTCTTGAGTTATGACAAGTCCGGGGCGATTCTTGCCGCGCCAACAACCTCGCTCCCTGAAACAATAGGAGAGGTACGCAACTGGGACTACCGGTTTTGCTGGATCCGCGATGCCTCCATGGTAGTCAAGGTCATATCTGAACTTGGACACAAGAACGTGGCCCGCAGGTATCTCCGGTTTATCATAGACCTTATTCCGGATAAGGATGAAAAACTGCAAATCATGTACGGCATCAACAAGGAGAAGAAACTTACTGAAGAAACGCTGGATCATTTAAGTGGTTATAAGGGGTCCAAACCTGTGCGAATAGGCAATGCTGCTTATGCGCAAAGACAAAATGACATCTATGGTATTCTGATGGATGTGATTTACGAGCAACTTATAAATTTCAGTACGGATATGGAGAACGGAGAGGACCTCTGGAGCATCACCAAAGGGATCGTCTGGATTGTGTCCAATCACTGGCAGGAACGTGATAAAGGGATATGGGAATTCCGGACAGAAGATCGCCATTTTACCTTTTCAAAAGTACTTTGCTGGGTGGCGTTGGACAGGGCAGTGAAAATTGCACGCATTTTTAATAAGGGCCACAAAACTGAAAAATGGACTGCCCTGGAAAAGGAAATTAAAGCAGACATCCATCAAAATGCATGGAATGAAGACATACAGGCTTTTGTTCAGTCTTACGGTTCCTCTGATCTGGACGCTTCGGTATTGCTGATGGAGTCTTATGGTTTCATAAATGCAAGGGATCCAAAATATGTCAGTACCGTGAAAGCCATCGAGAAGGAATTAAGTAATGACGGTCTATTATACCGCTACAAGAATCAGGACGATTTTGGTTTGCCTTCCTCCTCATTTACCATCTGCACTTTCTGGTTCATCAACAGTCTGTTCAAAATTGGAGAAGAAGAAAAAGCGCTTGCGCAGTTTGATCAATTGCTCAGTTACAGCAATCACCTTGGGCTTTTCAGTGAAGACATTGATTTTAAGAGCAAGCGACTGCTCGGTAATTTCCCTCAGGCCTATTCGCATCTTGCACTCATTGAATGTGCCACCAATTTCGCGGGGAAGCATTCTCAGGAGCGGATCCTCGAATCGATGCGGGAATAGTATGCCTCAAATGATCTTATACTGAGCAAAGCTGAACGATAATTTTTTGGCTGCTTAGAAATACTGTGACTATTTTTCGTTTTCCGGGACATTCAGCCTTAGTGCCAGTATCGAAGCGATAATAAAGAATACACCGCAGAGCAGGATGGCATTGACCGCGTTATTGTTGAGCGTATATTTTATGATATATCCGAAAGAGACGGTTTGTATGAGCATGGGGATGACAATCATCATGTTCACAATCCCCATATATACACCCCTTCTTTCTTCCGGAATCACTTTGGAAACCATTGCGTAGGGGATTCCCATCATGGCAGCCCAACCAATGCCAAAAAGGACCATGGGCAGCAGTAAGGCGTATGGGTGGGCAATGAAGGGCATACTTAGTATCCCTATCCCGGTAAGCAGCAGGCTCAGGACGTATACTACTTTAGAGCTGTACATACGGGCAACCGGCACCAGCGCCAGTGCCACAACCATGGTCACCATATTATAGGTTCCGTTCATGAGGCCTGTCTGAGCCAGGGCCTGTTCTGAAAGGGATTGGATATTCTGAGCGAAAGACATATCGGCCGCACCTATCACTGCACCAGATTTACAGGACAGCATTATGGTTTCGTACTTATCCGAATCTTCAGTGGTAATACTGAAAAGTGTGGAGCGTAGCATCGGAGGGAGGAATTGCCAGTAGACGAAAAGCGCATACCATTGAAAGAAGTAAACGGCGGCTAATTTCCACATCAGCTTTGGCATTTTTCCAATGGCGTGATATATTTCTATCAGCGGATCAAAAATTCTGACCATTAAGGATTTTCCTTCCCTGTTACTTCTTATGAATGCGAGTTCCTCTTCTGTTGGGGGTATTTCAGGAGTTTTCCACACCGACCATAGTACAGTGGCAATGGAAGAGATGGCACCCAGGAAAAAGGAATAATAAACCCATGTGGGAATTGCTGAAACCACTTCCGTCGCTGTGGTACAAAGTCCGCCTCCGGCCACAGGGCTGCTAAACCAATCCTGAAAAAGGAAGAGAGAGAAATTAGCAAGGGTTATGCCCGCGCCAACGAAAAGACTTTGCATTTGAAAACCATAGGTCAGTTGTTTTTCAGGCAGCTGATCCCCAATAAAAGCCCTGTAGGGTTCCATGGCGGTGTTATTGGCAGCATCCAGTATCCACAACAAGCCAACCGCGAACCATAATTCCGAACTGTAAGGAAACGCAAAAAGACAAAGACTGGCAAGGATCGCCCCGATCAGAAAAAATGGTTTCCTGCGACCCCATCTTGGGGACCAGGTTTTATCGGAAATTGCCCCGATTATTGGTTGAATAAGCAGGCCGGTAACGGGTCCGGCAAGATTGAGCAGGGGTAATTCTTCATGGTGAGCGCCGAGAAAGGAGAAGATGGGATTGACGGCCGTCTGCTGCAATCCAAAACTGAATTGGATCCCGAAGAATCCAACGTTCATATTCCAGATCTGCCAAAAACTTAACTCAGGCTTGCGTAGCTTCATCGATTGGTATGACTAAATGGTTGGTAATGGACTTGATTTCTTTCCGGAAACAGACACATAATATAGTGCTTTCCAAGGTTGTTAAGGATAATTCCGGTTGAAATATTATTGGGTAGTGGATCTTGGGATCAACTTTAATCCACAAAGTTGATGTTTCTCTTCAAACCATTAAATCCGGCCCTTTTTACAGGGGACTTTTCAAATACCCTGCTAAAAACATCTTCAGATAATTCTTTCCAGTCCCTGGCGTTCATGCCTAAAAGCTCCGGGTGAGGATCGAAGAGCGGTTCATTGTGAGATTTTGAAAACCTGTTCCAAGGGCAAACATCCTGGCAGATATCGCAACCAAAGATCCAATCCTCAAATTTGCCCTTCACTTCAGAAGGAATTTCGTTTTTCAACTCGATGGTAAAATAGGAAATACATTTGCTGCCATCGACCACATATGGGGCTATGATGGCCTCTGTCGGACAGGCATCCAGACAGGCAGTACAGGTACCGCAGTGATCGGTGACCGGATGGTCATAAGACAATTCAAGGTCCAGGATAAGTTCGGCAATGAAATAGAAAGATCCCACTTGTTGTGTCAACAAGTTGCTATGCTTCCCAATCCATCCGAGGCCACTTTTTGCCGCCCATGCCTTGTCCAGAACGGGAGCAGAGTCTACGAAGGCACGGCCGTGCACCTCCCCTATGTTATCCGTAATGAAAGAAAGCAACCGTCGGAGTTTCTCTTTGATCACGTGATGATAATCCTGACCGTATGCGTATTTAGATAATTTGTAGGACGGATCTTTTTGGCTGTTCTCCGGGTAGTAATTCAGAAGAAGTGAAACCACTGATTTGGCTCCATCCACCAGCAAGCGGGGGTCAAGTCTTTTGTCAAAATGATTGGCCATATAAGACATTTCTCCATGCATGTTCCTGTTCAGCCATCCTTCAAGTCTGGGCGCTTCCTCCTCTAAAAATTCGGCCCTGGAAATACCACAGGATAGAAACCCAAGACGCAAGGCCTCTTCCCTGATCTGTTTGGCGTAAGATTCCGGACCCAACATGAATTCAGTTTTTAAAATAAACCTGGTTGCTGAGAACCCTTAATTCGTCCGAGATGCTGGTAGGCCCTTTCAGTAACTTCACGACCCCTTGGCGTTCTCATGATAAATCCCTGTTGAATCAGAAAAGGCTCATAGACTTCCTCGATGGTTTCCGCACTTTCAGAAACCGCAGTGGCGAGGGTGGTAATGCCAACAGGCCCTCCCTTGAATTTATCAATAAGGGTAGTCAGGATTTTATTGTCCATTTCATCAAGGCCGTGGGCATCTACATGAAGCGCGTTCAACCCATATCTTGAGATCTCCATGTCAATGTTACCACTACCCTTAATCTGTGCGAAATCGCGCACGCGTCTCAACAACGCATTGCAGATTCTTGGCGTTCCCCGGCTTCTCCCTGCTATCTCTATTGCCGCTTCATTGGAGATGGGAACTTTTAGAATTTCCGCACTCCTGACAGCAATGGTGGACAACAACTCCGTACTGTAATATTCCAGCCTGCTTGAAATTCCGAATCTTGCTCGCATAGGGGCGGTCAGCAGCCCGGATCGGGTGGTCGCTCCAATGAGGGTAAAGGGTTGTAAATTGATTTGTACCGATCTGGCATTGGGACCCGTTTCTATCATGATGTCAATCCGATAATCCTCCATAGCAGAATACAAATATTCCTCAACCACGGGGCTAAGCCTGTGTATTTCGTCGATGAAGAGTACATCCCTTTCACCAAGGTTTGTCAGTAATCCGGCAAGATCGCCCGGCTTATCCAGTACCGGTCCTGAAGTGATCTTAATACCTACCCCCAGTTCATTCGCCAGAATATGAGCGAGTGTGGTTTTACCCAGACCTGGTGGTCCATGAAATAATGTATGATCCAGCGCCTCTTTTCGCAGGTTGGCCGCCTTTACAAATATTTTCAGATTCTCGAGTATCTGTTCCTGACCGGTAAAATCATCAAACGAAACAGGGCGTAACTCTTTCTCAATTTCCAGTTCTTTGGGTGAGAAGTAAGCAGCAGTTGGATCGAGATGTTCATTCATATCAGAACAAATATACGTAAAGACGGCAGATAAAAAGAGGATGTCCGCCCCTCTACAGAATACAACCAATATGCTCAAAGGGCGTGAGAGGGGATGAGGGTACAGAGGATGGCAAGGCAAGGAGAAAGGATCGATAAATTTTAAAAAAATCGTATTTTCACCCTCATGCAAAAAAGCCTGTATTCTTCCGGTATTCTACAATATATTCCATTTTTTTATGTCATCTGGTCCGATGATCTTCTGTCAGTATCGGAAATTGCGGTAGTCGAGAAGGCCATAGAAACGGATACCTCATTGAAGCAGAAGGATAGATCAAAATTACTCAGCTGGCTAAGTAAAGATCATGGCCCGACGAACAATGAATTAAAACTCTGGAAGCAAACCATAACAAATTCACAGGTCAAGCTTACGGAAGGTGACCCCTACCCGTTATCGGAATTCAGCCGGAATATGGTATGCCACTACCTCGAGGATTGCCCGGTAAATCCGGCCCTTCAACAAATTGAAGTACATCTTGGCATACAGCCCAATCACTATGTTCATTTATTTGAGATAGCCGTCGATCAGGAAAAATCCTCTCATTATTACAATTCTGAG
>JBGTMS010000138.1:0-4094 GCA_041743425.1 Zeaxanthinibacter sp. | reverse complement strand
GACCACGGAATACTACTGGATAGGACAAGTGAGGGGAATTGGGCGAATAGCGGGCTTAAGCTGATAGCTTGGAAAGGATATGTTGTACAACGTGATGGGAAAGCCGTTTATGGTGGCCCATAAGCAAATCGTAGTTCTTCTTCTACAGACCTGATGAAAAGTTCATTTTCAGTTCGCACTTTTTATAAAGTCGTGTAGTATCTTATGTTGATTTTATTTCAAAATTGTATTGAATTCGAAAATTGGTCGAACTGTCCACGATTTGCGTAGAGGTTGGAACTTTTAAAGCTATTTATGAATAAAAAATCGCGATCGGGGCCTATGGGAAATACCCTGCTATTTTTTCTGGTCCTACTTTTAGTGGATAAAATCGCTGCCCAGGATATCATTGATGGTCAAAACCGTTTTTTGTCCAAGACCATGTCCCAGAGGTGGGAGCTTGACCCGGAAGATAGAAAAGGAACCTTCCGATTGACTTCGTACAGACCTTTTTATATAACCGCCGGCAGGTGGACCAATAATCCAAATAGGTTGCCCCAAAGCGAAAATCCCGATTATTCGGTCACGGTTCCCAAGGCGTTCAATAATTACGAAGCGAGGTTCCAACTGAGTTTCAAGACAAAGGTATTGGAATCGTTTTTGTTCGGCCACGGGGATCTTTGGGTCGGCTATTCCCAGGTCGCGCACTGGCAGATCTACAATACGGAACTTTCCCGACCTTTCCGCGAACTGAACTATGAACCGGAACTGATCCTTAATTTTCCGCTCAATTTTAATCTTCTCGGGTTCAAGGCCCGAATGATCGGCGCAAGTTTTAACCATCAATCGAACGGCAGGGATCTGCCCCGCTCAAGAAGCTGGAACAGGATCATTTTCCATTTCGGTATGGAAAGGGAGAACCTACAGATTTACCTGAAACCATGGATACGTTTAAGTGATGAGGTCGATGAAAACCCTTTGATCACGGATTTTATAGGTAGAAGAGAGGCCACCATTGTTTACAGGATAAAAAAACATAATTTTTATCTGGTCGGGACGAATGCATTGTCGTTCAAGGACAATCACGGAAGTTTACAGTTCAACTACATTTATCCCCTAAAGGCAAATCTTAGGGCGCAGGTACAGATATTCAATGGCTACGGGGAGACCCTGATAGACTATAACCACAAACAGACCACCATAGGTTTGGGAATCTCATTTATAGATTGGTAAAAGATCTTGGAGCAAAAACCCCTACTGAAATTCCAATTTAAATAGCTCAATCCACTTTTTTGAAGATCAAGGTACCCCCATCTGCATTGCTAAGGGAAAGGCGATTATTCCCTATTTCAAAATGGGTGGATGCCCTTAGGTTTTTTAAGAACATTTCCTCCTGATTCCCAGTCACGCACATCATACGAGTGGTAGCGATATCGGTAAACCTCAGTATTCTATCTTCGCTGAAGATTTTTCCGTTCATCCGATTGCAGCCCGCATGGCCCATAAAGATTTTTTGGTCCACATGGATTTCCATGTTGGGCACCTCATTGCCAAAATCCTCCTTCGCAATCGCCTTCCCCTCCATTTCCTCCAAAACCCATAGATCGTTCAGACGATAGTCAACTATATATTCTCCGCAACCCTCAAAAACGGTGAAATTTATGTCCGTTCCACGTTTTATTTCCACTCGTACCTGATATCCCGATTCTTTACCTGACATCGCATTGGTACATGTGGCCTGCACTACCTGTATCTTGATGGTGCCCGACTCCGTTGTCGCAATATACATTTTCACGTTGGCGTCCGCGGCACGGACCAGATCGACCGCGGGAGTATGGTACTTCTCAAAACCATTGACAAGTGAGGTGAACCGAATCATGTCTTCAGTTATTTCGAGGCCCCAAAATGGTTCCGTACCTCTCGCTTTCAGGACGGTCCGTTCACCATTTTTGTCAAGTGCCGATACAGAAGGTTTCGCCGTTTTACCGGATTCGGAAATTTCGATAGAACTGCTATGGCCCCCTTTATTTCCAATTGTGCCGCACCCGTAAAAAAGGAGAATAAGGGCTAGGGGAAAGATGATTTTATAGGTCATTGCAATGTTTATTTACGTTTTTCTAAAAAATATCGGACACGGGCCGGAAAGATTCTTCCATATAACTAACCTGACATCAAGGCAAAGTCCACAAAATAACGCTGCCCGCTTCCAAAACAGTCCCGACTTCAAAATCCATAAGAACGCTTTCCTATGGATTGCCTCGTGCATTCCATAACAAACGGCGCACTGGCATATTTGCCCTGTAAAGCTACTGGATAGAATCTATCGGAACTATAGCCATAGTATAAAAGGTCCGTAACTTTTGTAGAAGGAATTTCAGACTAAGGTAAATTATTGTAAAAATTTTTAATGGACAGTGCAGAGGTAAAGCTTACTATCTTTCACCGACGATTATTTCAAGGTTTTCAATATCCTTGCCTGCGCTTTTCGCGCTTTTTGGACTAACCTTGGTTCCCCAGAGGTAGACGCGCTTAAGACCGGATATTTTTTTGATATCCTTTAGGCAAGCATCGGTCACTTGGGTGCCATATAGGTTCAAGGATTCCAAATGTCCCAGTTTAGGAAGGAATGCTACGCCTTTGTCGGAAACCGCGGTTTTTTCCAGTTCGAGCCTGGTCAGGTTCTGGAATTCCGCGATTATCGCCAACCACTCATCCCGTACATTGGTACCGGCCAATGAAAGCCAGGTGATATGGTCCTTTACCTGTTCGAGCTTTTGAAGTTGGTCATTGGTCAGATCCTTGCCCGAATAGCGTACGTTGAGTAGGGGATTTTTTGGCCCCAAAGATTCTACGGTAAAACCGTTTTGCCGCAGTTCCGAAATTATAATGCTGTCCAATCTGACCATTTGTACGGTCTCGTACCAAGGTTTCGGTTCCGTGTTTAATCCATAGCGGCGGAGAAGGACGGGTTTCATAGGTTCGTTTACCGTTACGGCCGATACATTGTCTTCGAACGATGCCCCTGTGTTTATCCACCATTCCACGATCTTGATCTCATCGTAGGTCAAAGGGTTTTGGGTGGGCGGCATGAATTTGATATTGCGCTGGGACAGGGTTATCCTTCTGAAGAGTTCACTGTCTTCGGCACTGCCGTCGACGATGATGGGGTCGCCCTGGCTTCCTTTTAAAAGGGAATCTGGCGATGACATGTTCAGTCCGCCCCGTTGTACCTCGTTATTATGGCAGGCAAAGCATTTGGACCCAAAAATGGGACGTACCAAATCATCGTATACCAAAACGGAATCGGGATTGCTGAATTCGGGCAGCGAATCCTTATCCTTTTTAGCTCCCAAAAGATTCTGTATCCGTGCCGGTGCATATTCGGTAAGATAGTCCTCTCCATGCGTAAGGTTTCCGCCTTGATGTCCTTCGTAAAAAAGCATCCCTAGGACCAGAATATTAAATCCATTCTGGATCAACGGGGTATAGTTATCGGCATTTCTCTTTAGCCACCATCCCAAAAAGGATATAACTACCAATGCAATGCCGAGCCACCGGTGCACGAAAAGTATATCCTCTTTGTAAAGTCCGGTTTCCCCCAAATACCAACCGCACAGTGCCGCTGCCCCGGCACTAATCCCTCCCAAAAGCCAGGCTACCGGAATCAATCGACTTTTTGTTTCGGTACGGCGCAAGCTCTCGAACCCTTCGAGGGCGATGGCCAAGACGAGAAATCCGATGGGCAGGTGTACCAAAACGGGATGAAAACGCCCTAAAAAAGTAGTGAACTCCAGTGCAATCATAATGGGAAAAAGGTTAGAAGGGTCATTAGTTGGCAACCTATAATTTTTTTCTTATATATTTTGTCCGCCTTGACCATACACATTTCAGGTTGTTCACTAATGATCCTTTCCTTTGCCCGATAAGTTGTCGATCTTATGGCCTAATGCCAAAAATAGAACATTTAATAAGAGTCTGCCCATACGCTTAAAATAAGCAATATAGATTAGCTGATTACACGCGTTCCAATTTGATCGGGGGCGTATGATGTGGATGCCCTTGAAGTAATCACCAATACCGGATCGTTCTTATCGCGATAGTTGACCGCCACACCA
>JBGTMS010000137.1:0-2922 GCA_041743425.1 Zeaxanthinibacter sp. | reverse complement strand
TGAAGTAAAAAAGGATTTTACAGAGCTTCATATCGCGGGAAATAATCCTACTTTAGTGAGAGCCTAATTATCAAATCCTTATATCATTAGTAACACTAATTCAGTAAGATGAAAAAAATAATTACCATCGTGGCTGTTTGTCTTTCGCTTACAGCCTGTAAGACGAACCCGTTTACGGGTAAGAAAACGTTGAACTTTTATCCGAATAGCCAGATCTTTCCCATGGCTTTTGCGGAATATGACCAGTTCCTGGGTGACAACAAGGTGTTGGATAACAGCGCCGATGCAAGAATGATCACCAAAGTGGGACAGAGAATTTCGTCGGCTGCAGAACGTTGGCTGACGGCAAACGGTTATCCAGGATATCTCAAGGATTATCAGTGGGAGTACAACCTGGTCCAGGATGAGGCAGTCAATGCCTGGTGTATGCCGGGGGGCAAGATTGTATTCTATACCGGCATCCTGCCGATCACCCGCGGAGAAAGAGGGGTTGCGGTTGTTATGGGCCATGAAGTAGCGCACGCTCTTGCGGATCACGGTGCCCAGCGGATGAGTGCCGGAACATTGCAACAGATCGGGGCGGTGGCCGGAAATGTGGCGATTCAGGATCCTGAGAAAAGAAATGTTTTCAATCAGGCCTATGGCCTGAGTTCAACTGTTGGCCTCATGTTACCATTCAGCAGGGGTCATGAAACTGAAGCAGACAGGATCGGCCTGCAGATTATGGCCATAGCGGGTTATGATCCGAGCGAGGCTGCGGAACTTTGGAAAAGAATGAAGGAGGAGGCCGGAGGAGCGGGTCCGCCGGAATTCCTGAGTACTCACCCGTCCAATGATACCCGGATCAATAACCTGACCCAGTGGGCGCCACTGGCCAAGGAGGAGGCAGCGAAATTCGGGGTGACCAAATTTGAATAAGACCCTTGGGATGTAAATCCATTAATAATTGTATCTTCAAAGCTGTTCCCAAAGGGAGCAGCTTTTATTTTAAGGCATGGGTAAAGCTTTAGCAGTCAAAGGGAGCAAGAAGCTCCTGAATGCCTGGGCATTTTATGACTGGGCGAATTCCGTATATAGCCTGGTAATAGCCTCTACCATCTTTCCTATTTATTATGGTGCTTTGTTCCGGATTTCAGGGGTAGAGAAAGTAAGTATCTTTGGAGGGGAAATTGCCCGGGCACCCCTAATCAGCTACGTCACCTCGGCCGCTTTTCTATTTATTGCAATCATTACTCCAATCCTTTCCGGCATTGCTGACTACATAGGGAATAAAAAAATATTCATGCAGTTTTTTTGCTATCTGGGAGGTCTTTCGTGTATCGGATTATACTGGTTCTCGCTGGAAACCATTTATTTGGGATTGACATGTTATTTTTTCGGGCTTGTGGGATTTTGGGTCAGCTTTGCTGTTAACAATTCCTATCTGCCGGATATAGCCTTTCCGGAACAACAGGATGGCGTGAGCGCAAAGGGCTTTTCCATGGGGTATATCGGGAGTGTTATCCTGCTGCTTATCAACCTCGCAATGGTTATGAAACCTGCTTTCTTTTACATTGAATCGGATGGAGGCGAGGTGGCGGAGATCCGCGCGATGAAGTATTCTTTCATTTCGGTGGGGATATGGTGGATTTTGTTTAGTCAGTATACCTTTTACCACCTGCCAAAAGGATTTAAAAAATCCGGGGTAAGATCCAGTATCATTCTGAACGGATTTAGGGAGCTGAGAAGGGTCTGGCATCAATTGGGTGATCAGGTCCGACTGAAACAATACCTTGGGGCCTTTTTTGTATATAGCATGGCCGTACAGACCGTAATGCTTATTGCCACCTATTTTGGTGAAGAAGAAATTACCTGGGGCTCAGACAGCGAACGTACCACCGGGCTGATAATAAGCATTCTTGTCATTCAGGTGGTCGCGATTTTCGGAGCAGGTGCCACCGCAAAAGCTTCAGGAAGATTCGGCAATATCCCGACACTGATTGTAGTGAACATTCTCTGGATCTTTATTTGTATATATGCCTATTTCCTCAGAACACCCATAGATTTTTACCTGGCAGCCGGTTGTGTCGGGTTAGTTATGGGTGGTATACAGGCACTCTCACGCTCAACGTACTCTAAATTCCTTCCTGACACAAAGGATACCACCTCATTCTTCAGCTTTTATGATGTCGCGGAAAAAGTGGGGATTGTGATAGGCACTTTCCTGTATGGATTCGTGGCCCAGGTTACGGGTAGCATGCGTAATGCCACGATTTTTCTGGGGCTGTTTTTTATAATAGGTGTTTTCCTTCTGGCCAGGATCAAAAAGAAGCCCGGACATCCAGATATTCAGGAGTCAGGGCTTTGATAAGTTGATGCTCCGGGAGCTTCACCCAAATTCTTTCAGGCTTTTGAAATATCCCCGGAACCACTGGACTTGCTATCGATTTTTGTGGGGTTCCCCTTATAATGAATATCCCCGGATCCTGAAACCCTGGCTTTCAGGGTTTGATTGACAGTGACTTCAATATCCGCAGAGCCCGAGATGGAAGCATTTACCTCATCGGCTTCCAGCCCAAACGCCTGAACATCTCCGGAGCCGGATATCTGGACATCAAAAATGCTTGCCTTACCCCGCAGGTCGATATCGCCAGAACCGGACATGGAGGTTTCAAGAGAATTGGTCTCTACCTGAAGCGTGATATTACCGGATCCTGACATACTTGTAGCGAATCTCTCTGACTTGAGCAATTTTGTGGAAGTTACATCGCCCGAACCGGATAGAGCCACCCCATTGATCTCATTAACAGGTACGGTGATAAATATTCCACTGTCTTTTTTCCAGGACGAGGGTTCTAACTGTACACCCTTTTCCACTTTGATTTCAAGCGTCCCGTTCTTCACCTCAGTGATGACGTACTCCAGCAGGTTTTCCTCACCCTG
>JBGTMS010000136.1:0-35155 GCA_041743425.1 Zeaxanthinibacter sp. | reverse complement strand
TAAGGAAAAGATTCTGGAAGCGTATGAAGATGCACTGGACATATAGGGTAGTTCAACTCCAGCCAATGCCGCTGTTATGATTTAAAGCGATTAACAAAGTATGAAAAAAAAGCTAATCCGTATTACTACAGTATCCTACTCCATTAAAAGCCTTTTAAAGGGACAATTAAAGCATATGGCCGACCATTATGAAGTGATCGGAATAGCCGCTTCAGAGCCGGAAGGCGAATTGGAAATAGCCTGTGCCGAACAAAATGCCCGTGCCATCCCCATTCAAATGACACGCAGGATCACCCCCTTTCAGGATCTCATATCTCTTTTTCGACTCTACCGGGTCCTGAAAAAGGAAAAGCCCTATTTTGTACATACCCACACCCCGAAGGCCGGCCTTATCGGAATGATGGCGGCCTATATGGCAGGGGTTCCGCACCGGCTACACGATATTGCCGGACTGCCGCTTCTCGAGGCCGGAGGCCTCAAACTCTCCGTACTCACCTTTGTAGAGAAACTCACTTATGCCTGTGCGACGAGAGTGTATCCCAATTCCCGGGGGATTCACAAAATTGTGCTGGATCGAAAGTTTGCCAAACCCTCAAAGTTTAAAGTACTGGACTGCATCAGTTCCAACGGAGTGGATACCGCCCGTTTTGATCCTGCCCTCTTTCCTGAAAGTGAACGGCAAAATTTAAAGGCATCTCTTGGCCTTAGCGAGAAAGATTTTGTCTGTATTTTTATAGGGCGGCTGGTAAAAGACAAAGGAATCAACGAACTCGTTGCGGTTTTTGACCGGCTGACGCTCAAACACCCTGATCTCAAGTTGCTCCTGATCGGGATGATGGAACCTGAACTGGATCCGCTGCTACCCCGCACCCTGGAGCGCATTGCCAAGAATCCTTCTATTGTCGAGGGAGGTACCCAAATGGATGTAAGGCCTTACCTCGCCATTTCAGACCTCCTGGTATTCCCCAGTTACAGGGAGGGATTTCCGAACGTCCCACTTGAAGCAGGTTCTATGGGACTTCCATCCGTTGTTACTGATATCAACGGCTGTAATGAAACGGTGGAACATGGTAAGAACGGACTTATAGTGACTCCCAAAGATGAGGCACAACTTACCAATGCTGTGGAAAGACTATTGGCCGACCGGCAATTACTGCAGGACATGGCTGCCAATGCCAGATCAATGATCAGTGAACGATTTGAACAAAAACGGGTTTGGGCGGCCATCCTGCAGGAATACAAAGAACTTGAAAAGTCGGATACGACAAAAACCGGCAATGCCTGATTTTATCCAATTTTAAAGGCGTTCATCTATAAAAGCGGTGCTGTTAAAGAAAAATGGCCTTATTTTGTCCCCCGAAATGTAAGTACCAATGTACAAACACTTTTTTAAGAGAGCCATAGACCTTACTGTCGCCCTTTTGCTTGTGGTGATACTAAGCCCCGTGCTCTTGCTGGTAACCCTTTTGCTCACGGCAGTTCAGGGTTCCGCCTTCTTTTCACAGCCACGGCCCGGAAAGCATGGCCGGATCTTTAATATCACCAAGTTCAAATCGATGACCGATGAAAAAGGTCCGGATGGGGAACTTCTCCCGGATGCCGACAGGCTTACGCGAATCGGGCTCTTTGTGCGTAGGACTTCTCTTGATGAGATCCCGCAGCTCTTTAATGTGATCAAAGGAGATATGAGTCTGATAGGGCCCAGACCTTTACTGGTATCCTACCTGCCACTTTACAGTGAAGAGCAATCAAAAAGACACCAGGTCAGACCCGGCATTACAGGGTGGGCCCAGGTGAATGGCCGCAACGCCATTTCCTGGCCAAGAAAATTGGAACTAGATGTATATTATGTGGAACACCTCAATTTTATACTTGATGTCCGGATTGTGCTGCTCACCATTAAAAAAATAGTGTTGTCCGAAGGGATTTCTTCTGAAACACACGTCACCATGGAGCATTTTAAAGGCAACTAATTATCGTGGCATGAAAGTAAGTTTTGTACTCCCCTGTTATAATATGGAAAAGTACCTCGGGCGCTGCCTGGACAGCTTGCTCGATCAGGATCTGGACCCTGCGGTGTACGAGATCCTTGTGGTAAATGATGGTTCCAAAGACGAATCCCTCACCATCGCGCGATCCTACGAAAGCAGGTTCCGGCAAGTAGTGGTGATCGACAAACCCAACGGAGGGGTAGGCAGTGCCCGCAATGCAGGTCTGAATGTTGCCAAAGGGAATTATCTCTATTTCTTTGATCCGGACGATTATATGGCAAGGAATGTTTTGGGAACCCTTGTATCCCTGGTTGAAGAATACGACCCGGATATTCTCGCCTTTGAACATACCTCCCTGGATCAAAAAGATCCCTTAAAGCCTGATACCGATTCCCCGGAACTGTCCGGGAAGTTTGAATTTCAAACCGGAATTGAATTTATAGGAAGCCGGAATTATACGGGCGAAGCATGGTGGTATATGGTAAAAAGATCCTTCCTTGAAGCCCATGGCACCACATTTATGGAAGACCGGCTGATGGAGGATGTTATTTTTACGTTCGAAAATCTCCTTTATGCCCAAAAGATGCTGTTTATTCCACTGGACGTTTACCGCTATATCACAGTGCCCAACTCCATCAGGACGAGTAAGGAACCCAACCATTACCGGAAGTTTGTTTATGACTGTGAGAAAGCGGTATACACGGAAGGAGAACTGATCGAGCGCCATGTTTCCCCCGCCACCCATCCTGCGTCCTATAAACGCCTGAAATCCAAACAACAGGCCATTGTCCTGTTTTTGTTGTTGCGGCTGGTGCGATCCGATATCTCTTTTTCTTATGTAGGTCCCATGCTTAAAGGCTTCAAAAAAATTAAGGCTTACCCCTTGAATTATCTGATAGGTGCTGATTTCAACGGCCCGGTCTACAGGGTGCTGATCCTCATTGTGAACAACAAGCCCCTCCTCTACCCTTTTATGTACGGTCTCAGGGGCTTTTATCGTCTTTTGAATCTCCTTAAATAACGTGAATCATGGACAATCCAATGAAACAGGTGTTTTCTGTTCCACAATCCTAAAGGGAGGAAAAATCCCATCAAAATAGATCTGCGAGAGAAAATTATGGCCCTTTAGGGTCAGGGAAACAGAATTTTCGACTTAAATAGCTTAACCGTTATTCAAATTAAACAGGTTACTTCAGACAACAAAAAGGTAGTAAATATGAGGTATCATCCATTTGACTCTTATCATTATAATCACGTACTTTGCAGCTTGTTTACAAAAAGAGCCCCGGAATGTGTAACGTGATTGTATGAATACGAGTCATCCAAATTTATTTGTGATAGGATCCGGTGGCTATGGCAGGGAAGTGATGAGCTATCTGGATGCCATTCCCGTCGAAGAAAGGGATTTTAAACTCAAGGGATTTATAGACGATGATATGGAGGCCTTACGTGGCAGGATCAGCGATCATAAAATCTGCGGATCGGTAGAAGGATATCAGTTTGATAAAGAGGACATGGTGGTCATAGCCATAGCCAACATTGAATTTAAAAGGCAGATCTACGAGAAACTGAAAAATAAGGTGACCTTTTATTCGTTTATTTCAAGCGATGCTCTGATTGGTCCCGGGGTGAAAATAGGCGAAGGCGCCATCATCTGCCCGGGTGTCAAATTGGGGGCAAGCCTGAAAATAGGCAAGTTGGTATCCGTTAATGTGAACAGTGTGCTTGGCCATGACGCCGTGATCGGTGACTTTTGTTCCGTGATGCCCACAGTTGATGTAGGAGGCGGTGCCAAAATCGGGAAGAATGTTTTCCTGGCAACTAAAGTAACGGTTTCCCCGCTCATTACAGTATGTGACGGGGCCTACCTGGGGGTGGGATCGGTAAATATCAAGGATGTGAGCGAGCCGGGCACGTATTTTGGGAATCCCGCGAGAAGAATGCGATAGTGGGCATTAAACCCCAGGGCAAGCCCTGGGACCTTTTTTCCGACCCAAGGGTCGGGGAATCAGACCACATCTTCTCGTCCGCCGAAGCGCGACGCAAAGGGGATTAAATAATAGCAAGAATAAGTAATAAAACGAATGAGCAACGATAATTCAAATAAACTGGTTCAGGCTTTTAGTACCGCACTGGAAATAGATCCAGCAGTGGTAAAGGACGAACTTAAGTACCAGAGCATCCCGGAATGGGACTCTATGTCGCATATGTTCCTGATCAGTGAACTCGAAGAAGCCTTTGAGGTGGAAATTGATACGGACGATGTCATTGATATGAGCAGCGTGGCCAAGGCCAAGGAAATCCTGGCGAAATACGATATAAGTTTTTGAAGTCAATGCTCCTTCAAAATAAAACAGCGATCATCACAGGAGCTTCCAAGGGTATTGGCCGGGCGGTGGCAACCCTTTTTGCGGAAGCTGGTGCCAACTTATTCCTGATCTCCCGGGATGAAGAGGCGCTCACCTCGCTTGCCGACAGCCTGCGGACTGCTACCAATCAGGTCAGCTATTTTGCAGCGGACATCACGGATCAGGAAACCATGAAAACCGTATTTTCCGAAATAAGACAGACCAAATTGCCTGTCGACATTTTGGTGAACAATGCCGGGATCATGGAAGATGCCGTCCTTCAAATGGTCACCCCGGCTCTGATTGAAAAAATATATCAGACCAATGTATTCGGCCTTATTGATGCCTCAAAGCGCGCCTCTAAACTCATGTTGCGGAACAAACAGGGGAGCATTATCAACCTGACTTCCATCATCGGTACAAATGGTAATCTTGGTCAGACCATCTATGGATCCAGTAAATCTGCCGTCATCGGATTTACCAAATCGCTCAGTAAAGAACTTGCAGGAATAAATATTAGGGTGAATGCCGTTGCCCCGGGATTTATCGATACGGATATGACTCGAAAAATGGATCCCAAGTTCTTTGATAAGAATCTGGCGTCCATCGGAATGGGACGAATGGGAAAACCGGAAGATGTTGCCCGGGTCATCCTGTTCCTGGCTTCCGACCTTTCAGCGTACGTTACCGGCCAGGTGATCGGCGTTGACGGAGGCATGATAATCTAAAGGAATATGGGTTTACTGGCGTCCTTTTTTGAAAATGAACATCTGCTGTTCGCGGATGCGAAGTCTCATAGAAAATATTCCCTTGGCGAGATTGTTCACGAGCTGCCACCGGTCCTTCCCGCCGCCGGGAAATTACTTGCCTTTCTTTACCTCGATGATTCCATGGCATCCCTGGCGCAATATTTCAGCTTTTTCAAATCGCCTCATCTGATCGCCCTCCTGAACAATTCTCTTGGGCAGGAACTAAAAGAGGGTCTTGAGAGCTTGTATCAGCCGGCAATTATTATTGATGCCCGAAGGGACCATATCAGGGACTATGAAAAGACGGAAGTGGCCTGTGTCGCCGGGTCCTATGCTTTATTTTATTCTGACCTGGCTTCTGTGGAGATCCATTTAAAGTGTAAGGTACTCTTATCCACTTCGGGGTCTACGGGCTCTCCTAAATTTGTAAAACTCTCAGAAGATAACCTCTTGCAAAATGCGCTATCCATCACCTCTTACCTTCCGATCAATGCTGCCGATGTCACTCCACTGAACCTGCCGATCTATTATTCTTACGGCTTATCCGTCCTTCATTCAAATGCCCTCCGTGGCGGTACCATCGTATGCGGAACCAGTGACATCATACAACGCGAATTCTGGACAGAGTGCGATTCCCTTGGTTTTACTTCCATAGCGGGGGTTCCCTTTATTTATGAAATGCTGGACAGGATTGGTTTCCGGAAAAAGACGTACCCGACCCTTCGTTACATGACCCAGGCGGGGGGAAATCTCAATCTAAAAACAAAAGGAAATTTTGCCGTCTATTGTGAGGAAAATGAGATTGCCTTCTTTGTGATGTACGGACAGACAGAGGCAACAGCCAGAATTTCCTACGTCCCCCCGGAGATGTTGCAACATAAACTCGGCTCGATCGGAATCCCTATTAAAAATGGGATTCTGGAAATAGATCCTGATAACGGGGAAGTCCTGTATTCAGGTCCCAATGTTTTTGGTGGCTATGCGGAAAATCCGTCAGATCTCGGCGCATGGGATGATTCTGGGCAGCTCCGTACCGGAGATGTAGGGCAAATGGACAGTGACGGTTATTTTTCCATTACGGGCCGTATGAAACGCTTTGTAAAGTTATACGGAAACCGCATCAACCTTGATGAACTCGAACGCTATCTCAAAAATACGGCGGGAAATACGGCTGTGGCGACTAACGGGATTGAGGACCAGTGGCTGCTGATATCCTATTCCGGGACTGAAATGGATGAGGCCGGACTTAAAAAGCAAATTTTTGAATCCTTTAAAATTCACCCAACGAGCGTCAGGTTCCAGAGACTTGAGGAGATCCCGCTTACCAGTAACGGCAAAGTGAATTACACAAAGTTATTACAGACCTATGGAATTTGACACCTACCTGGAGCTCGAACAATTCTCCCTTGCAAAAAAGGACAGGCTTTCTCATTTTATGCCTATTCTCAATAAACTGCACTTACACCACATGGAGCAGTCACCGGAATATGCGTCCATAGCCTCCGGATATTTTAATAGGACCGGGGATATAGAAAACATTGAGGATACGCCATTTTTACCCGTTAGTATCTTTAAAGACCGTTTGATGCAAAGCATACCTGAAGAAGCCGTTTTCAAAGTCCTTACTTCCAGCGGGACCACTTCTTCTGTTCCCAGTAGAATTGTCCTCGATAAGGAAACGGCCAGCCTCCAGACCCTGGCACTCACCCGCATCATGAACCATGTTCTGGGGAAACAACGCCTGCCGATGCTCATTGTGGATTCAAAATCCGTTTTGAAGAATAAAAAAAGCTTTTCGGCCCGCGGTGCCGGTATTCTAGGACTTTCAGTTTTTGGTAAGGACCACACGTATTGCCTGGATGAAGATTTTGAACTTATAAAGGAAGTTTTAAGAGATTTCGCCGACCAATACAACGGGCAACCGATCCTTATTTTCGGATTCACCTTTATGGTCTGGCAGTTTCTTGCCGAAGCTGAATTAGATTTCAAACTGGATCTGAGCAACGCCATCCTCATCCATAGCGGCGGCTGGAAAAAATTACTATCGATGGCGGTCGATAACGATACTTTTAAATCGAGACTGGGAGTTAAGTACGGCATTCAAAAGAAAAATATCTATAATTTCTACGGGATGGTAGAGCAGGTAGGATCCGTGTTTCTGGAGAATTCGGATGGATACCTGCATTGTCCCAATTTTTCGGAGGTGATCATTCGGAATCCCAAAGATTTTTCTGTTCAGGAGTTTGGAAAGGAAGGTCTTATCCAGGTTGTCAGTCTTTTGCCTAAAAGCTATCCCGGACATTCCATTTTAACGGAAGACATCGGGATGGTTATGGGTGAGGACGATGCCTCTAACGGATGGAAAGGCAAATATTTCAGGATCCTCGGCCGGGCTAAGAAAGCGGAATTGAGGGGATGCAGCGATACTTTTAAAGTGTAGAAATGGATATAAACGGACTTGTACCGGACAAAAAGATTACGGACATAGGGCAGCTTCCGGTATATGAGAATCCGGGCTTCGTCCTTCGGACTGGTGATCCCCGAATTCTGGATTTTCTGAACCGTCTTTCAAAAAAGATCATTACAGATCCATTTTTAAAAATGGATCCCTCCTATGTCGCCTTAGGCTTTTGGCTGCGTAAAGCGAATATCAACAGGATCCTCAAAGAGAACAGGCTGGAGGAACTCATACAGGAACAATCGCCCGGCCCTGTGGGTCTGGTCTTTCACCTGTGTCCTTCCAATGTGGACACCATGTTCTTTTACAGTCTTACCCTGGCGCTGCTTGGAGGAAATAAAAACCTCATCAGAGTTTCTTCAAGGCTGGAAGAAAGGGCTGTTTTCCGGCTCTTCGAACTGATCAATGAATTGGTTACGGAAGATGAATTCCGGTTGTTCCAGGGATATATCAATATCGTTTCCTATGACAGGGATGACGAAATCAATGAACGCTTTTCGCAAACAGCAGATGCCCGGATTATCTGGGGCGGTGATAAAACCATCGAACAGTTTAAGAAATATAAAACAAAGCACAGGGTAAAGGACCTGTATTTTACTGACAGAACCTCCTTTTCAGTGATTCGGACAAGCCCGGAACTTCGAAAACAGGAACAAATTAATGATCTCTGTAAACGCCTTTATACAGATATATACACCTTTGACCAGATGGGCTGTTCTTCGCCTCATTGTATTTTCATTGTCGGCGCTTCTGAAGAGCGAACTGCGTTCGCAGAGGAAATCTACCAAAGGATTTCAGCATTGGCGGAAGAAGTCTATGAAAGGGACATCAATTCCATGGCTTCTTTTAAACTGAATAAATCGGTCGATGATTTATTACAGGGAACTTCTTCCGTTATCAGACATCAAAACAATTATTTTGTGATGGCTGATATCCTTAAGGAAGAAGTCCCGCATTCCTGCGGGATGGGTTATGTGTATTATAAAGGAATACAGGAGTTAATTGAGTTGCTTCCCTATTTGAACGACAAAGTTCAGACCATTGGAATTGAAGGGTTCTCAAAGGAGGAACTGCAGGCACTTCTGGCTATTTGTCCGCCTAATTCGGTGCACCGGGTTGTACCTATCGGAAAGGCGCTGGACTTTGACTACATATGGGATGGATATAACATTTTTCTTGAAATGTTGAATTTCCGGGCCATCAGGAAATAAAGCCGGCAGCAATTGACCGGGCTTGACCAGTATGTACAATTAGTTAATAAGTGTACTTCTTTTCAGAAAATCACGGCTTCATAAAAAGAGGTATCTGTCTCTTTTTTCTTACTTATTAGTGCAATCCTGCAGTAAGTAATTAACAATGTCTATACTTTTCTAACAAAAATGCAATAATAGTCCTAGTTTTATGTTAAAATAAAAACTGGACAAGTTGGAAAAGAGGGTTCCTTCCGTATATATAACGAATGAATTGTTTTGGTTTAAATCCAAAGCTCTTTTTGTATGGAATGCCATTCATGGCAATTACTAATCCGTTGGTCAAATTTTTCCCTGACGGCAAAACTAATTTTGGGAATCTCCGTTATATACAAATGAATGTAACTTTGAACCATTCGATGATTGAATCAATTCAAGATAGGAAGGCCTGGAAGGTCCTGCTGTCTGAATTTGAAATTTTCGATTACTATCACACCTTTGATTATCATCAGATTGCTAAGAATGGAGAGGAAGAAGCGATAATCCTGCGATATCAGGATGATAACAGCCTCGTTGCCTTACCACTCATTATTCGAAGAATTCCAGGTTCGGACTATAAGGATGCCACTTCTGTATATGGCTATTCCGGACCCCTTGTAAAACTAGGGAAAAAAGAATTTGACGCTGATCGGTTTAAGAGGGAACTCGATACATTTTTAATGGAAAGCGGGATCATCTGTGTTTTCTCCCGCCTGCATCCCTTTATCCCCAGGCAGGAAGTCTGCCTTCAGGGTCTGGGGGAAATTCAAAATAAGGGAAATATAGTAAATATAGACCTGACCAGGCCGCTGGATATGCAGAGGCAGGAATACAGAAACAGGTATAAGACTTATATCAATAAATGCAGAAGACTCTACACTATAAAAAATGCCGAGAGCTCGGCAGAAGTCGATACCTTTATACAACTCTACCTGGAAACGATGAACCGGGTTGGGGCAAAAAATCATTATTTCTTTGACGCTTCCTATTTTTTCGAGCTTCTGAAAAGCAGGGATTTTGAAACAGAATTACTGCTGGCTACCGATAATTGTAACGGTGCAATCATCAGTGGGGCCATGTTTATCAAGACCAATGGTATCGTACAGTACCACCTCAGCGGATCGGATATGGCCTATGCCCATTTGCATCCTATTAAAATGCTGATTGACGAGATGCGGATCAGAGGCACCATCGAAAAGGATATCTACTTTAACCTTGGCGGAGGTCTGGGGAATGAGGAGGATAGCCTGTTTGAGTTCAAAAGTGGATTTTCAAATGACTACAGGCCCTTCAAAGTATGGAAATATGTTGTAAATGGCCGTGCTTACCGCAAACTGGTAAAAGAGAAGAAAGAACAGGAAAGAAACGATCTTCACGATGAGTACAGTAGCTTTTTTCCGCGCTACCGTTTTGAGAAATAACTCCTTTCTTCCCAAATCACCTTTTTCATGAATAACAATCCTTTTGTTTCGGCTACCTACGGAGGCATCTGGCTTAATCATTTCAATTCGGGAAAACCGGGGAAATCTTTCGACTTTTTACCGGGGATGTCTTTTATAAAACACCCCTTTCTGCCATATTACTACAATACAGGGAAAACCCATACCAAAGGCATTTCCTATGAGGTTACAGATGCCGGATCTCCCTTTCCTGACGGGAAGGTATTTGTCATCTATGACGTTCCAGAATACTTCCGTAATCAGGCCCCGGTACTACCAAAAAATACCGGGCTTTACAAAGTGCGTCAGTATCCCGGCTTCGTGATTGATTTGGAGCAATACGCAGATTTCAACAGTTACATGTCGGCCATGTTCAGCAAGAACACCCGGACAAAAATGAATAAATTCAGGAAGCGGCTCGATTTGTGTTTCGATATCACATGTACGATGTATTGTGGGGAAATCAGCAAAGAAAACTATGATTGCCTCTTTGAAGAATTCAGGCTGCTTCTTGAGAAACGTTTTAGCGGAAAACAGGAATCCAATAACAATCTGGATCCCGCGGAATGGGAATTTTATAAAGCTGTGGCCTATCCCATGATTCTGGAGAAAAAAGCCGGATTATATGTGGTATATAATGGAAAACAACCCATTGGCATCACCCTGAACTACCTGTCGGATACCACCATATTTGATGCCATCACCGTTTTCGATACGGATTATACAAAATTTCATCTCGGGTCGGTCATGCTTTCGCACCTCATTGAATGGAGCATGGCACAATCCTTGAAAATATTTGATTTTTCTAAAGGTTTTTTTGATTACAAACAGCGATGGGCCAGCCGATCGTATGATTTTGAATACCATATCCTATACGATACCTCCTCCCCACGCGCGAGGGCCCTGGCGGCTTCTATCAAGAAATTTTACACCACCAAACAATTGCTTAGGGATAAAAAGGTCAATGAGAAACTTCATCGGCTGACCTACCGTCTTAAAAGGACTAAAGAGTCGACTTCCCCTCCGGAAACTTGCAGCTACACCTTCGCACCAATGGATAATGAAAATCAAAAAAAAACGTTATTAGAATATAACAAACAACAATTGGATGACCCACTGTTAAAATATGTCGTCTTTGAATTCCTGTATCTGAACAATGAATGCTTCAATGACCTACAAATCTTTGTTGGGAACGGGAACTACAATTACGTACTAAGTGGTAAAAACAACGAAGTTGGTGTAGTCATAGCATCCTGATCAGCACCTTAAATTAATTTAAATAGTGTCCCAAATTGCTATTCAATTCTATAGAATTCCTGGTATTCCTACCTACCATATTCTTGTTGTACTGGACGGTTTTCAATAAAAATCAAAAGTACCAGAATATCCTTATCATCATCGCAAGCTATGTTTTTTACGGCTGGTGGGATTGGCGTTTTTTGCTTCTTATACTCCTGAGCACCTTGGTGGACTATTATGTCGGGCAATGCATTTACAGACATAAAGACCATCAGAAAAAGGCACGCTACTGGTTATGGGCGAGTATGGCCTTTAACCTGGGCCTGCTGGGCGTATTCAAATACTACAATTTCTTTATTGATTCCTTTGTCGATATGTTCAGTCAGGCGGGGTATCAGATGAGAAGTGTCTGGACCCTGCAAATCATCCTGCCGGTAGGTATTTCCTTCTACACCTTTCAAACGATGTCCTATTCCTTTGATGTTTATTACAAAAAGCTGGAACCTACCAGAAATCTGATCTCTTTTATTGCATTTGTCTCCTTCTTCCCGCAATTGGTGGCCGGTCCTATAGAACGTGCCTCCAACCTTCTTTCACAAATCGACAGAAAGCGGAGCTTTACTTATGAACAGGGTAGCAGTGGGATCAAACTTATTCTGTGGGGGCTCTTTAAGAAATTGGTCATCGCTGATTCCCTCGCCCCTATTGTAGATGATATCTTTGCAAATTATGGTGTTTATCCGGCATCAACCCTTATTCTTGGAGTATGCCTTTTCAGCTTCCAGGTCTATGGGGATTTTAGCGGCTATACGGATATCGCCATCGGGACTGCCAAGCTTTTTGGGATCGAACTTATGTCCAACTTCAAATTCCCCAACTTCTCAAGGAATATTGCGGAATACTGGCAAAGATGGCATGTTTCTTTATCCACCTGGTTCAGACACTATCTTTACATCCCTCTGGGCGGATCCAGGGTAACCAAATATAAATCCCTTAGAAATATCTGTATTATTTTCCTTGTAAGCGGGCTATGGCATGGCGCGAACTGGACCTTTATTATCTGGGGAGCATTACACGCGCTCTTCTATATTCCCGTATTTCTTATGGGCAGGAACCGTACCTATGCCGACAATGTGATCGCGGAAAATTCATTACTCCCAAGCCTCAAAGAAGTACTGCAGGTGGCAGTCACTTTTGGCCTGGTTGCCTTCTCAAGGATATTTTTTCGATCGCAGTCCGTCACTGATGCCTTCTCATATATCAACCGCATCGTTTCAGATTTCTCTTATTCAGCTTACATCCATCCCATGGGCTACAGGATGTTCGATTTCTATCTGCTTATCGCTCTGTTCACAGTATACGAATACATGATCCGCAAAGATGAACGCAACCCGTTCAGATTTAAATCCAGGTATACTCGCCTGCTTGCCTATACCGTTCTTGTAATGGGCATTCTGTTGTTTTATGATGATGGTGTTAATCGATCGTTCATTTATTTCCAATTCTAAGGCTATGCGAAAATTTATTCTGAAATCCCTGCTCTACGTCTTTATAATATTGATGGCCCTTGAAGGAATTGTCCGGATTTTCCATCTGTATACAGAAGATCCGCCAAGGTATATTGATGAATTGGGAGTTGAAAAAAGGGTGCCCGGATACCGGGGGTATTCGGTGACCGGAAACAGGAACCAGAACTTCTCGCAATTCAATATCAATTCCTTCGGTTTTAATTCCAGTCGTGAATTTTCACCTTCTACCAGGGGTTTTGAAATAGCGATTGTGGGGGATTCATTCATTGAAGGTTTTCATCAGGACTATCGGAATTCAACCGGAATCAAAATTGAAAACCTGATGCCGGGGGTGGAAGTGTATAAGTTCGGCTATGCCGGCTACGACCTGGCCAACCAGCTGCACCTCATACACGCCTATCGAAATCATTTTGAACTCATTGATCAGGTGGTCATCTATCTTAACTATGAAAATGACCTCAACCGAAGCACATACACCCCTAATCATCAAAGGATTGCAATGCTTGCCTCTCCCGTTTTCCGGATAAGGGACCATATTAAACTGCTCTCTTATGTGTCCAAGATAGGGATTATGGATTCTTTTAAGGGTTTGGCGGTAGGTGGAAACAATACGGCAGCAAAAAAAGGAGCCTACAAGAATAATGTACTGGTGGAAAGCAAAGAATCCAGGGATCGCAAAGATTCCCTGAGGCTTGAGAATTTCAAGAGCCTGGTGGGACAATACGGCTTTGACAAGACTAAAACCGCCATTCTTCTGGACGCCCGAAAAACAAGTGCTTCCTTTCTCAACTTTTGTTCGGATGAGGGCATTGACATCATAGATTTTGCCCCTTCTTTTATGGCCTCAAAAGCGCCCACCACGCTTATCTATGACGCCCACTGGAACGATCACGGGCGAACGCTTATTGCTGCAGAAATCGTCAACTTTCTCCAAAATAACAGAGCGGATCCTGTCCTGCCCGGTAAATTGTTAACCTCTTATAAAGACCCACAGACCGTCCCGACGAATTAAATACCTTGCAGGCGGTTACGGGACATATCCGGGCACAAGGGGAATGGCCCTAAGGGTGGGATATTATCATAACTTCAATAAGGGTTACGCTACTGAAGTCGGATTTTTCTGTTCCCCAACCCTAAAAGGGTGGAAGAATCCTATACTAATGGCCCTGATTGAGAAAATTCTTTCCCTTTAGGGTCAGGGTAATAGAATTTTCGACCTAAAAAGCTTCACCATAATCGATGTTATCCAAAGTTTATTTTAGTTTTATAGCCTGGAAATGCTCAATTTTAAATCATCCTATTGGCTGAATGAAGATCTTCACGCTTTTAATGGACATGGCCATCAACCCGGAGCAGCTGGCCAGCAGCTGTAGTCAGGTTGTTTTGGAGGAAGATCCTCAACGAATGGTTTGGGAGGCCCCTGCTGACGTAGGAGACCATTCTACTGGCGGACTGGTCTGTTTTAAAAATGTTCCGACCTATTTGGTCCATAACGATGCTGGAAACTATGCGAAAGAGAAGCGTTCCAGCCCTACTGTTAACGGGTATACCATAGATCTGCATGGCATCTTGGATATAGGCCAGTACATGACACAGCATTTCTCCAAGAAGAACAGGGGAAATATAATAAGAAGTGTCAGACGGCTTGAAGATGCATATAACATTAAATATACCCGGTATTACGGAGAAATAGACAAACAGGAATGTGATCATTTAGTGGGACTTCTGAAGGAGATGATCATTTCACGTTTTGAAGAGAGAAACGAGACCAGCCATACTTTACGAGATTGGGAGGACATACAAAACACGCTCTACCCGCTGATCCTGCAGAAAAAAGCCTCCCTGGTAGTATTGTCCCAGGGAGAGATTCCGATTGCCATTTCGATCTCCTATCATTACAATGAGCTCTTTTTTTATTTTAGCACTTCCTTTGATATTACTTACAACAAATTCAGTATGGGTAGCATCATGCTTTATAAGCAACTGGAGTGGAGCATTGCCAACAACTACCTGTTTTTCGAAATGGGCTGGGGCGATCTGGATTATAAAAGGCGCTGGAGCAACCGTGTGCAACCTTTGAGGAATCACTATGTCTTCTCAGGCAGCGAGCCGATGGCGGTCGTGAGATACACGCTGGTGAGCCTTAAATCGCGTCTGATTGCCTATCTGATCTCAATAAAGGTGAATGTCCTGTACCGGAAGGTCAGAAATTGGATGACAAGAAAGAAAAGCAGCTTCGTTCCGGTAGTTTATGAGCTGGAAGAGGTCTCCGCTCCCCCGGATCTGGAGGCATCACAGGTTGTAAATACCGAACTGCCCGGAAATACGCATCTGAAAACTATTTTAAATGACTTCCTGTATTCTTCGCAGGAAAATTATAGCCAAACCCGAATCTACTCTTATAAGGATGACTTTTACATCAAAGGAAAAACCTGCTGCAAAAAAATACAGATCAGTTCGGGCGCTGGAGGAGATAATGTATTGAAGACCTAGGGCCCATGCCTAACCTTTCACAAGAGGGGAAGGTATGAATCAACATCTAGATTAAATCCTATATTGTTCCCCACCCGGGAAGGGACTAAGGGGGTGGGCTAACGATTTCAACCTGTGTACAGCATTTAATGAAAGTTACATCTTTTGAGACTGCATTTAAACTTCATACCTACCACATAATTTAGAACTTAAACCCCGAGTTAGGTCAGGGTTAGGCGCTGCAATGAGAAAAATTATACCTTATAAACCAAAATTAGTAAGCTGTGCTAAAATCCTTAGAAATAAGATGACTCTAAGCGAGGTGCTACTATGGCGCGAAATAAAAGGTAAACGGTTAGGTGTGCGTTTCAGTCGTCAGATATCTATCGATACCTACATCGTAGATTTTTATTGCAAAGACCTGCAACTAGCCATAGAAGTAGATGGTTCCATACATTTGAAGCAAGGACAGCAGACCAGGGACAGATATCGCCAAAACCGACTGGAATCACTAGGGGTGCGCTTTGTCAGGTACAGCACCTTTGACGTAAAGAATAACCTGAATTGGGTTTTGGAAGGAATAAAAAAAGAAGTTGAGTCTGTAAAGCCCACCCCTAACCCCTTCTGGGAGGGGAAGGTATGAACCAATATCTAGATTTAAACTTACATTGTTCCCCACCCGGGTGGGGAAGGTATGAACCAATATCTAGATTTAAACCTACATTGTTCCCCTCTTGGGAGGGGAAGGTATGAACGAATATCTAGATTTAAACCTGCATTGTTCCCCTCCCGGGTGGGGACCAAGGGGTGGCATAGCCCCCCCGCCTCAGAATTTAATAATCTCAAACTCTGACCGTCGGTTCTCTTTGTGTTCCGGCTCAGTGCATGTGATACCATCTGTACAATGGTTCACCAGCTGTGACTCCCCTAGCCCGGCCCCTTTCACCCGATCGCCTGCAATGCCGGCGCTAATGAGGTACTGCACCGTTCGCTGCGCCCTCCGATCACTCAGCCAGGTGTTGTAAGCCTGGGTTCCTCTCGAATCCGCATGTGAGTTGATCATCAATTCGACTTCTGAATTTCGGGCGAGCAGTGACGAGATGGCATCAAGCACCCTTTTGGATTCCTGATTCAGATAGGAAGAATTCAAATTAAAATAGATGTCTCCAAGGGCATCCAGCTCTTTCCTGATGTTATCCCTTCTCAGATCTTGGATGGCTAGCGCCTCTTTTTCCCGGTTGTGTTTAAGAAGTGCTTCCTGCTCGTGGGCCAGCTGGGTTTCCCTGGCCAATATTTGTTGTTCTTCCTGCTGCTTTATCAAAAGTGAATCCCCCTCCGATTGCTGATTTTCAATGACTGTCAGTGTTTGCTCTTCCATCGCGTCAGGTGGTAAATTCTTCCTGTCCGCTATTTTATATACCACACCAGCGGCATGTTGAAGGTGATTGGAAGCCGTCGTTCCGAATGACCATTTTCCCGAAGAACTGAAATCGAGCCCCCATCGGTCTGAAAGCCAGGTCCTGAATCCAATTACGGCATTATAGGTGCCCCGTGGTTGCTCATTTGCCCGGGTATAGCCTACTCCCACCCCAACATAAGGGTCAAACCAGCCTGTCTCCCCAAGAAGCTTATTGAGATCGTAGGAAAACCTGCTGTCAACTGCCCAATAGGGTTTGGTTCTGTCATTTATCTGACCGTCTATTATTTTTCCTTCCTTATATTCATTATAGGAGCCTATCAACTCAAGTCCAAGACCATTGGCGAAATAACGCCCAAGACTGATCCTGGAAGGATAAGGCAGGGCATTCCATTGGTTCCGGACTGCAAATAATCTGTCAAAAACGTCTCCCGAATCGTCAACTACCGTATAACCTGCACCGGCCATCCAATAGCCGTTCGCTGTACTGTCAGTCTCTGAAGTAGTGGAAGGGGATTGCCCTTGCGCGGCGTAAATACTTAAAATAAGGGCAATGACTAAATATAGGATACAAGTTCTCATCGGGATAAGATTTTGGGCAATCTGTAAACAAAGTTACATGGATTACGTGGGATTAGCCCCTCAATATCCCTGAGGTGTCATTAAATTCGATCTACAGCACTTATAGCACGGAGCGCACTATTTCTGATCTGCCAGAAGGATCTTTTTATCGGTAAGTGGTATTGTGTAGAGTGAAAATGGCTGTATGGTGGCCGTGCCGTCTGCCTGGCTCTTTCCGGTTGGCTCCTCCGGGCGAAGCATCAGGGTATCTTCTGTCTGTTGCGAAACAACCAGCGGCCGACCCGAACTGCCCTGCAGTTGTCCGCTGCTATAAATGATGACCATCTGCCTTGTAAAATCAATTTCAGGTACCGGCAGGCCCGGTTTGCGGGTCCTGTTGATTTCAGAAAAGAATTCCCTCAGCTGTTGCTGATCCCTCACCACCCTGATTTCCTGTTCCTCAGTTCCGCCATAATTATCGGTAAGCATCAAGGTCAAATTTGTGCGGTCAATTGGATCTTCAGGCGAACCGGAAACCAGTTCCTTCTGACTTTTGCAATTTAAAGCCATAAGTAAAATTGCAAGACTCAATATTCTCATATCCAAGTTAATAGCTATTCTTATAGTTTTCCTTATATGCCTTTTCATAAACAGCTTCATACAAGGGTAGGATGTTATTTATGTCAAATTCCATCGCCACCTTATAGGCGTTTTCCTTAAAGGTTTCAAGGACCTGATCATCGCCCAGAATATAGCAGGCATTTTTGACCATATCCTCTATATCCCCGACATCACTTAAAAAGCCGGTGATGCCCTGCCTGTTTACCTCCGGAATACCTCCTGCATTACTTGAAATAACTGCCACCTTATTGGCCATAGCCTCCAGGGCAGCCAGTCCGAAACTTTCTGTTTGGGAAGGGAGGAGGAAAAGATCTGAAAAACATAGAATCCTGTCAATTTCATTGCTGTTGCCAAGGAAAATCACCCTATCCTTGATGCCCAGTTGTTCACACTGAAATTCTGCTTTTTCCTTTTCAGGACCTTCACCCACCATAATAAGCCGGGCGGGCAGCTTTCGCTGCACTTCGTAAAAAACGCGGATCACGTCCGGAATACGCTTTACTTCTCTGAAATTACTGATATGAGTGATGATCTTTTCATTATCTGATGCCATTAGTGAACGCTGGCAATCTTTAAAATGGGAACTGTACTTTCTCTTGTCGATAAAATTGGGGATAACCTCAATCTCCTTATCGAGCTCAAAAAGTTCCATGGTGCTTCTCTTCAAATTCTCAGAAACGGAGGTCACCACATCCGATTTATTGATACTGAAAGTTACGGCAGGTTTATAAAAAGGATGATTCCCCACCAGTGTAATATCAGTTCCGTGTAAAGTGGTGATCATAGGAATAAAAATACCAGATTCCTCCAAAATCTTTTTTGCCATGTATCCCGCATAGGCATGGGGAATGGCATAATGTACATGGAGCAATTCAATTCCAAAAAGTTTGATGGTATCCACCATCTTACTGGATAGTGCCAGTTCATAGGGCTGGTAGTGAAACAGCGGATAGTCCGGCACATGGACTTCGTGAAAGTGTATCTTCCCGCTTAATAACTCCAGGCGTACCGGTTGGCGATAGGTGATAAAATGAACTTCATGGCCCCGGTTGGCCAGGGCGATTCCCAATTCCGTAGCCACAACACCGCTACCTCCAAACGTAGGGTAGCACACAATCGCTATTTTCATCCGCGGATATGTATTTCAATTAAAATATCTGACCGGCTTCTCAGCAGGCATCTGTCATTCGCCGATCAATATCTCGGTCGATATCAATTTTTGGTTATGGCTGAATCGATAACGGTAAAATTACGGTAATTTTTATGGCTAATTTATAATAGAATCATAAATAGCTTTCTGGATCCTTGTGCGAAGCGCGGATTTTAATAACAAGCCGTTGGAGGCCGATGGATAGGTGCGGTTGGATAGAAAGACATAAACGATGTCCTCCTCCGGATCTGCCCAGGTATAGGTGCCGGTGAAACCACTATGACCAAAACTCTTACGGGATACACAGCCACAGGTAGGGCCTTTTTCGTCAAATTGAGGCTTATCAAATCCTACTCCCCGCCTGACATCTTTCTGGCAGAAATAACATTTGTTGAATTTTTCCACGGTCCTTTCCTCCATAAATCTGATACCCCCGTAGTACCCTCCCTGCAGGTACATCTGCATGATTTTCGCTACGTCGTTGGCATTGCTGAACAGGCCCGCATGGCCCCCAACCCCACCCTGCATGGCAGCTCCCATATCATGTACATACCCCTGAATCAGATTATACCTGTAATAATCATCCACTTCGGAAGGAATGATCCGCTCTTTCGGGAATTTGTCCAGCGGATTGTAGGCACTTGTCGAGGCGCCGATCGGTTGATAAAGGAATTGTGTTACCACATTATCCATCCTTGTTTTGTAAGTGTCCTCAATGTATTTCTTTAAAACATAATAAGCCACATCGCTGTAACGGTAGCGGTTGGACTTCAGTGCCTGTCGGCCAATACGGTTATAAATACTGTCTTTATAGGTATCCGCGAGGTACATCCCGTCTATCACCTTAATAGAAAACCCATCCTTTGCTTCATGGGCGTAAAAAGCGTCCGAAGGTTTTCTTTTTTTATCAAGTGTATCCAGATAAAAGGCGATCCATGCCGGCAGGCGTCCATAATGACTCAGTGCATTCAGCACGGTTACATTTTTAAGTTCGGAATCTGCATAGCCCGGGATCATTTCCTGAAAAGTCGTATTAAGCGCAATTTTTTCTTCCTCTTCCATTTTCATGACTACCGGAAGCGTTGCCAGGATCTTTGTCAGGGATGCGAGGTCATAGATATGATCTGTTGTAACGGAATCCAAAGCTTCATAAGTTGGTTTTCCAAACGCTTTATTATAGACCACTTTCCCATGTCTGGCCACCAATACCTGGGCCCCGGGAAACATGAGAGAATCAATCCCCTGATGAACCAGTCTGTCAACCTCGGCAAGTCGCGCCGAACTGAGTCCTACCTTTTCCGGGAGACTATACCCCAGCCGGCTGATAGAATCGACAGCAATACCTGTATTTACAGGAAACAACGGGTGTGCCGTTACCGGTAATTTGCCTTTGGCCGGAATCGCACCGAACAAGATTTCGGCGGTTCTTTCCTGAGTAATTTCACTGTTTTGGTAGGCCATCACAATGGCGTCAATGGACTCAAATGTGGTAATATCCCGCAAGGCATACGGACTTGCAAAGACGGTCAGAATGAGGTTGGAAGCTGAAGATCTGGCCATTTCCTGCAGCCAAAAAAGTTCATTTTCCGAAAATTTATAGGACTTCCACGGCGATTCATTGCTTTTATGCAACCCGACTATAACCAGGTTGTAGTCGGTCAGATTCCTCTTGAGTGTTGCAATATCCACCCCGGTCACCTGAGTGACATCCGCGTAATTGCGCATCATTTTCAAAAAAGGGTCTCCTCCGGCCTCTCCGAAATGGACATAGGCGATTTTTTTATTCTGAAGATTTTTAACAGGAACCAGGTCAAGGTTATTCTTTACAATGGTCACCGCATTTTCAACGGCCTCCTCATAAAGTAAATCATCCTCCAGGGTATTGAGGTCACTGTACAGGTTTTGAATGGCTATAGGCTTATAGGTGGTCAGGCCCGCCTTGTATTTCGCCATTAGAATTCTTTGTACTGAAGCAGCCAGGCGCTCCTCAGAAATCCTTCCTTTCTCATAAGCTTTGATGAGTGCCTCTCGTGCATCATCAATATCCCTGGGCATGAGCAGAATATCATTTCCGGCCAGAAATGCCTGCACCTCAGTCGCTCCTTTCCTGCCAAAATCTGCCACTCCTTTCATATTCAGGGCATCTGTAAAAATCAACCCCTTAAATTGCATTTCATTTCTCAACACTCCGGTAATCACTTTTTCTGATAATGAGGTGGGAAGTTCTTTTTCTGACTCCAGTTCAGGAACATTCAGGTGAGCCACCATGATACTGCTGACCCCTTCACGGATCAGCTCCCTGAAAGGATACATTTCCAAACTGTCAAGCCTGTTCCTGCTGAAATCTATCAGAGGGAGTTCAAGATGAGAATCTACTGAGGTATCTCCGTGTCCGGGGAAATGCTTTCCGCTGGAGAGAATCCCTTCCTTTTCAAGGCCTTTCATAAAGGCGATTCCGTTTCGGGTTACGTTGGTCCTGTCTTCGCCAAAAGAACGGTTGCCAATGATCGGATTGGCTGCATTGGTATTTATATCGACATCGGGTGCAAAATTGATATGTACTCCAAGCCGTTTCGCGTGCAGACCTATCCGCTGTGCTACTTTTTCGACGATAGCACTGTCAGCAATAGCCCCTAAAGTCATATTCCACGGGTATGCATAGGTAGAATCAAGTCTCATTGAGAGACCCCATTCCGCATCCATGCCGATCAGTAAAGGCACTGTGGAAAGTTTCTGAAATTCATTGGTCAGCTTCGCTTGTTGTACCGGTCCACCCTTTGAGAATATGATCCCGCCAAGCTTTCGGTCCCTGATAAGTGAGGTCACTTTTTGGATGGCAGCGGCATCGTCATTTGAAGCCATCATCACCATAAATAACTGACCTATCTTTTCCTCCAGTGACATTTGGCCATACATGGTTTCAACCCATAGGCGTTGCGCCAGGCTGTCACGGGTCATCAGAGGATCCGGTTGACCGGTAGCCCTTAAAAAAGGAATGGTACAGAGTAAAACAAAAAGGTAATTACGCATAAAATGAAGCATCATAGGTACTAACTGCAAAGAGAAAAAAATATTGCATTTCATCGGAAACGGAATAATGCCCTGGCAGGCTCTTTGGTTCCGTCAGATTGCAGTTCAGCGCCTATGGAGACTACATAAATTTGCCGTGCCAACTTTCTGAGGCCGGGACTTCCCAATGGGTAAGGTATTCAAATTTATTGGCGACAAGATTGTTAAAAACTACCGTATTTTTAGAAACGGCTTTTTGCCTGGCCATTTTGCGAAAATCAGTCAGGGATTTGTAGGCCACGAATTCTCCCTGTTTATAGGAAACATTCATTTTGTCAAGCAAATCAATTTGGTATTCCTGTTCCAGTTGCTGAATGAACCGGACCGAGGCATCTATCGAGCATCCTGAGGCTGCCGCCATGGAATGGTCAAGCCCGATAACTATAAAACGCCCGTAAGGGATTTCATATCCGGCCTGAAGACTCGACCCGTGTGCGGTCCATTCCTTAAGGAATTCAGTTAGCTTTCTATTGATCTCAGCTAATTCCTGTTCTGAAAAACTTCGGCTCCCCTGATAAATCCAGATCCTGGCGGATTCAGGAAGCGTCTCAAATGGCACAAGCATACAAACCTGGTTTTACGTTCTCCACAAATATACTTCAAGTAGATTTACCGCTATAAGTCTCCGGCCGCTGCAATAAGTTCAGCGATATCCATTACTTTAAGCGATCCCTCCTTTTCCTTATTTTTTACACCATCTGTGAGCATGGTATTGCAGAAAGGACATGCCGCTGCGACTACTTCCGGTCCAATCTCGATCGCCTGTTCTATCCTTTCAATATTAATGTCCTTTGTTCCTTTTTCAGGTTCCTTGAACATTTGGGCACCTCCCGCCCCACAGCAGAGGCCCCTCTTTTTACAATGCTTCATTTCCACCAGTTCCGCATCCAGCTTTTTAATGAGGTCCCTGGGGGCTTCATAAATATCATTGCCTCTTCCCAGAAAACACGAATCATGATAGGTGATACGTTTTCCCCTGAAGCGGCCGCCTTCCAGTCGAATCCTACCCTCATCCAGTAAACCTTTTAGAAATTGGGTGTGATGTAATACCTCATAATTTCCACCGAGGCCTGGATATTCGTTTTTCAGGGTATTAAAGCAATGAGGGCAGGCTGTAACCACTTTTTTGATCCCATACCCATTTAATACCTCTATATTAGTGAGCGCCTGCATCTGAAATAAGAACTCATTTCCAGCCCTTTTTGCGGGATCTCCGCTGCAACTCTCCTCAGTGCCGAGGACGGCAAAGCGGACTCCTGCGTTATTCAGAATCTTAACGAATGCGCGGGTGATTTTTTTTGCCCGGTCGTCAAAACTTCCGGCGCATCCTACCCAGAATAGAATCTCAGGCTGTTCCCCTGCCGCGGTCAGTTCGGTCATGGTAGGCACATGCATTTCATTACTCATAGGGGTCATTTATTTCGATTCCTGGCTCCATTGCAGCCTGTCCATCTGATTAAATGGCCATGGCGCTCCATTATTCTCTATGGCACCCATCATGGCATTCAGTTCGGCCGGAGCGGCAGATTGTTCCATTACGAGGTACCGCCGCATATCCATTATGATCGATAAAGGGTCTATACTCACGGGGCACGCCTCTACACAAGCATTGCAGGAGGTGCAGGCCCAGAGCTCTTCCCTGGTAATATAATGGTCGAGCAACTCCTTATCATCTGCTACAAAGGTACCTTTATTTCGTCTCAGATTTCTTCCCACCTCCTCCAAACGGTCACGCGTATCCATCATGATTTTTCTGGGTGAAAGCTTCTTGCCGGTCTGATTGGCCGGGCACTCAGCTGTACACCGGCCACATTCTGTGCAGGTATAGGCATTGAGCAACTGCAGCCTGTTCAGATCCATTACATCCGAAGCGCCAAACTTGGCAACAGCACCTTCCGGACTCTGTGTGAATGGGTCGGCTGCGGGATCCATCATCATTTGTACTTCCCTGGTCACGGCGTCCAGGTTATCCATTTGACCTTTAGGTCTCAGGCGCCCAAAGTAGGTGTTGGGAAAGGCCAGGAGTATATGCAGGTGCTTGGAAAAGTAGAGGTAGTTCAGAAAAAACAGAATTCCTCCGATATGAAGCCACCATGCCAGACGTTCCAAAAAGATAATCGATGTCGTCGGCACGCCTTCCAAAAGTCCGGCGATCGCACCGCTTACAGGAAAAAAACCTGCTCTTGTATAGTGAGGGACTTCCAGCAGCTGTAGTTGATAATCCGCGCCATTCATCAGCAGGAACAGAACCATCAGTATGGCCTCAATGTAAAGGATAAGGTTCGCGTCCTTTTTTGGCCAGCCTTTCATCTCCGGTTTTATGAATCTCCGCAATCTCAAAATATTTCTCCTTATCCAGAAAACAGTCACAGCAACTATAACGAGCAGGGCAAGGATTTCGAATGCTCCTATGAGGATGTTATAGGTGAGACCGGCAAAGGAGAAGATGCGGTGAGTGCCCGCGATCCCGTCTATAATAATCTCCACCACCTCGATATTAATTATTATAAACCCCAGATAAACTATGATATGCATAAGCCCGGAAACCGGCCGGACTACCATTTTTGTCTGTCCGAGCGCAATGAGCGCCATGTTTTTCCATCTTTGGGCTGGTTGATCCCCAAGGGGGATTTCTCGGCCCAATTTAATATTCTGAATTACTTTCCGGATATTGAGAGTAAAATAAATAATTCCCGAACTCAGTAGAAGTAGAAAAAGAATATTGGGAATATAGTCCATTTAGGGGTTGTCGATTTGTTGGGCGGGATCGTCTTCCGGTACCGTGTATTCCTTTTGTTTCTTACCAAATACAGAAACGTTTACATAGCGCTTCGGATTGAGCCTGAAATCCTGAAGTAACAGATCCATTTCCTTTGAGGCTGCAGCAAGATTGTCATACAATTCCTCATTATGCATCAGCTTACCCAGGGTTCCTTCGCCATTTTCAACCCGGGTCAGTAACTGATTAAGATTGTTAAGTGTAGATTCAAGGCTTCTGATGGTCGAGCTTAGGCCTATATTTGAAATCGAATCGGACAATTGGGCAAAATTGGAAGTCATCGTATTGATATTCCTGATAGAACTGTCCAATTGTGACTTGTTAGCATCCAGGATGGTGTTCAGGGTGTTCGCGCTTCTCTGGAAACTCTGCACCATGGCATTCATCCCTTTAATGCCTTCCCGTAAGTTTTCCTTGGTAGGATCGTCCAGGATCTGGTTAAAACTCATCAACAGTGAATCGGCATTGGAGACCGCACCTTCCACCTTCATTTGAAGAGGCGACAATCGTTGTTGTACAAGTTCGGTAAGGCCGGGCTTTGTTTCTGTAGCGAGGGTATCTCCGGACTTAGCCATCTGTGCATCATCAAAAACGGGTTTGATCTGAATCCCTTTACCTCCTATAATACCCGTATCATACAATTCCGCTTTGCTGTTCCTTGAAAAATCGAAGGCGTTATCGACGGAAAATGTCACCACCAGATCACCCGAGGTATCCTTAAACTTAATGTCATTTACGGTACCGACGGCCAGGCCGTTGATAGAAACCTGAGTTCCGGTCTGCAGCCCACCCACCTGTGAGTAAACTGCGTAGAGGGTTTTATTGTTGTCAAAAATAGGAGTGGATTTTAAAAAACTAAACCCTAAAATAAATAAGAGGATACCGCCGATCACAATAATTCCGGTCTTTATTTCTCTTGATAGCTTCAATCGGGATATGTTTAGGGGTTCAGAACAAAATTAGAAATAATTTTTCTATAGCCGGCAATTAATCGGAAACGTAATTGAGTGCCTCGGGAACTGATATGCGTTCTCCATCCTTATAGGCCACAATAAAGGCGGTATCATAGCCCATCCGCTTGGCCGTAGATTGAATTTTTTTAGCTTCACTGTAGATGGTCGTACTGCCGTACAAATAGCGGAACAGGTTTTTATAGGCTTCCTTGGTAAGCATCCCCAGGCCATTAAAATTTTCTGGCTTTAACTCGACGTCTTTACTGCTTGCCATGAGCTGGATCTTAAATTCAATCCTTGCGGATGCCCCCGGTTTTTTGACGCTACCTTCTCCCTCACTTGCCAGTTCTGCTATTTCCTTATTCTCCGCTGCAAGGGCACGCGCTTCATCCGACAATTTCCCACTACCATTCAGTTGTTCTCCGGTACTTATACCTGGCTGCGGTTCTGAAACTTCTTTCTCCGGCTTTTCTGAGACCACGGGACTAACGGCCACCACGGGGGCTTCATCTGCTGCTGCGGGTTTTACTTCCTCTGACACCTCCTGCCGGTCTTCCCCGAGGCTAACAGCTTCGCCGGAGTTTCGGACCGCGACCGGGTCCGTGGCTTGCCTGGTAACTGTTTGCGTAGGGCTGATATTCTCTCTGTATAGGAGGATGGCATCAGCAATCGCCTTACCCATATCCGTCTGACCCCTGGAGGAATTCAGATAAGACCCTTCCGCCTTGTTTGTAAGAAATCCGGTTTCCACCAGCACACTGGGCATAAAGGTTTGATGTAAAACTATGAATCCTGCCTGCTTCACCTTTCTGTCATTCCTCTCCAGTCTGGTACTGAAATTGTCCTGCATCATCTTTGCCAGCATGATACTCTGATCCAGAAATTCTTCCTGCATAATAGTAAGTCCAATAATCGATTCCGGGGAGTCTATGTCATAGGCCGCATACCTGGACTCATAATTATCCTCAAGATAGATAACCGAGTTCTCTTTTTTTGCAATTTCAAAATTCTGATTATTGGCATGAAGGCCAAGGACAAAAGTCCCGGCGCCATGGGCATCTGAATCGTGTGAATCACAATGAACTGAAACAAAAAGATCGGCGTCGGCTTTGTTGGCAATCTCCCCTCTGACATACAAGTCCACAAAGGAGTCGTCTTTCCTGGTGTAGACCACCTTGATACCCTGTGCTTCGAGCAATTGCCCAACTTTAATAACAATACTGAGCGAAATGTTCTTCTCCAGATACCCGTTGCCGAGATTCCCGGGATCGTGTCCGCCATGACCTGCATCCAAAACCACCACAAAATCTTTGGTGTCCGGGTTAGGATTCGGGGGCGCATCAAAGGAAAGTAGCCATCCCGTAAATGTCAAAAAAAGGGGTATGAATATACCTTTTAACTTCATGTGATTGTCGATATTCCCTGGTGTTTCCCTTGGTTAAATTTATTCTAATGCGGGCCAGGCAGAACAAAAAATATATGTAAGTTTGGTTTCTCATCCCGGCACTATAGGGAAAAGCCAAATCGATACAAAAATAGGATTTATAGCATTGCAAGCAAACAAACATCCTCTACTTTTCCCATGCCTGGTTTTATTTGGCACTCTTTCAATACTGGCCCAGGAAGACCGGATTCAAGCCTTACCTATTGCTGCAACACAGGATTCCATAAAGGCTCCGCTTATGCCCCCGCCCGTGGTCCGGGATACAGTAACCGCTGATTCCACTGCTGCTGATTCCCTCAATGGCAAAAAAGGAATACTATCGGATAAAATCAGATACAAGGCAAAGGACTATGCAAAAATGAGTCAGAAGGAACAGAAGATCTACTTATACAACGAAGCTGAACTTTATTATGAAGACACCGAACTCAAAGCCGGGATCATCATCCTCGATTATATAAAAAATGAAGTATACGCCGGCAGGATTAAAGATTCCCTGGGTAATTATACGCAACTTCCCTACTTTAAACAGGGGGATCAGGTGGTCATTCCGGATTCTATCCGATTTAATTTTGATACTGAAAAAGCGCTGATCTGGAATTCCAGGACGGAGCAACAGGCCGGGCTGGGCCAATTGGGAAGCGATGCAATGAAAGTATATGCTGAAAAGACAAAGAAGGAAAACGATTCCGTGTATTTTCTGGCAGAAGGCAAACTCACCACCTCCAAAGATACCCTGGATCCCGACTATTATATTCGTATAAGGAAAGCGAAGTTTGTACCAAAGAAAAAGGTGATCGCCGGATTCAGTAACCTGTATATTGTAAACGTCCCCACCCCTATCGCTTTACCCTTTGCATATTTTCCGCTTTCAGTAGGCAGGACACCCGGGATCATGATGCCGACTTTTGGAAACGACCCCAACCGGGGATATTTTATTCAGAATGGCGGGTATTACCTGCCCATCAATGATTATGTGGATCTTACCCTAACCGGAGATATCTATACCAACGGGAGTTACGGATTCAGAACCCAGTCCGTTTATGCCAAACGCTACCGGTACAGGGGAAATGTGAATTTCAGATTTGAGAACCAGATCACCAGCCAGAAAGGTTTTGATGATTATAGCCGGGGTACGATTTATAATATCCAGATCAGTCATGCCCAGGATGCCAAGTCGAGCCCTAATTCCAGACTCTCTGCATCGGTCAACCTGGGAAGTAGTCAGTATTACCGGAATTCCCTGCTACAGCAGAACCTGCCCAATACCCAGGTAAACAACCTGTCTTCCTCCATTTCTTACTCAAAAACCTTTCCCGCCTACCCCTCGGTCAACCTCAGCCTTACTGCGACCCACAACCAAAATACCAATACGAACGTGGTGGATGTGACTTTGCCCACCCTACAAGCCAGTTTGGAACGAATTTATCCCTTTGCCAAAAGAGATGGAATTAAGAAAGGGGTCATCCAGAACATCAATTTCCAGTATGACCTTAACGCAAGAAACAGTTTACAGACCACGGATACCGATTTTCTGACCGCCCGTATGTTTGACAATGCCAAGGTAGGCGCGAGACACCGTATCCCGGTAAATACTAATTTTAAACTGGCCAAACATTTCAGTGTAAGTCTCGGAGGTTCCTACGAGGATGTCTGGAGTCTGGAGACCTTCAACCGCCGCTATGACACGGATACACAAACCGTAGTGACAGATACCATAAGTGGCTTTGACCGCTATAACCAGTACAACCTGAGCGCAAGCCTGGGAACGACAGTATACGGAACTTTTAATTTAGGGGAAGATAAAAAGATACAGGCCATACGCCATATAATGCGACCCAGTATAGGGTACGGTTATGCCCCAAGTTTTGAGCAGTATTATGAAGAATACCTGAATGTGATGACCGGAGAGAATGTGCAGTACAGCCGTTTTCAGAATACGCTATATGGCGCTCCTAGCCTGGGGGAGTCCAATGCCATGAGTTTCTCCCTTTCGAACACGCTGGAGGCCAAGGTACGGGATAAGGATTCAACCGCGCTGGAACCCAAGAAGATCATGCTATTGAACAGTTTTAACCTTTCGACCTCCTATAATTTTGAGGCCGATTCCCTGAAATTGAGCCCCTTGAGCATTACAGGAGGTACCGACATCCTTGACGGTAAAATGTCTATCAATTTCGGAGCCAACCTGGATCCTTATGCGATAGATAACAATGGGACCCGGATCAGTACCTTTAATGTGGATAACGGCGGAAGTCTGTTTCGGCTTACCTCTGCCAGGGCCAACCTGAGTTACGCCATCAGCAGCAAGGATTTTCAGCCCACGGAAGAACCTGAAGATGAGCAGGATCCCTATGACGGCGATAATTATGTAGCCGCCAGCGGTGGTCGTACGGATGACCTTTTCGGGCAGGCCAATGACTTTGATGAAAGTAGTTTTGACAACAGGGATGAGGATGACGTTCAAAATCCGATTTTCGGAACCCAGATTCCCTGGGATCTTCGATTGCAATACGCAGTAGGGTATAACAATTCGAACCGTCAGAATGAATTCAACAATCACTCACTTATGTTTTCAGGAAATGTAAGTCTGTCACCCCGGTGGAAAGTGGGAGTATCATCAGGGTATGATATCAAACGTATGGGCTTCACGATTACCCAGCTGCGATTTGAAAGGGATTTGAAAAGTTTTAAGATGAATTTTAGCTGGACCCCTTTCGGGACTTATGAACGGTGGAATTTCTTTATTGGCATAAAAAGCTCCATTCTTCAGGATCTCAAATGGGAAAACCGCAGTCAGCCCCCACGTCGATGAGATAAGACAAATCAGGTTCTTTGAGGGCATTCGGATGAGCAACCAACTTGAATAATGGATAAGCCAATGAAACTGGATTTTTCTGTTCCCCAACCCTAAAAGGGAGAAAAACCTATAAAAATAGCAGTGATAAAGAACATTATTGGCCTTTGGGATCAGGGTAAGAGCATTTTCGACTTAAAAAGCTTAACCGTTATTCACAATTAATCGAATCAACAACAAAACTATATAAATATGAAACAAATCATCTACACCTCTCAGGCTCCAATGCCGATAGGACCTTATAGTCAGGCCATCCTTTCCGGCAACATGCTTTACATTTCAGGGCAGATCCCCATGGATCCCGAAACAGATAAGCTGATTGAAGGCGACATAAGACAGGAAACTGAACAGGTAATGAAGAACCTGAAAGCTATCCTTGAGGCCGCCGGGATGACTTTTGAAGAGGTTGTAAAATCATCCATTTTTCTTAAAAATATGGATCAGTTCTCCGAGGTCAATGAAACCTATTCCGCGTATTTTGATCCCGATACGGCACCAGCCAGGGAGACCATTGCAGTGGCCAATTTACCGAAGTTTGTCAATGTGGAAATCTCGATGATTGCGGTACGAGATCAGGTGTAAGAGAGATTATAAGGGAAATTAAATAACGGAAGAGCCCTGCTCTTCTAAATATTATCCTTGTGAAATTCTACCAATCCTTCTATGGGCCGCTGCCTTATGACCCCAAGGACCAGATCATTCCTTTCAAGTACCACCGCAAGCTCGTCCTTTAAAAAGAAAGCAATACTCCCAACAAAGCTGATTCGCAATTTGGTAGCCATTTCAAACTGCATGATGTGATTGTTGACAAACTGCTGAAATCCTTTGTCGATGACACCTTTGCTGTACGGATGGTCTTTGTTGTCAATCAAAAATTTGGCAAAGGTGGCGAGATAGGTGTTGGGATTTGGTTTTTTATACAGGTTTTCCTTAATGACGTCCGCGTCCAGATTATATTGTTTGGCAAAGCGAATACTCAGTTCCTGAGGCATTTTGTGATAATAGTAATCTCTTATCAGCTTGCGGCCAAAAAAGTTGCCGCTCCCGTCATCCATTGGGATATACCCCAAAGATATCACTTTTTGAAAAAGCTGATGCCCGTCATAGTAGCTGCAATTGGACCCGGTACCGAGGATACACACAATTCCGGGATGACCTATCTTGGTTGTGGCATAGATGGCAGCATAGGTATCTTCCTGTACTTCGATTTTTGCAGTAGGGAAAAAATCCTGAAAAATCTCTTTCAGGAATGTCTTCATGCGAGCCGTACCGCAACCTGCGCCATAGAAATACAGACGGGTGACCTTGCTGCTGTTTTTGGACAGTTCAAAGTTATTGGACATCCTGTCCACAATGACATCTGTAGTCAACACTTCCGGACTAAGTCCCAGGGTTTGGGTAAAGAAAATCTGGTTCCCCTTGGCATCCAGCCCGATCCAGTCCGCTTTGGTCGCGCCGCTGTCTACAATTACTACCATGAACTACTTGAGTATAAAAGCCCAACCGGGAAAAGCCCGATCAGTTAAAGCTTTGAAATATGAAGGGCGAGTTCCACCAATTTATTAGAATACCCTGCTTCATTGTCGTACCAGGAAATCAATTTGAAGAAATTGGAATTTAGTTCCATCCCGGCATCCGCATCAAAAATACTGGTTCGGGTGTCCCCAACAAAGTCCTGAGACACCACAAGTTCGTCTGTATAGCCCATAATTCCCTTCATAGGTCCGTCGGCGGCCGCTTTAATTGTTTTTTTGATGTCCTCATACGAGGTTGCCTTCTTCACACGGACCGTAAGATCTACCACGGAAACGTCTGCTGTTGGAACCCTGAACGCTATTCCTGTAAGCTTCCCTTCAAGTTCGGGTATCACCTTAGTCACCGCTTTTGCAGCCCCGGTGGCTGCCGGGATAATGTTCAGCATCGCGCTTCGTCCACCCCTGAAATCTTTTTTGGATGGCCCGTCAACAGTGAGTTGAGTGGCGGTGGTGGCATGTACCGTCGTCATCAACCCTTCAACAATTTCATAGGTATCATTGATAACTTTGGCTAGCGGGGCCAGACAATTGGTAGTGCAGGAAGCATTGGAAACAATAGTATCAGACGCTTTTACCTCCTTGTGGTTTACACCCATAACAAACATAGGAACATCCTTGGAAGGAGCAGATATAACCACCTTCTTAGCCCCACCATCAATATGGTATTGCGCCATTTCCATGGTTGTAAAAATACCTGTACATTCCGCGACGATTTCCGCGCCAACCTCATCCCATTTCAAACTCTTCGGATCTTTTTCCGCAGTAATCCGGACTTTTTTGCCATTGACCACCAGATGACCATCCTTAACTTCCACAGTTCCCTCAAAGTTGCCGTGTACAGAGTCATATTTCAGCAAATAGGCGAGATGGTCTACCTCCAGGAGGTCATTAATGGCCACTATATCTACATCGCCTCTTTTTATGGAAGCCCTGAATACAAGCCTGCCGATCCTTCCAAATCCGTTAATTCCAACTTTCAAATTCGCCATGTTATTTTTTTTACGTTTACAATCTATGTAGTCATGATATCGGAAACCCTGATGAGTTCCCTATCTATTTCTGTGTGTCCCGTGATCGCTGTGATAATAGGTGTCAGGGTGATCTTATTATCCATGATGCCCACCATAAGGTTCGACTTGCCTTCTAGTAGCGCTTCCACTGCCCTGACGCCCATACGGCTTGCCAGTACCCTGTCAAAAGCTGAGGGTCTGCCCCCCCGCTGCATATGACCCAGTACGGAAACCCGTACATCGTAGATGGGCAGGTTTTCCTCTACATATTCTTTCAGTTCGAATACATTCTTTCCTATCTTATCCCCTTCCGCCACCACAACAATGCTCGAAGATTTGCCAGATTTCTTACTTCGTTTGAGCGATTCCAGCAATCTGTCAAGTCCCAGATTGTGCTCCGGAATCAGGATTTCTTCCGCTCCGGCACTCACGCCTGCGTTTAGAGCGATATGTCCGACGTCCCTTCCCATAACTTCCACAAAAAAGAGGCGGTTATGAGAACTGGCGGTGTCCCTTATCTTGTCGATGGCATCAACCACGGTATTTAGCGCGGTATCAAATCCGAGTGTATACCTGGTGCCGAATATGTCGTTGTCTATGGTTCCCGGAATCCCCATAACGGGAAACCCGTATTCTTCATGGAAGGTCATTGCTCCCCGGAGGCTACCATCGCCCCCTATGACGACAAAGGCGTTAATATTTGCACTTGTCAGCTGATCAAAGGCCTTTTTCCGACCTTCGGGTGTTCGGAATTCGTCACATCGGGCCGACTTCAGGATGGTCCCCCCCTTATTGATAATGTTGTTGACACTTCTGGCATTCATGGAGATAAAATCCCCGTCAATCATCCCTTCATAACCGCGGTAGACCGCAACACAGTCTACTTTAAGATATGCACAGGTTCTAACCACGGATCTGATGGCGGCATTCATTCCGGGCGAATCTCCCCCTGAGGTCAGCACTGCTATTTTATTTATCTCTGAGGCCATTAAAAAAATCGAATTGCGAAATTAGCAAACTTTTAGGAAAATATGTAAATCCCATTTCCATAATTTGGGATCAAAGGGAAGCGAAATCGATATAGTTGATAAATTTATATTTTTTTGGAAAATATTCAACCAGCTCCGGAAAAAAAGAAGTTCGGTTACAAGGGTTTTCTCAACTTGGGATAAAATTGAATCAAACTGTCCCTCCCCATGACTGAAGATGGCACCATTACCGGTTCCGCCGGCGGCTGAGGTTCAGGGATCTCTTCGCCCTGAAAGATTTTGCCAAGCAATTCCCGAAAGCTGTTAAAGTCCACTTCGTATGATAAACCGATCCCCTGGGTGTAGCCCTGTCTGTCTGCAAGAAACTGCTGGATTTCATTTTCCCGGTTAAAGATTTTTGCACGAAGCGTTCCCTCTTCATTGAGCAAAACCTGAACCTCCACATCCCCGGCCACTACCGTCTCCGTAACCCCTCCTACCGGAACGCCGAATCGGCCATTAAAAAGGACCTTATCGCTTATATGAGTGGAAACGGTAACACCAATCCTGTCCTCGGTCTCTATATTGTCAAGGTCCTGGTATCCCTGTTCATAAGACACTCCGAAGTCAAATTTATCATTGTTCCCCCCAAGAACCGAATTTAACAGGCCTGAGGCCGTTTGTATCAGGTTCCCTGTGACGGCCTGCTGGTTGATCCCCGTCTGTTCATTGACAAAAGTTCCCTGAGCCAGAAGAAAGAAGGCGTTCTGTTCTTCCACCGTCGGATCCTGAAGACGGTATTCCAATTCTGACTTAACAATGGAACTCGTACCCGGAAATTCAATTTTAAAATCGATTTTCGGATGGGCCAGATCCTCTGTGAGAGCCACTACCACATCCGTCGGGATACGCCGCACAAATCCTGAATTATCCAGCAAAGGGGCCGGATTGGCATTCAGCGAATAAATGGCTTCCATGTTCAGCCTCGCATCCAGAGGTTCTCCTTCCCAGTTAATAGTTCCGCCGGGCCTTACACTGAAAGTTTTATCAATGACTCCGCCAAACTTATAATTATACAGTCCGGTGACCACCACAAAATCCCCGAACATGTTGAATTTCCCATTGGTATTGATTTCGATGTACAGCAGGCCTTCTCCGGTCCCTTTGAGAGAGCTTCCGTTTTTCTGATCGATTACGATTTCAACCTCAGCATCCGGGGTAATATTCAGGTCAAACTTCAATTCCAGTCCCTGCAATTCCTGGAGTGTTCTCTCCAGTTCGACCGTTTTTATTTCTCCCTTTTCCATAAAGTTGATGAAGGAATAATCCCCGATGGAAGC